>CAYQDU010000385.1:0-2509 GCA_964416275.1 uncultured Anaerolinea sp. | reverse complement strand
GCTGCCATCGCCCTGCTGGCCGACCCGACCATCCAGGGCTTGTTTGGCGGACGCGATTTCTGGGACACACTGCAAAAGATCCTGGGCGACCAGGCGCCCGATATTCAACGCCTGGTGGCGCTGGGACAAAATGGCATCCGGCTGTTCAACTGGCTGGCCTCGGCCATTCCCCAGCTTAAAGACACGGCCCCTACCCGCCCGCTGATCCCGCCTGGCTCACCGGTCTTTACCTGGGCGGCGGCCTGGCTGGCCGCCCTGGGCCGGGAGCCGCAGCGCATGGAGGCGCAATGACCGCCTATCCGGCCCCCCGCTCACCCGCCCGCCGGCCCGACCCACAGCTGGCCGCGCTGGCTCACAGCCAAGTCCACGCGCTGCTGATGGCCACCCCAGCCTTCTATGAGCTGAGCCAGGACAAGCGCCAGGAGCTGGAGCAGGGTATGGCCCGGGTAGCCACCTACACGGCCGAGCTGGCGCGCGAGGTGTGCAACCAGTCGACCCGCCTGGGCCAGCAGCCGGTGCTGCGCCAGCGTCAGGTCTACCGAGCCCCGGCCGCCAAAACATTCGCGTCGGCCGGTGAGACCTTCCGCCCGGCAGCCGCCAACCAGATTGCACGCGTCACCCAGGACACGCTGCGGGCGGTGGCCTTCCCCACCTTTGTGGCCGACCTGATCCGCGGTACCTTCGACGCCATCACCCAGTCTTCCATCCGCAACATGGAAGCCTATATCATGCTGCTCAACAACGTCAGCAAGACGGTGGACCAGTTCATGGCCGATAACATCACCGACAACCAGGCACGCGATTACCTGGCCAGCCGCTACCCCGAACACATCCAGATCGAACACGATGGCAGCGAGGTGAAGGCCGTCCCACGGGATGACGCCGGCGAGCGCCCGGCGCCCAACTTCCAGCTCGACCTGAACCTGTCCGAAAGTGTCAGCCTGGACGAGAGCAGCATCGAGGAGAAGCTGGTGCCGGCGGCGCGGCGCAAGCTGGCCGAATCACGCCTGCAGCTGCTCTCGACGTTGGTGCTGATGGGCGTCAACCGGATTGTGGTCACCGGTGGCAAGCTACGCGCCACGATGGGCTTCCACATCGACACCACCGACCGGGCCAAAGAGGAGCACGCCAGCGATTTCGACTTCCGCTCGTCGGTAGCCGGCTCCTTTGGCTACGGCCCGTGGTCGGCCTCGGCCTCCACCTCCATTGCTTATGTCAGCTCGACACGCGGCTCCAGTGAGGCCGAGATCAACACCAGCACCGACCTGACCAGCGAGGTAGAGATCCATTTCAAGAGCGATTATTTCCCGGTGGAACGCTTCGCCAACACGGGGACGCTGCGCACCATCCAGGGCAACACGGCCGTGCCCGAGGCCAACACCCCGGTGGGCAGCAGCGGCGAGACCGTCCCGTGGGGCGGGACGGTAACCCCACCGCAGCCGCGCCCGCGCCCGGCCGAAAGCGCCCGCCCGCAACCAGGGGTAGATACACCGCTGACCGGAGTGACCCGCCAGCCGCTGGCCCCCAGCGCGCCGACTGCCCCACAGATCAGGCGCTATGTGGAGGGCGAGGGCAGAGGCGCTGGGGTTGAGGTGCCGGCCGGTGGTGCACCGCCGGCCACGGGTGCGCCCCCCACTACCAGGGCCCCCGCACCGGCGAGTAGAACGCCGCCCCCCACCGGTACATCAGCCCCTACAGGAGCACCGGCCACAGGTGCGCCCCCCACCACCGGAGCCCCCGCACCGGCGAGTAGAACGCCGGCCCCTACGGGAGCATCGGCTCCTACCGGAGCGCCACCCACCACTGGAGCCGCCGCACCGGCAAGTAGAACACCAGCGACTACTGAAACGCCAGCCACCGGCGCAGCTTCACCGGCGGGCACCACTACCCCCGCCACGCCCCCCAGCGGGGCCAGGCCCTGACGGTACCAGACAGCGAGGATCGAGGACTTATGAGCCAGCCTATCCCCAGTACAGCCTTTGACGTCCTGCCCGGACCGTATGGTGCGGAGCCCTCCCCGGAGGGCATCCGCCCCAGCCCGGCGGTGCTCAAGCTGGTCCGCAGCCAGGTGCAGGCCCTACTCGAATCGAGCCCGTCCTTTCTCAGCCTGCCCGAGAAACAACGCAAAGCAATGGCTCACAACCTGGTAAAGATCGCCGCCTACAGCGCGGCGCTGGTGCAGGATGATTGGGCGCGGTCGCTCAAGCTGGGCCAGACGCCCATGCTGCGCCATACGGTGCTTGCCCCACTGGCCGCCGCAGCCGCCGGCCCGCGCCAGCAGCAGCCCCCGCCGCCCGAGGCCGAGGAGTTCAGCCCGCGGGCTGTCAACCAGGTCGCCCGCATCACGCGCGATACGCTCAATGCGGTGGCCTTCCCCACCTTCGTGGCCGACCTGATCAAGGGCAGCTACATGGCGATCGTCGATTCGAGCATCAAGCAGATGGAGGCCTACGCCCAACTACTGGCCAACGTGGCCATGACGGTGGACCAGTTCATGGCCAACAATATC
>CAYQDU010000384.1:0-2519 GCA_964416275.1 uncultured Anaerolinea sp. | reverse complement strand
CCGGCAGCACCCGCCTGGACCTGGCGGCCGTCCCCGACGATACCTCCGGCACCCCCTTCCCGTTGGATGGCGGCGGGCTGCTGATCGGCAAGACCCTGCCCATCGAAGGCCGTTTTCTGATCACCTTCCGCGTCCAGATCGGCGCCAGCCTCCCCTCCGGCACCGCCATCAAGAATGAAGCCAACATCTCCGGGCTGGACCTGGCCTACACCCCCAATGTGGCGATCAAGATTGCCCCGCCCGAAAAGATCGGCGACCTGGTGTGGCTGGACCTGAATGCCAACGGCCAGCCGGATGCGGGCGAACCGGGCCTGTCCGGTGTGAAAGTGATCCTCTCGGATGGCATCTGTAACCCGGCCAGCACCTGCCCCTCCAAAATTACCGGCGCCAACGGCCAGTACACCTTTACCGGTCTCAACGAGGGCAGCACCTACACCGTTATCGTCGATACGGCCAGCCTGCCGGCCGGGCTGACCCAGTCCGGCGACCCCGACGGCGGCTGCCCCGGCGGCCCAACCTGCGATAACCGGCACACGGTCATGCTGAGCGCGGCCAACAAACCTTACTGGAACGCCGATTTTGGCTATATTGGTCCGGCATCGATCGGCGACCGGGTGTGGAACGACACCAACTACAACGCCGCCCAGGACCCCGGCGAGAACGGCCTGGATGGCGTGGCCGTCAACCTGACCTGGGCCGGCAAAGACGGCAGCCTGGCCACCAGCGCCGATAACCTCACCTTCTCGGTGCTGACTGCCAACGGCGGGCAGTACCTGCTCAGCAACCTGCCCAGCGGGCTGTACCAGGTCGACCTGGACCAGAGCGGCCTGCCGGCCGGCTTTGTGACCACCACCCCCGACCCGCTGTCGCTGACGGCGGTGGCCGGGTTCAACAACGCCGATTTCGGCGCCGCCGCCGGGGCCTCCTTCGGCGACTTCGTTTGGAATGACATCAACGCCAACGGCGCCCAGGATACCGGTGAAGCCGGCATTGGCGGCGTCCAGGTGTGGATCGACCTGGACAATGATGGCGTGGTAGACGCCAACGAGCCCAGCACCCTCACCAACGCCAGCGGTTACTACAGCTTCACCGGCCTGTCCGCCGGCACGTACGTCGTGCGCACCCAGGGCACTCCTATCACCGGCGCCACGGCCACCTATGACCTGGACGGCGCCGGCACGGTTAACCGCGCCAGCTTCAGCCTGGCCGGCGGCCAGCAGCGCAGCGACGTCGACTTTGGCTACCAGTTCCCGGCCCTCTCTATCTCCAAGACCTCCAGCGCCGGCGGCGCCGTTCAGCCCGGTGGGACGATCCAGTACACCCTGCAGGTGCGCAACAACACCACCGCCAACCACACCGGCATCGTGGTCAGCGACCCGCTGCCCGCCGGAACCACCTACGTGGCCCAAAGCACCGTAGCCACCGGCTACGCGGTCTCTTCCGCCACCTACCTGGACCAGTTCAGTGCCCAATCCTACACCAACAATAATGGCACCGCGAACTGGAACGGAAATTGGACCGAGGGCGGGGCGGAATCAGGGGACTCAGCCACCGCCGGTTTGATCACGATCTCTGGGACCAACAGATGGCTTCGCTTCCGCATCAACGGCCAGGCCTATACCCCCGGATCGGACTACTGGATTTCTCGCGCCGCCAACTTGGCAGGCGTCACCAACGCGACCCTATCCTTCAACTGGCAGAGGGTGGGGGCGATTGCAGCGGACGACAAGCTATACGTGGATGTCTCCGCGAATAATGGCTCCACCTGGACCAATGTCTTTACCGAAGACGGCGTTAGCTCGAGCAACCCGAATCCATTTAGCTTCGATATCACTCCCTGGGCTACGGCTACCACCCGGGTTCGGGTCCGCGCCGTCAACTTCGATGGGGGCACCGGTGACTATGCCGCCGTAGACAACTTCCAGATTGCCACCACCACCGTCACCCCCCGCAGCAGAGACAACCTGCCCGGCGGGACCAACCCCGACCTATCCAACGGTGTGCCCAGCGCGCTGGTGCTGGCGGCGGATGGGTTTGGCCTCCCGCCCGGCCAGGTGATGACGGTCCAGTTCAGCGTTACGGTGAACAACCCCAGCGCGCT
The DNA here is from genome assembly GCA_964416275.1 of uncultured Anaerolinea sp. GTDB lineage: Bacteria > Chloroflexota > Anaerolineae > Anaerolineales > UBA4823 > RBG-16-57-11. The sequence continues at coordinate 418 of CAYQDU010000384.1, read as the reverse complement.
GGCCAGCATCGATAACACCGCCTCGGTCAGCAGCGCCCAGCAGAGCACGCCGCGCACTGCTTCCACCAGCGATACGGTCGCCCAGCCCAGCGCGGCGATTGGCGATTTCGCCTGGCTGGATGTGGACGGTGATGGCGTGCAGGATGCCGGCGAGCCGGGGCTGCCCAACCTGCAGGTCAGCCTGTATAACAGCGGCGGCTCCCTGGTGGCCACCAGCTACACCGGCGCAGATGGGCGCTACCTCTTCCCGCGCCTGTTCCCCGGCGATTACACCGTCGCCGTCAGCAGTGGGCTGCCGGCCGGGCTGGCCCTGTCCCCGGGCAGCAGCTCGCCGCGCGCGGTGAGCGTGGCCGCCAACCAGACCAACCTGCAGGCCGACTTTGGGTACAGCAACGCCAACCCCGCCGCCGGGATGATC
>CAYQDU010000383.1:0-2527 GCA_964416275.1 uncultured Anaerolinea sp. | reverse complement strand
ATGAACGCGGATTGGCAGCAGGCGGTGACTTTGGAAACTGGGATGCGCTGGGGCTGCCGGGGGATATGAAACGAACTCATTTTGCGCCTGTACCCGCCTCTTGATTCCCCACCCGTTTTCCGGTATATTACCGGCACCTTTTCAGCTCTTCCGTAGACTAATTTTTATAGGTTTCTCCGATAGATGAATATAACCCCCCGGCCTCCAGCCGGTATGGGGATCAGCACCTGGTTGCAGGGATTTTCTCGCGTCTATGCTGCCTTCCCGCATCAGGTGGATAGGGATTAGTGAAAGGAGCATCCAATGGTTTCAAAGAGTCTATTCAACGCGCTGGCAGCCTGGATCATCGTCTTTAGCCTGCTGGCCGCCCCGGCCGCGCCGGCCCGCGCCCAAGAGCCGGACCCGCCGCGGCCCGCCGCCGGCCTTTATGCCGCGACAGGTGCCCTGTCGGCGACAGCCGCCCAGGTCGCAGCCTCCACCGGGCTGGTGCTGTGGGAACAGCCCCGCAATTCCAACGCTGGCAGCCGCTCCCAGGATTTCGAAAGTACCTATAACGACTATGACGTCTACGCGGCAGACGACTTTCAGAACACGGTTCCCTGGGACATCAGCACCATCACGGTGTATGGGCTTTTATCGTACATCAACCTGGCGAACGCCAGTATGCTGCACTGGTACATCTATCCCGATGCCGGCGGCCGCCCGAGCGGCCGGCCCGGTGACGACACGTCGCACTGGACGATTTCCCTGCCGCCCGGCAACCCGCAGGTGTCGGCAGACATGAATGCGGTGCTGAACCTGGCGACGCCGCTGCACCTGCCGCCCGGCCACTGGTGGGTGTTCTTTTATCCATCGCTGAACGTTAGCTCCGATAACGAGTGGTATTGGAACGGTTCCTTCACCGAATGGGGGGGGACGGCGGTGCAGTGCAACCCCGGGGGCGCTTGGGGCCAGGGTACAGCCTGCGTCAATTATGGTGTCGTATCGAGCCTGGCTTTCCGCCTGGAGGGAACGCCCTATCACCCTGACCTGGTGCTGGGCAAAAGTGACGGGGGGATCAGCGCCGCCCCCGGCGACCTGATCACCTACACTCTGAGCTACACCAACACCGGCCCCCAGGCGGCCAGCGGTGTGGTGCTCACCGAGACCGTCCCGTTGGGCAGCACCTTCATCCCGGCCGCCTCCGCCCCCGGCTGGAGCTGCACGCCGGATGCCAGCGCCGGCAGCCGCTGCATCATCCCCATCGGCGGCGGCCTGGCCGCCGGCAGCAGCGACAGCCTCACCTTTACCGTGCAGGTGGACAGCCTGGTGGCGGCCGGGGCCAGCCAGCTCAGCAACACCGCCGTCCTGGGCGACGATGGTGCCAACGGCAGTGACCTGTTCCCCACCGACAACACCGCCAGCGATACCACCCCGCTGGATGTGCCGGTCGATCTGCGCCTCGGGCTGCTGGCCCACCCCAGCGCGCTGTTCCCCGGCGACCCGCTCACCTATACGCTGAGCGTGACCAACGCCGGCAGCCAGTTCGCCACCTCCGGGCTGATCAGCGTCACGCTGCCGCTGTCGTTCAGTCTGGGCGGGCAGAGCTATACCCCCGGCGTGGTGCCGGCCGGAACCGGCGCCTGGCAGCTGCCCACCCTGGCCCCCGGCGCCACCAGCCAGATCACCCTCACCGGCAGCGTGGCGCCCGGCGCGGCGGGCGGCTCTCCCTTTGAGGCCCGGGCGGAGGTCAGCTCCGCACAGGCCGAGATCGCCCCGGCCGATAACCACGCCTCCGCCGCCACCATCCTGTACGCCGCCCCGCAGGTCGAGCTGGGCGCGGCGCCGGCCGGGAGTGTGGAAGGCGCCCCACTCACCTTCCACGGCAGCTACCGGATCATCAACCGCTTCCCGGAGAGCCTGCCCCCGCCGGCGGCCGGTGCGGGGGGCCTGAGCGCCGCCTGGAGCTTTGGCGATGGCACCCGCGCCGCGGGGGTGCTGAGCGCCGGCGCGATCACCACCACGCACACCTACGCCGATAACGGCATCTTCACCGTCACCCTGACCGTCACCAGCACCAACGGGCTGTCCAGCCGGGTCGCCCAGCCGGTGAGCGTGGCCAACGCCGCCCCGCAGGTCAGCGCCGGCCAGGACGGCACGATCGTGGCCGGGCTGCCCTTCAGCTTCCAGGGCAGCTTCAGCGATCCCGGCAGCGCCGACACCCACACCATCGCCTGGAGCTTTGGGGATGGCGGCACAGCCAGCACGCTGGCCCCTCGCCACACCTACACCCGCCCCGGCGACTACACCGCCATGCTCACCGTCACCGACGACGACGGCGCCAGCACCAGCGCCAGCGTGTTGATCCACGTGCTGGCCAGCCTGTACCTGCCGGTGGTCCAGCAGTAACTGCGGGACGGGGGCTGTCCCAAAAGAACCTTTTGGGACAGCCCCCGGGCTAAATAGAGAATTTTGGGAGTGTTTTGAGGCGGCGCCCGCCCGCCTAATGCTGGACCACCGGCAGGTACAAATGCAGCTGGGCCGGTAG
>CAYQDU010000382.1:0-2531 GCA_964416275.1 uncultured Anaerolinea sp. | reverse complement strand
CTGAGGATATAGCCTTTTGTCATGTTCACCTGATCGATGCAGGCATTGTATCACGAGGGGGGCTGGGAATAGTCTGAACTGGGATTTATCGGATGAAAGGATTACCAGGATTATGGGGCGCGCCTCGGCGGGCGGCATTCCAAAATCCTGCCCATCCTTTCATCCTGAAAATCCTGGTTCAAGACAGTGGGGATTACCCGGATTAGGAGTAGCTCCTCGGTACGCGGCGTTCCAAAATCCTGGCCATCCTTTCATCCTGAAAATCCTGGTTCAAGACAAGTGGGATGACCCGGATTAGGGCGCGCCCCCAGTCACGCGGCATTCCAAAATCCTGCCCATCCCTTCATCCTGAAAATCCCGGTTCAAGACAAAATGCCCTCCCTTTCTAATTTGACAAACACACCCCCATATGTCATAATTTACCCAATTATTCCCTCCTCCCCAGGCGCACCCTGAAGAGCCGTCTGCCTGGCTTATTCAACCCCCAAGGACCCCCCCTCATGCGTGCTCGTTTATCTCTCAAGCTGGCGCTTTACCTGTCGTTGGCCGCCCTGGCCTGGGCGGCTTCCTATCGCCTGGCGGCGGGCCAGGGGGCGCAGCCCGCGCCGCCCTGGCAGGACCTCAGCCTGGCGGCCCTGCGCCAGTCCGGCGCGGCTGCCCCCCAGATCGACGTCCGCCAGGGGCGCTACCTGCGCCTGGATGTGCCCGCCATGCACGGCCTGTTGGCCCAGGCCCCGCTGGAGCGACTGGGCGCCGCCGGCCGCCAGCCCGGCTTCGAGCTGGCCCTGCCTATGCCCGATGGCTCCACCCAGCGCTTCAACATCGTCGAGTCGCCGGTGATGGCCCCCGAGCTGGCGGCCAAATTCCCCCAGATCAAGACCTACGCCGGGCGCGGCCTGGACGACCCCCAGGCCAGCGTTCGCCTGGACCTGACCCCGCAGGGTTTCCATGCCATGCTGCTGCGCCCGGCCGGGGCGGTCTTTATCGACCCGCTCTACCCGGGCCGCGACGATGTCTACGTGGCCTACCACAAAACCGACCTGCAGGCCGACCCCGCCCTGCGCCTGCCCGAGCTGCCCCCGGTCCGCCCGCCGCAGGATGCCGCCGCTCGGGCTGCCCTGGCTGCCGCCAGCACCTCTTTCGGCACGCAGCTGCGCACCTATCGCATCGCCGTGGCCGCCACCGGCGAGTACACCCTCTTCCACGGCGGCACGCTGCTGCTGGGCCAGGCGGCCATCGCCACCGCTATGAACCGCGTCAACGCCATCTACGAGCAGGAAGTGGCGGTGCGCATGCTGCTGGTGGCCAACAACAACCTGGTGGTCTACACCGACCCCAACACCGATCCCTACTCGAACTTCGATGGCGGCCAAATGTTGAACCAGAACCAGGCCAACCTGGACGCCGTGATCGGCAGCGCCAATTACGATATCGGGCACGTCTTCAGCACCGGCGGGGGCGGGGTGGCCGGCCTGGGCGTGTCCTGCCGGGCCAGCTTGAAAGCCCAGGGCGTCACCGGGCAAAGCGCCCCGGTGGGCGACGCCTTCTGGGTCGACTTCGTGGCGCACGAGATCGGCCACCAGTTTAATGCCGACCACACCTTCAACGGCACCAGCGGCGCTTGTATCGGAAACCGCCCGTCGCCCGAGGCCTACGAGCCTGGCAGCGGCTCGACCATCATGGCCTACGCCGGCATCTGCTCCGCGCAAGACCTGCAGCCCCACAGCGACCCGTATTTCCACGGCATCAGCTTTGACCAGATCACGGCCTATATCAGCGCCTCCTACGGCAGCACCTGCCCGGTCACCACCGCCACCGGCAACCAGCCCCCCGTGATCACGGCGGGCAGCGACGGCTACACCATTCCCTACCAGACCCCCTTTGTGCTGACCGGCGCCGCCACGGACCCTGACGGCGACCCGCTGACCTATTATTGGGAGCAGTTCAACCTGGGCAATCCCGGCCCGCCGCCGCCCGTGGGCGGCTATGTGACCCCGCCGCACTTCCGCAACTTCAGCCCCACCAGCGAGCCGTTCCGTATCTTCCCGCGCCTGTCCGATATCCTCAACAACACCACCAGCATCGGCGAGATCCTGCCCGCCTCCGCCCAGACGCTCAACTTCCGCCTGACGGTGCGCGATAACCAACCCGGCGGCGGGGGCGTCAGTAACGCCCGCTACAGCGTGGCCGTCACCGCCGGCGCCGGGCCGTTCAAGGTCACGGCCCCCAACGGCGTGCTGGCCTGGTCGGCCGCCCAACGCCATACCGTCACCTGGGATGTGGCCAACACCGCCGCCGCCCCGGTCAATTGCACCCGGGTCGATCTCAAGCTCTCCCAGGATGGCGGGCTGAGCTACCCGTACGTGCTGGCCGCCGGCACGCCCAACGACGGCGCCCAGGTGGTGACGCTGCCCAACCAGAACTTCAGCAGCGCCCGCCTGGAAGTGGCCTGCGCCGATAACATCTTCTTCGATGTGTCCAACACCAACTTCTATATCGACCCCGGCGCGCTGACCGACCTGCAGCTGGGG
>CAYQDU010000381.1:0-2534 GCA_964416275.1 uncultured Anaerolinea sp. | reverse complement strand
CGTCACCGACGTGGTGATCAGCCACAGCGCGGGCCTGGACGAGGCCGAACTGCTGCGGCTGGCGTCCTCGGTGGAAAAAGGCTCTGAGCATCCCCTGGGCGAAGCCATCCTGGCCGAGGCCGGAGAGCGCGGCCTGAACCTGAGCGATCCGCAGGCTTTTCAGGCGCGGGTGGGCTATGGCGTGCAGGCCGAGGCGAATGGGCGCAGCGTGTGGGTGGGCAACCTGCGGATGCTGACCGAGGCCGGCCTGCCCCTGGGCGACTTGCAGGCTGCCGCCGAACGCCTGCAGGCCGAGGCCAAAACGGCCATCTTCGTGGCGGTAGACGGCGCGCCGCAGGGGGTGATCGGCGTGGCCGATACGGTGAAGGAAGGCTCATCCGAGGCCATTGCTGCCCTGCACCAGATGGGGCTGAAGGTGGCGATGATTACCGGCGATAACCGCCAGACCGCCGAAGCCATCGCCCGCCAGGTGAACGTGGATACGACCCTGGCCGAAGTGCTGCCCGGCGATAAGGCGGCCGAAGTGAAGAAGCTGCAAGAAGCCGGGCAGGTGACGGCGATGGTGGGCGACGGCATCAACGACGCTCCGGCGTTGGCCCAGGCTGAGGTGGGCATTGCCATCGGCACGGGGACGGATGTGGCGATGGCCGCTGCGCCGGTGGTGCTGATGAGCGGCGATCTGCGCGGCGTGGCGCGCGCCATTCGCCTGTCGCGGCAAACGCTGCGTACCATTCAGCAAAACCTGTTTTGGGCTTTCTTCTACAACGTGATCTTGATCCCGGCGGCGGCGGCCGGGCTGCTCAACCCCATGCTGGCCGCCGGGGCCATGGCCTTCAGCAGCGTGTTTGTGGTCAGCAACAGCCTGCGGCTGCGGCGCATGAAATAATTTGGCTCTTCCGCCCACGGCGGGGGCAGCGCCCCATGCCACCGGGGTGGAGGTGACTGGCGAGCGAAGCTCGCCAGGAATGATGTTTACCGGGGGATTTTGTCGCACGGAGTGCGACAAAATCCCCCGGTTCTCTTTTTGGGCGCTTGAAGAGCGCCATAGGCGACGCCACGTTTCAGTGAGATGGTACCGACAAAGTCGGATTTTCAGGTATGATGATGTGCGGGCGGCCCTGGATTGAGCCGCCCGCACATCGTTTCAGGAGAAAAAGCTATGTCGTCATCCAAACTTTGTCCCAAAGTCATCCTGGAAGGCACCCGGCTGACGTTCAAGACCGAGATCGCCTTTGCGCTCAACGAGCATCCCCGCGCCGTTGGGCCGCGCAAGTATCGCTACCACGCCCCGCTGATCTCGGCTGAATGGTGCAGCTTCACCGATTTCCCCTGGGGCCGGGGGCCGATCAACTTCGAGCCGCAAGAAGAAGCGCTAATGATGGAGACGTACCACACCTGGGCCCGAATGTTCGAACTGCAGCGCTATTATTCGTGGATCGTAGACCGCTTTCACATCTCAACTCGCGCCTACCAACTGACCCATTACCAGAAGGATTATGCCTTCGCCTGGCTGGAGCAGCGCCTGGCCCCGATAGGCTTCCGGCTGGTGTTCTGTACTCGCTCTGAAGCTTCATTCGCCGCCGCTCGCCAGGAGCGGCTGAAAGTTTCGGGCAAGCCCGACCAATATGACGACCTGGACGCGTTTCGCCGTGAGCAGGTCTTGATGCGCCGCCTGGTGGGCGAGTCAATCCTGCCCACGCTGGAGGTGGATGTATCGGATAACGACATCCCGGCTGCGGTGGAAAAGATCGTCGATTGGCTGGAGGCCACCGGCGGGCTGTATCCGAATTATTGAGCTATCCTTTCACTCCGCCCACCGCCAGCCCGCTGACCAGGTAGCGCTGCAAGAAGAAGAAGATGATGATCGGCGGGATCGAGATCAGGATCGCCATGGCCGAAAATTGCGACCAGGGCGTACCGGAGGCGTACTGCCCCACCATGCCGCGCAGCACCATTGGCAGGGTGAAGGTGGACGGATCGTTGAGGAACGTCCACGAGAGGATGAACTCCGACCAGCCGGTGAGGAAACCCCACAGGGCCGTTACGGCGATGCCCGGCACGGCCAGCGGCAGGATCACGCGGATAAAGCCCTGCGCCCGGCTGGCCCCGTCGATCTGGGCCGCTTCTTCCAGGTCGTAGGGCAGCGAATCGATAAAGCCCTTCATGTTCCAGATGGCGAAGGGCAGGGCGGTGGAAGTGAACGCCACCGCCAGCCCCCATAAGGTGTTGCGAATGCCTACCGCGTTGAGCAGCACGAACAGCGGGGCCAGCGTGCCGCCGGGCGGAATCATCAGCACCAGCACGAAGCCCAACATGCCCAGCCGCCGCCCCGGAAACAGCAGGCGCGAGAAGGCATAAGCCGCCGAAGTGCCGATGATTACCGACAGTAGGGCCGTGCCGCCCGCCACCAGCAGGCTGTTGCGTAGAAGCTGCCAAAACGTGACCGGGTTGGGCGAAGGCTTGGTCAGAATCTTGGCGTAGGCGTCGAGGGTGGCGCCGGGGGGAACGATGGTCAACCCCTGCGGGCGGGAGAA
>CAYQDU010000380.1:0-2556 GCA_964416275.1 uncultured Anaerolinea sp. | reverse complement strand
GCTCGGTCAGGCTGGTGGGCAGCCCCAGGCTGTTATAGACCCAGGTGCGGCTCCAGCCCAGCGGGCCGCGCTCGCTCAGGCGGTGGCCGTGGTCGTCATAGGTATACTGCCATTCATTCCCCAGGCGGTCCTTCATATAAATGCGCTGGTCGCGCGCGTCGTAGCGGTAGAACTCGCTGCCATCCGGGTTGCGCACCTCGACCAGGCGCCACTGGTCATCATAGACATGCACGCTGGCGGTGCCGTAGGCGTCGGCCATGCTGGTGGTGCGCCCGGCTACGTCGTAGGTGAAGTGGGTGGCGGCGCTGGCGCCGATGGCCTGGTAGGTGGTACGGCCCAGCTCGTCGTAGCGCATGCGCAGGGCCGGGTGGCCGTCCGGGTTGGTCAGGCTCGCCAGGCGGCCGTCCTGGTAGGCGTACTGCCAGGTCTGGCCGCGGGCGTCGGTGTAGGCGCTCAGCCGCCCATCCGTATAGGCATAGTGCAGGTGCACGCCCTCGGGGGCATACACATCGCTGACCAGCCCCTCGCCGTTGTACTCGAAGCGCGCCCAGCGCCCGGCACTGTTGTCCATGCGCGTTAGCTGCTCGCCGGTGTAGGTCAGGGTGACGGCCTGCCCGTTGCGGTCGGTGAAGCGCAGCGGCTTGCCGGCGTCGTCGAAGTGCCAGGCGGTCAGGTCCTGGTAGGTGAGCACGTACCCGGCGCCCTCGACCTGCAGGGTCTCGTAGATGCGCGTCTGCTGGGGGGTAAAGCCGCTGCCAGAGCGGGCAAAATCGGCGGTATGGCCGTCGGCATAGCGCACCTGGGCGCCGTGCAGCAGGTCGTTGTCCATCGGCAGCAGGCTGGGCAGGAAGGTCCAGCCGGGGCCGAACGGCTCGGGGTGCACCCGGTAGGGCTGCTCCTGCACGCTTTCGCCGGAGGCGGTGTAGCGGATCACGCCCTGGACTTCGTTGGGGGCGGCGTTGTAGGTGCGGGCGATGAGGATATCGGCCCCGCCGATGCCCTGCACCTGGTAATCCTGCAGGTCATGGGCGAAGTTGCCCAGGGTGGGGTCGGTGGCTACCGGGTCATTCGCACCACCGGAAGATGGTGGGTTCGGGTCGGGACACGTATTATTCGCGCTGCGGCAATTCACATTGTGCAGCCCAAATTTGTAAGAGTTATAGGGGCCCACTTTCAAGTTGGCGCTGGGCGGGAAGGTGGCGACGTTGCCGGAGGTGTCCACTGCCACCACGGTATAGTTGCTGAACTGCGCCAACGGTACGTCTACCGTGGCTTCATATAAATCCCCACCGATGGCGGTCATGGTGATCTGCTGGCCGTTAAAGACCAGGGTCACCTCGGCCACGGCCACGTTGTCGGTGACGTGGGCCTGGAGGTTGACCCGTCCATTGCTCAGCCAGCGGTCCACGCTGTGGATGACCGGCGGCTCGATGTCCAGCAGCGGGGGTGGGGTCTGCCCGGCGTAAATAAACTGCACCGCATCATAGCCGACCTGGGAACCCGTCTGGGCCTGTTCCGGCACGACGTCATCCAGGTAGACCGATTCGCTGCCATCGGCGGCAAAATAATACCCCTGCACGCCCAGGGGGGCCCAGCTGCCGTTCACGGTATACTGGTTGACCAGCGCCTGGTCCACCAGCCCGGCATGCTGGATCTTGTAGGTGGCGCCGCGGGTGGAGGCGTTGTTGCTGGGGATCCAGGCCATGACATAGTAATACCCGGCCTGGGGCAGCGCCGGCCGCCAGTAGGCCCAGTTCCAGGGTGCGGTCAGCGGCTGCAGCGGCTCGAAGTCCGAGCGGTTCCAGGTCCACCAGGCATGGTTCTGCCAGGTATCTGAATTGGTAAAGCCCCACCAGTAGTTCAGGCTGCCGTCGTGCTCGTAGCGCTCAAACTTCGGCGCCCCATCCAGGTCGTCGACGATGGCGGCGTCGCCGATCTCGGCGCTGCCGATCTCGGCGCCGGCCAGGGTCACCTGGCGCGAGGGTTGGGCATTCTCGCGCAGGGACAGGTTTTCCACCAGGGCGAAGACACCGGTCGTATCGGTCTCCGCGCTGGCGACCTGTTGCTGCACATCGACCTGGGTCGCCAATAACTCCCACTTGCTATCCGGCGACACTTTGCGGGCAATCGCCAGGTGCGGGTTGGCGGCCAGTCCGGCGCTGAGCGGAATGCGCACCTGGGCCCAATAGCGCGACGCCTGGGGGATGGGTTTGCCGCCCGGATGCAGGAGCGGCACGGCGGCGGGGTCCAGCCGGCTGACGGATTGGCTCCCGGCGGTCCAGCGGGCGGCCCACTGGGCTTGCAGGCTCAGCCGGGGGCCGAGCAGCAGCCAGTTGGCGGGCAGGCCAGTGGCGGCGGGGGTAATGCCGGCGGTCAGGGCGGCGGGCAGGCCGTTGGGGCGGAAGACCACCTGCATCTCCTGCCCGGCCGATGTGACCACGCCGCCCAGCTCGGGCGTTATCGTGGTCACCAGCCCGGCGCCGTTATGCCGGACGACCACCGGCAGGTAGGTCTTTTGGGATTCCTGGCGGGCGGGCGGAACGCCCGGGGTGGGCG
>CAYQDU010000379.1:0-2622 GCA_964416275.1 uncultured Anaerolinea sp. | reverse complement strand
GGGTAATCCATCGCCAGCAGGGCGGTGATGGCCGCCCCAAACATAAACAGCAGGGTAAAGACGAAGCTCATCCAATCATACTGCACCATCCCCCCCCAGGCCAGAATGATCTCCTGGCTGGGCGCAAAGGGCAGCAAGATCAGCATGCTGATGGAAATGCCCGCGGCCGTCACCCAACCCAGGTTGCGCTGCTGCTCTTTCGGCAGAATCACGTCAAGCAGCAAAACCAGCAGCGCCACCGCCAGGAGCAGGAGTTGCGGCAAGACCGGTACAAACAGGTTGAAAGTCATATCACACGCCTCCCAGCAAACGCATCACGTTGTCCACGCCCGACTGCACTACCGGGACAATCAGATTGGGGAACACGCCCATGGCGATCATAATGGTCGAAAGGAACACCAGCGCCACCTTATCCAGGGTATTGACATCGTGCAGGTGCCCCTCGAACTCTTCCGGCACCGGGCCAAAGAAGACCTGGCCGATGATGCGGATGATGTACGAAGCGGTAATCACAATCGACAGGGCCGCCACGATGGCAATCCAGGTGTAATTCGAGAAGATGTAATACGGCTGGGCGCTCCACAGGCCCATGAAAATGGGGAACTCGGCGATGAAACCGGAGAAGCCCGGCATTCCCATCGACACCAGGCCGCCGACAATGAACGCAATAGTCACCAGGGGCATGTACTTGCGCACGCCTCCCAGGCGTGGGATCTCACGCGTGTGGGCCTGGTCGTATACCATGCCGACGACGGCAAAGAAGAGAGCCGTCATCACGCCGTGCGAGAACATTTGCAGCCCGGCTCCCAGCATGCCCTGTTTGCTCAACGTGGCGAAGCCCATCGCTACCAACCCCATGTGCGACACCGACGAGAAGCCAATGACGTATTTGAAGTCGTTTTGCACGCTGGCGATGAACGCCCCGTAGACCACGTTCACCAGGGTCAGCAGAATGATCCAGGGCATGTGGAACTTGGCTCCTTCCGGCAGGAGCATAATGCCCACTCGCAAGGCGGCGAAGGCGCCCAGCTTCATCAGCACCCCGGCGTGGAACATCGAAACCGCGGTTGGCGCAGCCACGTGACCGTCGGGGCTCCAGTTGTGGAAGGGGAAGATGCCGCCCAAAACCGCAAAACCGAAGAACACGAACGGGAACCACAAACGCTGGAATTCTGGGCTAAAGCCGGCATGCTCCAGTTGGAGCATGTCGAAGGTGTTGGCCCCCAGGGCCGAGCCGGCGGTGAAGTACATTGCCAGCGCGCCGATCAGGGCGATGACCGAACCGATGAACAGATACAGGGTCAGCTTCATGGCCGCGTATTCGCGGGTCACCTTCCAGCCCCAGATCGAGATCAGCAGATACATGGGGAAGACGGCGATTTCGTAGAAGAAGAACAGCATGAACAGGTCGAGGGCCACAAACACGCCGTACACGCCGGTCGCCAGGATGAACAGAAAGGCGAAGAACTCGCGCGGCCGGTCGTCGATGCCCCACGAAATCAGCACGCCGGTGAACATCACCACGCCGGTGAGCAGCACCAGCGGGGCGCTGATTCCGTCGATGCCCACGTGATACGAGATACCCAGAGCTGGCAGCCAGGCGTACTTTTCGATGAACTGATACCCACCCTGCGCCGCGTTATACGAGAAATAGGCGAAGAGCGAAAGCGCCAGGGCGACCGCGCCGGCTGCCAGGGCCGCCATGCGCACTTCGGTCTTGCGCTCGGCCGGGATCAGCAAGATCAACAGCCCCGCCACGATGGGTGTAAAAACAATGAAACTCAGAAGCGGAAATTGCATGGTTCACCTCGTTCCGTAAGCGCAGCCGCGCCCTAGAACCACATCGCCACGGCTTTGTTGATCACGTTCAGAATCCAGTTGGGCCATACGCCAATCCACAGGATCAGCGCCATCAGCGGCACAATGACGAATAACTCGCGGCGGTTGATTTCGCTCACGTGGCCCACCCAATGTTCGTTGAGCGGTCCATGCAGCACCTGCTTGATCCCTTTCAAGATGTAAGCCCCGGTGAAGAACAGCCCGATCATCGCCAGGGCGGTGTACAGGCTGAAGATCGGCCAGGCTCCCCGCACCACCAGGAACTCGGACACAAACCCGTTCAACCCCGGCAGCCCCAACGAGGCCATCGAGGTAAAGATCAGGATGCCGCCGTACACCGGGATGAGCGGGAACAGCCCGCCAAAGTCGTTCAGGTTGCGGGTGTGGGTACGCTCGTAGATGACGCCCACCAGGAAGAACATCCCAGCCGCCGAAAGGCCGTGGTTGAACATCTGCAAGACCGCCCCATTGAGGGCGATATTGGCGCTTTCTTTCATTTCAGGATTGTTATAGACAAAGGCGGCCGCGGCAATCCCCAGCACTACAAAGCCCATGTGATTGACCGAAGAATAGGCCACCAGGCGCTTGAAGTCATCCTGCCCATAGGAGGCCAACGCCCCGAAGATGATCGCCATCACCGCCAGGAAGGCCAGCGCCCCGGCGTAATACTGCGATTCAGCCGGGTAGAGCGGCAGCACCAGGCGCAGGAAGCCATACGCGCCCAGCTTGAGCAGCACGCCCGCCAGGATCATCGACCCGGCGGTAGGCGCTTCGGTATGGGCG
>CAYQDU010000378.1:0-2631 GCA_964416275.1 uncultured Anaerolinea sp. | reverse complement strand
ACCTTCACGCCGGCGTCGGCGGCCTTATCGACCGAGGTAACGATGGCGTCGCCGTCTTCAGCGATCACGATCAGGGCCTTGACGCCCTGGCTGACCATGTTGTCGATCTGGTCGTTTTGCAGCTTAACGTCGTGGTTGGCTTCCTGGGTCAGAACTTCGTATCCCTTTTCTTCCAACATCTTGCGCAGCAGCTGCTCTTCGTTTTTCCAGCGCTCGGTGGCGAAGTCGGAGAAAGACAGGCCAACTTTGATCTTCTCGGCGGCGGGCTGGGCCGGGGCGGCCGGCTGGGCCGGGGCCGGGGTGGCGGCCGGGGCGCAGGCCGTGAGCAGCATGCTGGCGACAACCAGCAGGCCCATCAGGCTGAACAGGGTGCGGCTGAACTTGCTATTCATGTTCTTGATCTCCTCTAGTTATGACAGGTCGGTTCAATCGTTTGGATGGACTTTCAAAAGCGGAAAGCGATAGGGTAAGTCGGTGAGATTAGGGCCTCCTTTATGCTCAGAGTTTGATTCTATGCGACGATGGCTCCGTTTACCGCTCCATTGAGTACAGCGGTTCGCGTACGATGTTGTTCAACACCAGCGCAATCGCGCCCAGCACCGAGGCGTCCAGCCCATGCACCGAGGCTTCCACCCGCACGCCTTCGCGCAGCGGCGGCAGGACGACTCCTTGCAGCATGTGGACGATATCGGGGATTAACCAGGGGGTAAATTGAGCCAACGCCCCGCCCAGGACGATCAGCTCGGGGTTGAAGGTGTTGATCAGGTTGGCGATGCCCACCCCCAGGTGTTGGGCGGTTTCGTGGATCGCCTCCAGGGCCAGGGGGTCGTTCTGCTCGGCGGCCTGGACGACCATTTCCAGGCTGAGGGCGTGGGCGCCGCTGCGATCCTGGCAGGGATCGACCGGATCGCCCGGGCCGCTGGCGGCCAGGTCGCTCAGCCGGCTGGGGGTTCCGCCGGCCAGCTTTTTCTCTACCAGGCTGAGGAAGGCGTGCGGGCTGACGTAGGTTTCCCAGCAGCCTATCCGCCCGCAGCCGCACTGCGGGCCATCGGAGTACAGGCTGGTGTGGCCCACCTCGCCGCCGAAGCCCTGCGAGCCGCGGAACAGGCGCCCGTCGATCAGGATGCCCCCGCCCAGGCCTACGCCGGTTTTGAGGTAGATCAGGTTTTGCACGTCGTGGGCGATGCCGTAGAAATGCTCGCCCAGGGCGGCGCAGTTGGCTTCGTTTTCGACGAACACCGGCAGGTTATAGCGGCTCATCCAGATCAGGCGGATGGGCAGGTCGGCCCACTGCAGGTTGGGGGCGTAGACCAGCTTGCCCTGGCGGGCGTCCACCAGGCCCGGCACGCCCACGCCAATGCCCAGGGCGCGCAGGCCCCGGCCCAGGCCGAAGTCCATGGCTTCGCTAATCAGGTCTTCGGCTCGCTGCATCATCTCGATCTGGGGCAGGCCCATCAGGTTGGTCTGGCACTTGCGCCACAGCACCTCAGCGATAAAATTGGTGACCACCACGCTGATGAAATCAACCCCGATCTCGACGCCGATGGCAAAACCGCCGTCGGGATTGAACTGTAATAACAAACCTGGCCGCCCAATGGTAGGGTCCTGGCGGGTGGTTTCGTGGACAAAACCGCGGTCGATCAGGTCGTTGATGATGACCGAGATGGTGCTGCGGTTCAGCCCGCTGCGGGCGGCCAGTTCGGCCCGCGAGAGGGGGGCGTACAGGCGCAGGTAATCCATCACCACCGAGGTGTTCTGTTCGCGTACAAAGGCCTGGTCGGAGATCTTGATTTTGTTCATGCGGCTGCTTTTGTTTGTATGACGCACCAACTAACTACGCTGTTCTGATTATATAGCACTTAACCGGTTTGTCAAGTAGCTTGCAGAATTGCCTCTTCCCCGGCAGGCGGTGAATTTTCTATCGTTGGCTCCCCCGGCTTCGCCGGGAAAGAGCAGCTCGTATGAGCGTGGGCGCCGCCAGATGTCTTCCGTCGATTCGCGCCGCCGCGGCAGCGGTAGAGCGCGGTATTCAGTGGGGAGCTGCCTGTTAAGAAATGGAAAGCTCAAATAAGCGAAGAAATCCCTGCCTTCGGCGGAAGAGCCGGCTCCCTGGCCGCGCCGGGTGCGCCGGGCGGTATCCGTTGTTGACAGTGGCTGAAATAAGGTTAAAATAGACTAGTATGATTTTGTCTGTCGGCTTGATTGTGCGAAAACGTTCCGGGTCTCTCCATAGATCCCCCCTGTCTGCTGAGCGAGCCGCCCCTGGTGGGTGAACCGTCTCGCTTTTCATTTCCCCCTGGGTCTTGAATGACCTCGACCACATTGGCAAGGAGGTGATGCCGTTCGATCCGTCTTGTAAGCCCGATTGAAGCATCTGTTTTAACCCGATAAAGCAAGTTCAAGGAGAAGAGGATTATGTTTCGCAAGTTTGCCCCCTATGTGATTTACACCCTGGTGCTGGCCTCGCTGCTTCTGGCGGGCTGCGCCCCGGCGGCTGCCCCTCAGGCCCCGGCCGCGGCCACCGAAGCCCCGGCCGCCCCGGCCGCGGCCACCGAAGCCCCCGCCGCCCCGGCCGCCAAGCTGGCGGTTGGCATCGTGCTGCCCACCAAAGACGAACCGCGCTGGATCCAG
>CAYQDU010000377.1:0-2642 GCA_964416275.1 uncultured Anaerolinea sp. | reverse complement strand
GTCAGCAGGTTGTACAGGGTTGCGCCCAGGGCGTAAATGTCGGTGCGGGGGTCGGTTTTACCGCGCCCATATTGCTCCGGCGGGGCATAACCGGGGGTGATGGCCCGCGCTCCCAGGGTGGTCTGTCCGCCGGGGACGCTCAACTTCACCAGTCCAAAATCGACCAGATAGGCTTTGCCGCGCGAGGTGACGCGGATGTTGGCCGGTTTTACATCCCGGTGGATCACCGGTTGGGGTTGGGTGTGTAGATAATCCAGCGCGTCGGCCACTTGCAGCGTCCAGGCGGCAGCCTGCTCGTAAGCGATGGCGCCCTGGCTGGCGACAATCGAAGCCAGGTCTTGCCCCTCGACGAAATCCATCACCAGGTATTGACCCTGGTTGGGGATCGAAAAATGATCGGTGACGCGCGGCAGGTTAGAGTGCGACAAGTTCGCCAGCACGCTGGCCTCGCGGGCAAACTGGCGCTGCGCGTCGAGGGTGACTTCCAGGTTTTCTTTAATCGCGCACGTACGGCTCAGGTTGATATCGTAGCCTTTGTAAACCGCCCCAAAACCGCCCCGGCCCAACTCGTAATCCAGGCGATAGCGCCCAATCAGGATGCCGCCCACTCGCCCGGTTGCCCCGATGCTCTGGGTGGCGCGTTCATCCAGCGGGCGTTCAGGCTGCGCCTCGACCGGGGGCAGATCGCTCAACAGGGGCGTGCCGCATTCGGCGCAGTAGCGGGCGCTGTTACGGTTGGGGGCTTTGCACTGTGGGCAGACGTTTTCGGGCATAGAGGGAATTATACATTGTTTTAATCGAGTTGACGAGCGGCGCTCACTCAAAATCAGGCGCGCTGCGCCTGACGCTAAACAGGCTCTTCCGCCTTAGGCGGAAGAGCCTGTTTAAAATAAGCGGGCCTGGCTCAGGCCGCCACGCGCTCGGCTTCTTTAAAGCCGGCTTCCAGGGCAGCCCGGTTCAGGTCTTCAGTGCCTTTGGGGGCCCGGGCAATGACGGCTTTTTCGATGGACTCCCGGCTGACGATGCCGGTCAGGCCAACCAACACGCCCAGGGCCACCACGTTGGCGGTGATGGATTTGCCGGTCACGTCGATTGCCAGGCGGGTGATGGGGGCTTTGAAGGCGTGGCTGTGCGGAATGCGGCCCACTTTTTCTTCGTCCACAATCAGCAGGCCGTTTTTCTTCAGGTTGGAGGCGTATTTATCACAGGCTTCCTGGCTGAGGGCCAGCAGGATGTCGGCGCTGATGACTTCGGGGTAATCCAGCTCGCCGCTGCCGATGATGACTTCCGACTTGCTGGCCCCGCCGCGCGCCTCCGGCCCATAGCTCTGGGTCTGGATGGCGTTCTTGCCTTCGTAGATGGCGGCCGCCTCGGCCAGGATGATCCCGGCCAGGATCATGCCCTGCCCGCCCTCGCCCGCCAGGCGGATTTCAATGCGCTCGTCGTTCCATTTACTTGCCTGCATGCGCGGCCTCCTGGGCGGTTGCGATCACCCGGTTGTATAGGTCGAGGTAGCTGGGTTTTTCCACGTCGCGCAGTACGCCGCGCACGATCTTGCCGTTGGCGCTGGCCTGAGACGGGCCGCCGTCTTTTTCGGCCGCCGCCAGGGTCAGGCTGTTTTCTTTGAGGGTCAGCATCATATCCACCGCTGTGCCAAGCTTGTTGATCCGTCCAAAGGTGGTATGGCAGTAGCTCACCGCTTCCACCAGGCTGAAGCCGTTTTTGGCGATGGCTTTTTCCAGCAGCTTATCCAGCTCGACGGCGTGATAGACGGTGCTGCGGGCCACGAAGGCCGCCCCGGCAGCCATTGCCAGATCGCAGATCGGCAGGGGTTGTTCGATGGTGCCATAGGGGGCGGTGGTGGCGCGCATATCCAGCGGCGTGGTGGGGCTGTACTGCCCGCCGGTCATGCCGTAGATGGCGTTGTTGACCACGATGGCGGTCAGGTCCATGTTGCGCCGGGCGGCGTGGATGAAGTGGTTGCCGCCAATCGCCAGGGCGTCGCCGTCGCCCATGATGACGATCACCTTCAGGCGCGGTTGGGCCAGCTTCAGCCCGGTGGCGAAGGCCAGCGCCCGCCCGTGGGTGGTGTGCATGGTGTTGAAGTCCATGTAGACCGGCATGCGCCCGGTGCAGCCGATGCCCGACACCAGGGCTACGTCGTCTTTCTCCAGGCCCAGCCGGTCGATGGCGCGGATCAGCGCGCCCATCACAATTCCAATCCCACACCCCGGGCACCAGACGTTGGGGAATTTTTTGGTGTGACGTAAATACGTGTAAGCGTCGTTCTCTTCGCGTGGCATCTTAATGGCCCTCAATCGCTTCTAGAATCCGCTGCGGCTGGATCATCTCGCCGTTTGCCAGGTTGACCCGCACCACTTTGTTGCGCCCGGCCACCCGCTCGACCTCCAGGGCTAACTGGCCCAGGTTCATCTCCGGCACGATGATGCGCCGGGCTTCGTGGGCGATGCGGGCAATTTCCTGCTCGGCAAACGGCCAGATGGTCAGCAGGGTAAGCATGCCCACCTTGTGGCGGCGCTGGCGGGCCAGCTTGACGGCGTGGCGAGCGCTGCGGGCGGTTGCGCCGTAGGCGATCACCACCGTGCTGGCGTCGTCCAGCCCATCCTGCTCGAACAGGATCA
>CAYQDU010000376.1:0-2644 GCA_964416275.1 uncultured Anaerolinea sp. | reverse complement strand
GGTTCTATGCAAGTTCCGTACCAGATCAAGCTTTCACCTTAGACAATCTACTAGCCGCCGGTCCATTCCAGGGCGGTATGATGCGCTATGAGTCAATTGCCGCTCTTTTCCCTGCCTGTGTGGTCGATCACCGATCTGACCCGCTATCTGCGCGACATCTTGGAAAGCGACGAGGCCCTGCAAGACCTGTGGGTGCAGGGCGAAGTCTCCAACCTGTCGCGGCCTGCTTCGGGCCACCTGTATTTCACCCTCAAAGACAGCGCCTGCGCCCTCAAGTGTGTGATGTGGCGCGGGGCAGCCGGGCGACAGGGGTTTATTCCGCGAGAGGGCCAGGCCATCGAAGCCCACGGCAGCCTGAACATCTACGAAGCCGGCGGAGTCTACCAGTTCTACGCCGACCTGTTCCGTCCGGCCGGCGAGGGCGCCCTGTACCAGGAATTTCTGCGCCTGAAGGCCCGCCTGGAGGCCGAGGGCCTGTTTGCCGACGAGCGCAAGCGGCCCCTGCCGCGCTGGCCGCACCGCATCGGCATCGTCACCTCGCCCAGCGGAGCGGCCCTGCGGGATATGCTCAACACCCTGCGGCGGCGCTACCCGCTGGTCGAGATCGTGCTGGCCCCCACCCCGGTGCAGGGCGATGAGGCTCCACCGGGGATTGTGGCCGCCCTGCAGGGCCTCTCGCGCTGCGCCCCTCTGCCCGACGTGATTATCGTAGCCCGCGGCGGCGGCTCCATCGAAGACCTGTGGGCCTTCAATGACGAACGGGTGGCGCGGGCTATCGCCGCCGCCCCAGTTCCGGTCATTTCAGGCGTGGGCCACGAAACCGATTTCACCATCGCCGATTTCGTCAGCGATCTGCGCGCCCCCACCCCCACCGCGGCGGCCGAGCAGTGCACCCCCAACCGGGCCGACCTGCAAGCCAACCTGAGCGAACTGGACGCCCGCCTGTTGAGCGCCGCCCTGAACAACCTGGGCGCCCGGCGCTGGCAGTTCGAGCGCCTGAATGGCCGCCTGCGCCTGCGCTCTCCCCTGGCCCAGGTGCGCAGCCAGCGCCAGCGGACCGATGACCTGGCCCGGCGCGGCGCGGCCGCCCTGGCCCACCGCCTGCGCCTGGAACGTACCCGCCTGGACAGCCAACAGGCCCGCCTGGCCTCGCTTAACCCGCAGGCCATCCTCCAGCGCGGTTATGCCCTGCTGACCGGCCTCAACGGCCAGCCCATCCGCAGCGCCCGCCAGGCCCAGCCTGGCGACAACCTGCAGGCCCGCCTGGCCGATGGCCGCCTGGCGCTGACCGTCACCGACGTGCAGACCGCCCCCGACCCACAGGCGACCCCATGAGCGAAGATCAAGCTTCCGCCGTGCGCCGCATCATTGCCCGGCTCCAGGCCCCGGTGGCAACCCTGCCCGCCGCCTGGATGCTGGAACCCCTGGCGCCCGAACAGCAGGCCGAACTGGCGCGCCTGGCCCTGGACGCCAACAGCCAGTTGGAAACCGCCGCCAGCGAAGCCGCGGCGCGCGGCTTCAACCTGGGCTGCTCTACCGGCCTGCTGCCAGGCGGGTTCGTAACGCTGCTAATGCTGTTCTTCACCGGCTGGAGCTTTATCGGCGCGGCCCTGGGGCTGGCGCTGACCCTGACCAGCATGGTGGCCTTCGCCAGCCTGGCCGCCTCCGTCACCCGCCGCAATACGCTGCGCCGGTTATATGCCCAGACCATCCAACCCGACCTGGCCCAATCCCTGCGCCAGGCAGGGCTGACCCAGGCGCAGCTTGTGCAGGCTGCCTTCGAGACCCTGCCCCCGGCCGCCCCGCTGCTGGCCTTCTTATCCCCCACGGTTTCTATTTCCTCACCGGAGATGCCCTCATGAAAGCGCCCGATTTCGCCTCCGCCGGCCGCCCGTTCTCGAACGATACGCCGGTCGATCAAATGCCTTACGAAACCGCCTATGCGGAGATGGAAATGATCGTCGCCGCCCTGGAGGGTGACGGCGGCTCGCTGGAAGACGCCCTGGCGCTGTACGAGCGCGGCCAGGCCCTGGCCCGGCGCTGCGCCGTCCTGCTCGACCAGGCCGAGCTAAAAGTGCGCCAGCTTTCCGGCGAGACGTTGGTCGACTTCGAGCCAGACGCTTGAGCCGGGCTATGGAACCGCTGGCGCTCTTTGCCAATCGCGCCCTGGTCGCCGCCCTGATCGCCTGGTCGATTGCCCAGGTGGTCAAGCCGCCCTTAGAGTATATTCGTCATCGCCGCTGGGATTGGGCGCTGCTGTTGCGCGCCGGGGGCATGCCCAGTTCGCACTCGGCCCTGGTGGCCGGGTTGGCCCACGCCATCGGCCTATATGAAGGCTACGCCAGTCCGTTCTTTGCCATCGCCTTCGCCCTGGCCATGGTGGTGATCTACGACGCCACCGGCATCCGCCGCCAGGCCGGTAAGCACGCCCGGATTATCAACCAGATGATTACCGACCTCGCCAGCGGGCATCCTCTCAAGCAAGAACAACTGCGCGAAGTGCTGGGGCACACCCCCCTGGAAGCCGTGGCAGGGACTCTCTTGGGGATCGTCGTGGCCCAGATCACCTGGTGGTTGTGGTAAAAGGTGCGGACTCTATGGCAGACTCATCCCTTAGCCGGGAACAAATTCTAAGCCTGCTGGC
>CAYQDU010000375.1:0-2740 GCA_964416275.1 uncultured Anaerolinea sp. | reverse complement strand
GCGCCAGGCTGTCTCCAGGGCACCTACCAGGGCCTTTCCACTGGGATAACGACCGGCCGGGTCTTTGCTGATCGCCTTGAGCAGCACCGCCTCTACCTGGGGCGAGAGCTGCGGGTTGATCTGGCGCGGCGGCGGCGGCGGCAGGGTGATGTGCTGCAGGGCCACGCTGGTGGGCGAGGGATCGTCAAACGGCAGCACCCCCACCAGCATCTCGTACAGCATTACCCCCAGCGAATACAGGTCCGAGGCCGGGACGGCGGCGTTGGATCGCCGGGCCTGTTCGGGGGCGGTATAGTAAGCCGTACCGAACACTTCTCCCAGCGACCCCTGTTGGATGTTGAGCGCCAGGCCAAAATCCGTCAGCACCACCCGACCATCTGCCGCCACCAGCACATTCTGCGGCTTCACGTCCCGATGAATCACGTTGCGGGCGTGGGCATAGTCCAGGGCGTCGGCAATCGCCCGCCCGTAGCGCATCACTTCGTCGCCGGGCAGCAGATCACCCTGGCTGGTATGGGCGGCGATGATCTCGGCCAGGTTCTGCCCGTCGATATACTCCATAGCAAAATAAAACATCCCGGCTTCGTTGCCAGCGTGGTACACCTGGATGATATGCTCGTTGCGCCAGCCCGCCACGGCCCGAGCCTCACGCAGCAGGCGCTCGGTGTAGGCTTCCGGCCGGTTGGAATAGGTGTTGATGACCTTGACCGCCGCCGGCCGGTTGAGCAGCACATCCACGGCATAATACACCGCCGCCATGCCGCCCCGGCCGATCAGGCGCTCAATGCGGTAGTTTGCCAACTGCTGGCCGATCAGCGGGTCTGTCATAGAGCTTCTCCGCTGGCTGGCAGCAGAACTGCATCCTCAGGGCGTTCAAAGCGAGTTTCGCGGCTGGCCAGGGTAATCATGTGCAGATCGGTGACGAAGCTGTTCAGCCCATCGGCATACGCGTCCAGGTATTCCTGGGCGATCCAATGAGCCAGGTCGGCCTGGCCGCTCTGCGCCAGCAAAGCTACGTGCGGGCGGAAATCGCGCAGCGAAAGGTGCAACCGGCCCTCGGCGTCGGTCAGAATGCCCCAGGAGAGGGTCTTTTTGTCATTATCGTCCTTAGCGGTGATAAAACGCTCCAGGGTGCTGGTCGAGGCCACCTGGCCGATGTTGGAAAAGATCTCCCGGCCTTTAATCAGATCGTTCAGGATATCGATCCGGGTCAGGATGCCCTCCAACATGCGCTGTAAAGGAGTAGGCATAAAGGCCAGCATTTTGATCGAACCTAAGCTGGCCGTCTGGCCCAACAGAGCCACCTCTTTGGATCGCCGCATGACGGCCCCAAACCCGGCCAGGCTGGCCAGGTATTCGCGCTGCAAGCGGTCGAAGCGAGCGTAGACTTCGCCCCGCCCCCCCGGCGAGTCGCTGCCCTGGTAGACGGCCAGGGCCTGCAGCGTCTGCCCGTGCAACTCCAGCAGGTTCAGGTCGCGCACTGGGATCTCAAAATTGAGCGGCGAGAGACGATCGCGCGGCGAGCGCGGGCTTTCATCCACCGGGATCAGCACAGCCGGGTGAGCGGGCGGCTCGGCCAGGGCATCCAAAGCCGCCTGGGCGGCCGGCCCGGTATGCGGGTCGGCCAGGCGGACGCGCAGCCCGTTCAGCAGGGCCGGGCTGGGCCGGTAGACCAGGGCGTGAATGGCCCGGTACAGCACCAGCAGGTCGTTGACGGTCAGATCGATCAGATCGTTGCGTTGTTTGAATAGCTGCCGCAGGCGCAATATGGAGCGCAGGTTGACGCTGTCGGTCTCGGCCGCCGCCTCCAGCGCCACTTTCGGCGCGGTCTCGATGGCATCCTTCAACTCAAGCGGGAATACAAACGCCAGGCGGCGCGGCGGCTGAGCCGCCGGGGCGGCCTCCGGCAGCGTGTTCAGATACACCGCCCACGACAAAGCCTCGTTGGTGATGATCTCGGCCAGGGCCGCCCCGGCGATCCCATCGAAGAAGATGTGCGACTGGTCAAAGACAAATGATGAGCCGGTATCGAAAATGGTCAGGGGGTGATCTCCCACGCCACGTTCGGCCTGGCGAATTTCGGCCAGCGGCGTTTGCCAGGTGCGCCCGTTCGAGGCCACCAGCGGGCGCGGCATCGGCCCGGCGTTGATCAGGATCGGGGCGGTGTGCAGGGCGGCAAAGGCCTCCTGCAGATCGGGGTCAAATTTCCGACGCAGTTCCGGCAAGACCGAACGGCGAGCGCGGGCCAGCGAAATAAGCGGGGCTGTCCCTGGCGTCTTTGCCGCCAGGGCCGCCGCCACCTGCTCGCGCACCCAATGCACCTCAACCGGGTCGCCGTTCGCCTGGCAAACTGGCACCAGAAAATAGCTCCCCTGCACGATCAATCCGACGTGGGCCTGCCGCAGGGTCAGCGCCTGGCGGGTTTCCCCATACCGGCCAGGGTCAAGGTAGGCCAGAATACTCATCTGAGCCTGGTAGGCGGGTAGTTCCTCAGCTTCGGCCGCCTGCGCCTGGGCCTGCCAATCGTCGCGCAAGGATTGCGGCAGGTGGGCCAGGGCCTCGCCCAGAAACCGGTCGAAGCACAGCCGGCGGTAGGCCGGGTAGGTCAGGGCGGCCGCCTCATCGCTGCGGCGATAGGGGCGCTGCGCTTCCCAGGCGCGGTACAACCGGCTCCAGCGGGCGGCTTCGATTGATTTTCTATCAAGAAGAACCATCCTTGGATGAGGCTCAAAAGTTACTA
>CAYQDU010000374.1:0-2744 GCA_964416275.1 uncultured Anaerolinea sp. | reverse complement strand
CGAAGAGCGCCATGCCTGTTCCACGGTTTAATGGGGTGGTACCGTGCAGCTACGCCGCACATTTTCCCAAAAATAGCACCTCTTTCCCGGCCAAGCCGGAAGACCCGAATTTTTTATCCCTGAAATCAGGCGCGCTGGTGCACCCGGCAGAAGGACGAGCCGGGCAGGGGACGATTTTTGCACGCTGCGCCGGCCCGGGTGACGGCCTGGCAGCGTTCCACCGCCGGCAGTGCGGCCTGGGCTGGGGCTGGTTCCTCGGCCCGCAGGGGCGGGCGGCCCCAGTGCTTGAGGGCCTCCAGTTCGTCCTGGAAGGCGTCGATCAGGTCTTGCGGTTCGGGGATTAGCCCGGCATCGGTCGCCACGCCCAGCATCACCTGCCCGGCATAGCTGATGATGCTCACTCCCAGGCCCAGGTTGCCGGGCGTTGGCACCCAAAACATCAACTGCTCTATTTTGCCCCCGGCAAAATAGAGCGGCTGGCGCGGCCCCGGCACATTGGTCATCACCGCCGTGCCTTTCATGCCAAAGATGGCGATAATCAGTCGCTCGATCTGGATAGGGCTAAGCCCAATAACGTTCAAAATGTTCAACGCCACCACGGCTTCGGGCGAATTCTTGATCTCCTCCATCCGACGATGCAGGATCATCAGGCGCTTGATGGGGTCCTTGACCCCCACCGGCAGCGAGAGAAACACTAGCCCGAAACGGTTGCCAAACAGATCGGGGTCATCGGGCGGGCGTAGGTTCACCGGCACGATGGCACGCACGTTCAGCCCGGCGGTATGCTGGCGATGGGCGTCGATATAGCGGCGCAGCGCCCCGGTGACAGCCGAGAGCAGCACATCGTTGACCGTACCGCCCATCAAGCGCCCTACAGCTTTCACGTCGTCCAGGGCGATGTTGGCGGTCCAGGCGGCCCGCTTGGATGCGCTGCAGGTTCCGCGCAGCACCGTGCGCCGGTCGGGGCCGATGAGCAGCAGCTTCGCCAGAGAGCGGCTGGCGCTGGCCCCCAGGCGAGCCGCGCCCACCAGGCGGGTCGGATGCGCCAGGGTTTCCAGACCTTCGTGCGCCACAGTCCCCGTCAGGCGGCGCGCTCCGTTCACCGCGCGCGCCGCCCGCATAGCCGGGGCCAGCAGGCGGCGCAGCCGGGCTGCACCGGGCAGGTCTTCTGGCTCGCTGGGCAGTTCGGGCAGGGGAGCTTCGGGGGTCAGGTCGGCGCTGGTCAGCATGAGCTGCACCAGGGCCAATCCGTCAGCCATGGCATGGTGCAGGCGGCAGACCAGGGCCGAGCCGGCCTCGCAGCGGTCGACAAAGTAGAACCGCCACAGAGGGTGATCCAGGTCGAGCGGCTGGCTCATCAGATCGCTGACGAAATCCTGCAGGGCGGCCTGGTCGGCTGGGGGTGAGAGTTGCGTACATTGAAGATGGTAATCCAGATCAAAATCGGGGTCGAGTTCCCAGCGCGGCAGGCCCAGGCGGGCGGCGGGTGGGCGCGGACGCTGGCGAAAGCGGGGGTAGATCGCCAGGCGGCGCTCGACGGTCAGGCGCAGGCGGGCCAGATCTACCGGGCCGGCAAACCGGTAAACCCCGGTGATGATCGCCAGGTTGGAGGGGCTATCCATGTGCAGCCAGGCGGCGTCTACACTGGTAAAGGTTTCCGTATCTGGGTGACGGGGGCTCATCCACGACCTCCAGTTATTCAAAGGCGAACAGTGGATTTCTCCCTTCCGGCTCTTCCATCTCCGGCGGCGGCGTCCCACTTGACAGGTGCTGCGCAGAGGCGCGCCGCACGAGCTGAAAAGGGCAGACGCATCAGCAGGGTTTGCTGCGTTCTAACCCAAAGCGGCTGGTTTGTGGATCGTTGAAGTGCTGTTCGATCAGGTCGGCGGCGGCCTGGGCTTGCAGCGGCGAAGAGAACAGATTGCCCTGGGCCGCGTCGCAGCCCATCTGGGTCAGGATGCGGCGCTGCTCGTTGGTCTCGACGCCCTCTGCGGTGGCCTGCAGGTTGAACTGGTGAGCCAGGTCGACCACCAGGCGCACCAGGGCGGCGTTGTTATCGGTATGATCCAGGTCCTGAATAAAGGATCGGTCGATGCGCAGCCCATCGACGGCAAAACGCTTCAGGTTCACCAACGAGGCCTCGCCCGTGCCAAAGTTGTCGATATGCACTTCAACACCCATCTGGCGCAGTTCGCCGATGATGCGGCTGGTAGCATCGTAGAGGGAGGCGGCGATATTCTCTTTGATTTCCAGGCCCAGGCAGTGCGGGTCCAGGTCGTTTTGCTCCAAGACGTCGCGAATGTTTTGGAGCAGGTCGGGCCAGGTAATCAGGCTGCTGGTGAGGTGAACAAAGATCTTGATCGGCGGTTCAAGCGGGTAGGCCATCTGCCAGGCCCGGGTCTGGCGGCAGGCTTCGGCAAACACCCACCAGTTAATCGGGATAATCAGCCCGGCGTCCTGGGCAATCGAGATGAACTCCTGAGCCGAAAGCAAACCATAGTTGGGATGCTTCCAGCGCATCAGGGCCTCAAAGCCCATCAGCCGCCCGTCGAGCAGTGAAATCAGCGGCTGGTAGAACAGGGTCAGCTGGCGGCGTTCCAGGGCCTGGGTCAGGTCGGTTTCCAGCTCCAGGCGGCGCAGAATTTGCTCGCGCAAAGCGGGGTCATACAGTTCGTAGGTCGATTTGCCCCGCCCCTTGGCGGCATACATGGCGATGTCGGCGTCGCGCAGCACATCGTCTGGGG
>CAYQDU010000373.1:0-2752 GCA_964416275.1 uncultured Anaerolinea sp. | reverse complement strand
GCGTCACATCCTGCCAGGCCCACCCGCCCAGCCACATCCCCGGTACCAGTACATATGTCGACATAAATCCTCCATTTGGTGGAGTATACCAGCCCGGACCATGATTTACGGGATTCTGGACCACGATTTACAGGATTTACCGGATTGCCAGGATTTTGGACCACGATTTACGGGATTTATCGGATTACCAGGATTTTGCCGCGCCCCCATCATATCGCGCCCCCAAAAATCCTGGTAATCCCATCATCCTGAAAATCCTTGTTCAAAACAAAGGAAAGGATCACCTGTTTCTCACCCGGGTCTTTTCGCGCCGGTCGTTTGGCCGGCGCATGGCGCCGGTGATACTGGCGGCGCTACTGGCCGCGGCCGCCATCGGGCCGCGCCCCGCTTCACCGGTGGCGGTCTTCGAGCACCTGGCCAACCGCAAGGTGAGCGGGGTTATTCCGGAGTGGAGCGATGTGCGCTTCGCCTCCCACCAGATCAGCCCGGATGGGGCCTACGCGGTATTCGTGGCGGACGTGCAGGTCGATGATGCCGATGAGCTGTACAGCGTCTCGCTGCGCACCCGCGCCGACCCCGTGCGCCTGTCCCCGCTGGTGCCCGCCGGGCGCGGCCCCGGCTATTTCGCCATCACCCCCGACAGCCGCTGAGTGGTATATATCGCCAACCAGGAGGTGGATATCACCCACGAGCTGTACGGGGTGCCCATCACGGGCGGCACCCCGGTCAAGCTGAGCGCCTCGGTGATCCTGGGGGATAACCACGCGGTGGATGACTTCTGGATCAGCCCCGACAGCCGCCGGGTGGTCTTCCGGGCCAACCCGGTGTCGCTGACCCGCTTCGACCTGTTCAGCGTGCCGCTGAGTGGGGGCCAGGCGGTGCAGCTCAACCACCCGCCGCAGGGGCCGAGCGGCACGGTGGAGCGGCTGGTAGCGCTCAGCCCGGACGGCAGCCGGGTGGTCTACCTGGCCAACCCGCAGATAGCCGAGGGCTATAACCTGTACAGCGTGCCGGCGGCGGGCGGCACGCCGCAGAAGCTCAACGGCCCGCTGGTGGCGGGCGGGGATGTGCGCGATTTCTGCCTCAGCCCGGACGGCAGCCGGGTGGTGTACACGGCTGACCAGGCCACGGATGGGTTGAACGAACTGTATGCGGCGCCCCTGGCAGGCGGGGCGTGGGTGCAGCTCAACCCGGCCCTGCCGGCCGGCGCCGGGGGGGTGACGGAGCCGGTGGCGGCGGTCAGCGCCGGCAGCCGCCGGGTGGTCTACACCGTCGACCTGAACGGGCTGGGGTACCGCTCGCTGTACAGCGTGCCCATCACAGGCGGGACGGCGGTGCAGCTCAACACGATGATGGATTACCACTGGGATGCGGAAAGATTCCGCCTGGCGCCGGATGGCAGCCGGGTGGTGTTCCAGATGAACCTGACCAACCTGGGATACCACGAGCTGTATTCCGTGCCCACCGCCGGGGGGAATTGGGTGCGGCTGAACAACGCCTACGGTGCGGATGGGAGCGTGGATGACTTCCGGGTCAGCCTCGACGGCCGGCGGGTAATCTACCGGGCCTATTCGCAGGGGCTGTACGACCTGTTCAGTGCCCCGCTGCAGGGCGGGTCGCCGCTGGCGCTGCGGCCCGACTGGATGCCGCCGCCCTGGAGCATGTACCGCTTCGCCATCAGCCCCACCAGCCGGGCGGTAATCTACCGGGCCGACCAGGAGGTGCGCGAGCGCTTCGAGCTGTTCATGGCCGACAACGAGCTGCAGGTGTATCTGCCGGTGGTCCGGCGCTAGGAATGGGGCCGGCGGCAGCTTTCCGGCGTATAATCGCATTCGATGAAACTCCTTGCCCGCTATGGAATCCAGCTCCTGGCCGGCGCGTTCCTGCTGGCCGGGTGGGTGCTCCTGCTCGCAGCATGTACCCGGCCCACCCCCCCGCCGGCCGGGGAAACCACCGCCGCGCCCACTGCGACCGCCCAGGTTTCCACCCGCAACACTAGCGTCCCCACTTCACCCACGCCCACCGCCGCTCAGGTTTCCACCCGCGCCACGACCGTCACCCCTTCACCCACGCCCACTGCGGCCCCCACCGCCACCGCCGCGCCAACGCCCATCACCATCCTCATCGCCAGCTTCGACCACGCCCCCTCCGGCGAGAAGGTCGAGCCGCGCCTGGAGGTGGCGCTGCAGCAGCAGTTACTGGCCTCCGGGCTGCAGAACGTCCGCCTCACTCGCCTGTCCCAGACCGCCCGGGATGAGGCCCAGGCGCGCCGGCTGGCCCAGGCGGGCGGTGGTCAGCTCGTCCTTTGGGGGCGCTACGCGGGAGCGGACCTGCAGGTGCGCCTGCTGCTGGCGGAGGCGGCCCAAACCCGGGAAGTCCCCGGCGCCGGGGAGCTGTCCTGGGCCCTGGCAGGTGACCCCGGCAGCCAGGGCCTCACCCTGCGCCAGGCCCGCCCGGAAACGCTCACCTTCCTGGCGCAGTATGTGGCCGGCCTGCTGCACTACCTGAAGCATGACGCCGCCGGGCAGAGCACCCTTGAGGCGGCCCTGGCCAGCCGGCCCAAGACGGTGACGCTGGAAGATGAAGCCCGGCTGCACTTCTTCATCGCCCGGCAGCTCGTCGAAAAGGATTACGCCGGGATGACCGGCTGGCAGATGGCTGGCAACCGGGAGCGCAGCCTGGCGCAGGTGATCTGCCAGTATGCCCGGGCGCTCCAGCTCGACCCGGCCTTTGCCCCCGCCTATAACGACCT
>CAYQDU010000372.1:0-2830 GCA_964416275.1 uncultured Anaerolinea sp. | reverse complement strand
GGCCGGGCAGATTTCACCCCCGTGCTGCTGTCCGAATTTACCCTGCTGTTCAAAAACAAGCTTCTGCCGCTGGACGTGGCCCTGATCCACTGCTCGCCGCCCGACGAACACGGCTTTTGCAGCCTGGGCATCGAAGTGGGCCTGACCAAAGCCCCGGCCGAGGCCGCTAAGCTGATTATCGCCGAAGTAAACCAGCAGATGCCGCGCACCCTGGGCGATTCGTTCATCCATGTCAGCCGCCTGAACTGCATCGTACCGGTCGATTACCCCTTGCAAGAGGCCGCCATGGCCGAGGAGGGCGATCGAGAGGTGGTCAATAACATCGCCTGCCATATTGGCGAGCTGATCCCGGATGGGGCCACCATGCAGTTGGGCATTGGGGCCATCCCCGACGCCGTGCTGCCCTACCTGAAAGAAAAGCGCGACCTGGGCATCCACACCGAACTGTTCTCGGACGGCGTGATCGAACTGGTGGAAGCCGGCGTGCTGACCGGAGCGCGTAAGTCGATCCACCCCGGCAAGATGATCGCCGGGTTCATCATCGGCACCAAAAAGCTCTACGAATGGGTGGACGATAACCCATTGATCGAGCTGCACCCCACTGAATACGTTAACGATCCCTTCACCGTGGCTAAGAACGACCG
The DNA here is from genome assembly GCA_964416275.1 of uncultured Anaerolinea sp. Taxonomy (GTDB): domain Bacteria; phylum Chloroflexota; class Anaerolineae; order Anaerolineales; family UBA4823; genus RBG-16-57-11. Next base: position 2,186 of record CAYQDU010000372.1, on the reverse strand, counting down.
TATGGTCGCCATCAACTCGGCCATCGAGGTCGATCTGACCGGCCAGGTGTGCGCCGACAGCATCGGCCCCAAGATTTACAGCGGCGTGGGCGGCCAGCTCGACTTCATTTACGGAGCGGCGCGCTCCAAAGACGGCGTGCCGATCATCGCCATGCCCAGCCTGACGGTTTTACGCGACGGCACGCGGGTCAGCCGCATCACCGCCATGCTCAACCGGGGCGCGGGCGTGGTCACCACCCGCAATCATGTCCACTACGTGGTGACGGAATATGGCGTAGCCGACCTGTACGGCAAGACCATCCGCCAGCGCACCCAGGCGCTGATCGGCATCGCCCACCCTGATTTCCGGGAAGACCTGCTTAAACAAGCCAAAGAACTTCACTACTTGTAAAAGGAGCAAGGATGGGCCTCTCCGAGGCCCATCAAAAAGAGAAGGCTCTACCGGCTTCGCCGGGAAAGAAGATGTTTCGTAGATCTTGCCGTACGAAGTGCGACAAAATCTACGAAACATCTCTTTTTGACAGCCACATCCCCGGCTTCCCTTCTTTTCGGGCGGCGAAGTTCGCCAGGCAAAGCTCACCACTTAAAAGGCAATTTCGGCAATTTGCTCAAAGTTGAAGCCGTCCGGCGTGCCGAGATCGAGAGCAGGGTCGTCTTCGGCGGCCAGCCAATCGGCGGCGCGTCCTCCGCGGTCGCACAACGAGCGGTAGAGACAGTACGCGCAGCGTTCCGCCTGCTCGGTCTGAGGAAAGCGGCCAGCCTGGGCCAGGGTATAGGCAGCCTGACTCAACGGACGGGCCGCCAGCCGAACGATTTGCTCGATCCGCCGGGCCAGGTCCACCCGATCCTGCTCAAAACGGGCCGGAGGATAATCGAAGCGCTCTGGCTGGTCGGGGAAGGAGGCGAACCAATAGATCATCTCTATCCGCGGGGCGGCGGCGGGCGACAGGAAACCCTGCCCGGCGTGCGCCAGCAGATAGGGATAAACTTTGGTTTGCAGGCGTCTTTCCAGCCAGGCGCGGCGCGGGCGATGGCGGTGAGTCTTCCAATCGTAGATCGTCAACCGGCCGGCCTCGCCCACCACGATCAAATCGTACTGCGCCACCAGGCGCTGCCCGGCCAGGGGCGCGGTCAGCGCCGCCTCCGGATAATAGCGGGCGCGTCGCCCGCCGGGGCGCAAATCCAACCCGGCCTGAACGATGAACTGCTCAAAATTGCGCTGCCAGGCCAGCAATTCGGGATCATCCAGGCTGGCCTCCAGGCGCTCCAGCGGCACGCCCAACAGGCGCTGCTGCGCCTGGCGATGAAAGCGCTGTCCCAGGCGCAGATCGCGCTCCTGAGCCTGCTGCGGCTCGCTCTGCACCGCCGGCCAGGCCAGGCGCAGCAGATAGCGCAGTTCGAAGCGGCGCGGGCAATCCTCGAAGTCTTGCAGACTGCTCTGGCTGAAGGCAAAGTTGGGCGGCAGCCCCGGCCGAACCAGAAAAGAAGGGCGAAAAATGCTTTCAGGCGGTTCCAAAATGCTCCTCCCAATAGGCGCTTAACTGCTGCAAGGGGATGGCCGGGAAAAGATTGCCCTTGCGCCCGGTGTTCCAGGTGACGATCAGGTCGCGCCGGGCGCGGGTCAGCCCGACGTACAGCAGGCGCAGCCGCTCGCGCACGTAATCCAGGCGGGCCTGACGGGTGGCCTGGCCTTCCTCATACCAGGCGTAAGCGTCGGCATCCAGCGCAGTTTGCAACTGGGCCAGGGCCTCGGCTTCAAGGTTGAGATGGTCGCGCAGGTACCACTTCTCAGCAATGAACTGGTCGAACTCCTGGGCCGAGGGGAAATCATAGTTGTTGGCCGACAGGACATACACTCGATCCCACTCCAACCCCTTGGCCCGGTGCAGGGTGGCGATAACCACTTTGCCGCGGTGCAGGTCGGGGTTGAAGCCCACATCATCGCTGCTGAACCCCAAAAAGCGGCGTTCGTTGCGGGCAATCACGCCCAGGGCTTCGCCCAGTTCAGGCAGGCGCCAATCGGGGTGCAGGTTGCTGGCCTGGCGCAGCAGCACAGCCAGCTTATGGGCCAGGGCCAGCTCGCCTGGCTCGCTGAGCAGGTCTTGAGCCAGGGTCAGCACCAGCTGGTCGATAGGCAGCAGGGTGGCCCCCTGCCAGCGGCGTGAATCCCTGCACAAGGGATTGCG
>CAYQDU010000371.1:0-2855 GCA_964416275.1 uncultured Anaerolinea sp. | reverse complement strand
AGCGTTCGAAAGCAAGTTGATCAACACCTGGCGGATCTTCATCGGGTCCAGGCTGAGCAGCGGCAGGTTGGGGTCGATATGCGACTTGAGCTGGATCGGCTTATCTTTCACCAGGCCGATGGTGGTCGACATGACCGACTTCACGATGTCGCCCAGGTTGACGTCCTCTTCGAAGCTCAGCTCCATCTTGCCGGCCTCGATCTTCGACAGGTCCAACACGTCGTTAATCAGGCCCAGCAGGTGCTGCCCAGAGTTGTAGATGGCCGAGAGGTCCTGGGTTTGCTGGTCGGTCACCGGGCCGTCGATGCCTTTGAGAATCACGCGCGAGAAGCCGATGATCGAGTTGAGCGGGGTGCGCAGCTCGTGGCTCATGTTCGCCAGGAATTGGGTCTTCAGCCGGTCGGCCTCGCGAATTTCTTCCACCGCTTTCTGCGAGATTTCGTAGGCGCGGGCATTCTCCACCGCCACGGCGATCTGATCCGACAGGACTTGCAGCACGGCCACATCGTCTTCCGAGAAGGCGTTGGCCTGGGTAGATTGTACGTCTAATGCGCCGATTACCCGGTCGCCGGCTTTAAGCGGAATGCCCAGCTCGGCGCGGGTGAAGGGCAGCAGCGGATTGGGGCGGTGGGCGCCGCCGTGGGCGCCGCCGTTGGCGCCGCCGTTGGCGCTGGGAGCGCCCACGTCGTTGACCACCAGCGGGCCGCCGGTGGCCGTCACCTGGCCGATGACCGACGCGCCGCCCACGGCCAGCCGGTGCCCCGAACGTTTCATTTCCTCGCCGGCCGGGCCGGTAGATTCGCGTACCACGGCTTCCGCCCCGCTTTCATCCAGCAAGAAGATCGAGGCGTGGTAGTAGCCGAAGCGCTCGCACAGCAGGTTGACGGTACGCAGGAGCAGGTCGTTGAGGGCCAGCGTGCCAGATGTATCGCGGGCGATCTCGGCCGCGGTCTGGAGCTGGCGCGCCCGGCGCTGCGATTCTTCCAGCAGGCGCCGGTTCTGGATGGCGACCGCGGCTTGCCCGGCCAGGGCGCTCAGGCGGCGTTTGTCTTCTTCTTTCAGGCTCACCACTTCGCTGTACAGGGCGCAGACGTGGCCGATGTGCTGGCCGCCCACCTGCAGGGGGGCGATGGCCGCCGTGCGAGCTTGCGGCAAGGCCGGGTAGAGCGCAGTCAGGTCGTCGTTCAGGCGCGGGTCTTCGCCAGGGTTCAAGGTGGCGATGGCGTTGGCGCCCAGCATGCGGCGGATGGCCGGGGTGACGGGCAGCAGCCGGCGGGGGCTGTCGGCGGCTTCGCCCGGCCGAGCGCCTGGGGCGCGGGCCAGCCATTGGGCGATCAGCGTCGAGCCTTCGGGGATGTCATGCTCTTGCCAGGCGTGGTCGTACAGATCCAGGTAGATGGCCTGGGCCTGGCGGCCCAGGGCGGTATATTCGCGCAGCGCGTCGATGATGTCGGTATAGGTCTTGGCTACCTGGAAGCGCGCCCCGGCCTGGTACAGGGCCTCGGTTTCGGCCAGCACCTGCTGGGTCTGTTCGAACAGGCGGGCGTTCTGGATGGACGCCGCGGCCTGGAAGACGATGGTTTCGGCCAGGCGCAGTTGATCGGCGCTGAAGGCCCGGTCTTCGTGCAGGGTTTCGACCGCCACCGTGCCGATCACTTCCGCCCCGGCCGCCAGCGGGATGATCAGCAGCGAGCGCACATCGAGCTGGCGCATCACTTCATGCAGCGGGGCGGTGATCTCGGCGTGCTGCGGGTCTTCTACCAGCAGCGAGCGCCGGGTTTCGATCACCTGCTGCGACGAGCGGTTGCCTTCCAACGGGATTTCCAGGCCCAGGGTGTCGGGCGTGTCGGGGTAAGCCGAGGCGCTGGTTACAACCGTCAAAACCTGGCGGATGGGGTTGAGCAGGGCCACGCCGATAAAGGCGTTCAGTACCCCGGCCAGTTCTTCGGTCACCACTTCCAGGCTTTGCTGCAGGTCGAGCGAGGCCGAAACGTTGGTCACCACGCGGTTGATCAGGGCCAATTCCTGGCTGCGCTGGCTGGCTTCACGGGCGCGCTGTTCGGCCAGCTCGACGCTGTTCAGGTTTTGCACCGCCACCGCCGCCTGAGAGGCCAGGGCCGTCAGGCGGCGCAGTTCTTGCTCGTCGAAGGTGGTGGGCTGGCTGTGGGCGGCCTGGATGAAGCCGATCCACGAACCGCCTACGTTGAGCGGGATAAAGATGGCGCTTTGCGCCTCTAAAACCTCGAAGAAGAACTGCCGCGCTTCCGTGTCGATGCGCGGGTCGTGGTTCAGGTCCTCGATCAGGGCCGGCTCATTGGGCGAAAGCAGGTGGGCGGCCGGGTAGTTGCGCGGCGAGTAGCGCCGGTGCAGGCGGTCTTCGGGCAGCGTGGCCCAGGCGGCGATGGCTTGGATGGCTTCGGGGATGTCGGCCGAGAGCATGCCCGTCGCCCGCCCGCCAGGGCGAGAGAAGGCCAGATCGCGCCCATCCAGCCCGCGGCGAGCGCCGGAATCGGTGTTCCAGGGGCGGTTGAATAGCGAAATGCTCAGCAGCTTATCGGCCCGGCCCAACAGGGTGTATTTGCGCAGGGTTTCCAGCACATCGTCATACGAGTGAACCGCGTTCAGGGCCGCGCTGGCCTGGAACAGGGTTTCGGTTTCGCTCAGGGCGCCCTGGGTTTCCTGGAACAGGCGGGCGTTGTCTAGCGAGAGGGCCATTTGCGAGCTGATGGTCTGGATCAGGGCCAGGTCGTTCTCGCCCCAGCCGGCGGCGCCGTTCAGGTCGAACACATCCAGCGCGCCGATCATATCGCCGCGCAGGGTGATGGGCGCAAACAGGTGCGAAGTAGAGCTGCCAT
>CAYQDU010000370.1:0-2916 GCA_964416275.1 uncultured Anaerolinea sp. | reverse complement strand
TTATGATCCTGCAATATACCGCCGCCGCCCTGACCACCGAGAACAAGGTGCTGTCGCACCCGGCCAGCGTGGATACCATCCCCAGCTCAGCCAACGTGGAGGATCACGTCAGCATGGGGGCCACCGCGGCGCTCAAGCTGCGCGCGATTCTGGACAACCTGGAGCGCATCCTGGCAATCGAGTTGATGTCGGCCGCCCAGGGCGTCGATTTCCGTAAGCAGGCCATCGGGGCCCAGGCCCGCCTGGGGCAAGGTACCGCCCCGGCCTATGCGCTGATCCGCCAACAGGTGCCGTTCATCGCCGCCGATACCCAGATGGCCGGATACGTTGAGGCCATCCGCCGGATGGTGGCAAGCAATCAGATTGTCGAAAGCGCCGGGTAAGCCTGTTCGCGGCGGGTAGGCGGTGCAGCCGCCCCCTCGCCGCAGGGAAATTCTATGAAACGTTGGATACCGGTCATCATCAACCCCGTATTCGATCAGCGCACAGCCATTTTAGCGCGTCTGAATCACGTCTTTTCGCAGGCCGGAGTGCGCTGGTCGGTCGAGATCACCCAGGGCGAGGGCGACGCCATGCAGATCGCCCGCGACCTGGCCGGGCGCGGGGCCGAGATGGTGGCCGTAATGGGCGGGGATGGCACGATCTCTGAGGCGGCCTGGGGGTTAGCCGGCACATCCAGCGCCCTGGCGATCTTGCCCGGTGGAACTGGCAACGTGCTGGCTTTTGAATTCGGCATTCCGCGTGACCTGACCCGCGCCGCCCGCCTGATGGTCTCGTCTCACCGCACCCGCCTGGTAGACATGGGCGAAGTGGAGGCCCCAGGCGGGCCGCGCAAGTTCCTGCTGCGGGCCGGGGCCGGGTTGGAGGCCCAGGCCGTGCAGCACGCCCCGCGCAGCCTGAAAGAGCGCCTGGGGTTGTTCGCCTATGGGCTGGCCGGCCTGCAGGCCCTGCTCGAGACCCGCCCGGTGCATTATTCACTCGAGCTGGACGGCCAACCGGCGGAGGTCGAAGGGGTGCTATGCACCGTCGCCAATGCAGGGCATCTGGGCATTACCCCCGGCCTGAGCCTGACCCCCACCATCGACATCGAAGATGGGCTGCTGGATATTATCGTCTTGAGCCGGGTGGAGTTAGAGAATATCGTCGCCATATTGACCAAGAAAATCGCCGAGCCAAACGGGGTGCGCAGCCTGTACCACTGGCAGGTGCGCCAGGCCCGCATCGTCTGCGACCCGCCCCAATCCACTCAGGTGGACGGCGATCACCTGGGCTTCACCCCCATGATCGTGCGCAGCGCCCCAAAAGCCGTGCAGGTGGTCGTCCCCATCGCCAATCTTTAAAGGTTCTTCCAGCTTCGCCAAAAAATTTCTATCTATGGAGATTTGCGGGTGATGGTAGCTCCCCACTCAACCGGGGTGGAGTGGGGAGCTACCCCGTGCGCTATCCGTGTCCCGTTTTAATCTACCAGGCCCGACAATCGGGCCAGCAGGTCGGCCGAGACGCCGGCGATGGCCCCGCCCAGCCCGCCGCCCAGCGCCCCCACGGCCAGCCAGACCAGCGCCTGGCTGGACGACTGGGTGCTGATCCAGGCGGTGAGCGAAGCGGCCAGCTGGCTGGTCAGCACGCCCAGGCTGCTGGCCCCCGCCCATTGGGCCAGGGTCCACCCGGCCAGGGCAGCCCCTCCGGCCCCAATCCACGACCAGATGCGCTCCCAGCCCACCTGTTCGCCGGCCTCCCACAGCTTACGCCCGGCCGCCAGGCCGAATTTAGCCCCGAAATACAGCCCGGCAAAGATGGGGAAGATGGCCCACCAGCCCAGGGCCAGCCCAATCAGGCCGCCCAAGCCGCCTCCCAGGATCAGGCCCACCACGGTCCACACCCGCTGCCAGCCCACCGTACGGTTGACATTCAGGCTGAGGCGATAACCCGGCTGCCAGCCGCGCAGCATGCCCCCGGCCGCGCCGCCCAAAGCCCACAACAGTCCCCAGGCCAGGGTATTTCCGGCCGAGCCGCTGACCGCCCCGGCGATCGCGCCGGGCAGCGCCCCAGCCAGCGCCCCCAGCCCGCCGCCGATTGCCAGGCTCTTGCCCAGGCGCGGGCCGAGCCAGTCCCACACCCGCGGCGCAACCGGGGTAGACATGGGGCGAGGCGCATAGGTCGGAGCAGGCGGGCGACCATAGCCGTGGGCCGGCTGCGGCCCCGGGGCGGCGGCCGGGTTGGGCGCGGCCCCGGCCGGAGCCGGAGCGCGGCGAGCCTGCCAGGCGTTCCAGGCCTGGTAAACTCGCCGGGCCTGCCGGAATGCCTGCCCCGGCCAATTGGCACGCGGCCGGACAGGCGATGGAGCGGCGGCCGGGGGCGGCGAAGCGCTGGGCCGGGCGGGGTTGGGCGGCGCCGGGTTGCGCGGCGCCGGGTTGCGCGGCGCGCCAGCCGGCGGGGCTGCCTGCCCCGCAGGAGTCGGAGCGGCAGATGAAGGGGTTCCGCCGGCCGGCCGCGGCCGGGCCTGCGCCGGGTTGGGGCTGGCCGCAGGACGAGCCGCCGGCTGGGCGGCAGTGGCCTGCGCCGGGCAAAACGGACAGGCCCGCAGATGGTCGGGATAATAATGTCCATGCGGGCAGGTCGTCAGGCTCTTTTCGGCCTGGGCGATGGCTCGCTCCCAGGTGGGCGGGTCGGGGCGCAGGCTGGGGTCGTTATGTCCATCCACAAAACAGCGCCGCACCAGCTCGGCCAGTTCTGGCTGGAGCAGGGTCAGGTCGGGGGCGTGCTTCGGCGGGCGCACCGGGCAGGCCGGCGCGGCGGTGTACGGGAAACCGCCGATGCGGATGCGTTCTTCGATGGGCGGCGGGTCGCCAGGGCCAAGCCACTGCGCCCGGAAGGGATGGCTGCCCTCCATCAGCAGTTGGAAGATCATAATACCCC
>CAYQDU010000369.1:0-2960 GCA_964416275.1 uncultured Anaerolinea sp. | reverse complement strand
TTCGCTTGGCGAGCTTCGCTTGGCGAGCTTCGCTTGGCGAGCTTCGCTCGCCTGGAAAGAGGATTAATCGTGGATTTTGTCGCACGAAGTGCGACAAAATCCACAGAACAACTCTTTTTGAAGGCGCTTGCAGAGCGCCATGCCTGTTCCACGGTTTCAGGGGGTGGGGCCGGGGAACAAACCTATTGGAGAATTTGCCGATGGCTACGTCATCGGCAAATTCTCCAATAGGTTAAAAAAGAGCGGGCCGGGCGGCCCGCTCTTTTTTCATAGCCAGTTTGGTTCCTCATGCCTGTTCGACATAGCGTTCCACTTCCCAATCGGTCACGCGCATGCGATATTCTTCCACCTCGGCCCACTTGGCCCGCAGGAAGGCTTCGCTGGTTTCCGGCCCCAGCGCGTCTTGCAGCACCGGGTCTTTTTCGAACTCGCGCAGCGCCTCGGCCAGCGAGCCGGGCAGTTCCGAGATGTTCATTGCCTGGCGCTCTTCGCGGCTGAGGTGATACACGTTGACGTTGTTGAGCGGCGGCGGGGCGGCCAGGTCGTTGTCGATGCCGTCCAGGGCGGCGGCCAGCATGACCGCAAAGGCCAGGTAGGGGTTGGCCGAGGGGTCGGGGAAGCGCAGCTCGGCCCGCATCGACTTGTCGCGGCCAGGGGTATAGCGCGGGATGCGGATCAGGGCCGAGCGGTTGATCTGCGCCCAACCGACATACACCGGGGCCTCGTAGCCCGGAACCAGGCGCTTATACGAGTTCACCGTCGGCGCAACCACCGCCGCCAGCGAGCGGGCGTGCTGGAGCTGCCCGCTGATAAAGCCGTAGGCCACCTTCGACAGGCAGTGTTCGTCGCTGCCGTCGTAGAACAGATTTTGCCCTTCGGCGTTGAACAGCGATTGGTGGCAGTGCATTCCCGAGCCATTGATGCCAAAGATCGGCTTGGGCATGAACGAGGCTACCAGCCCATGCTGGGCCGCCAGGGCCTTGACGGTGTACTTCATGGTGATGACATTATCGGCGGTTTGCAGGGCGTTATCGAAGCGGAAGTCGATCTCGTGCTGGCCCAGGGCCACCTCGTGATGGCCGGTCTCTACATCCAGCCCCATGCCCAGCAGGGCATCCATCAGTTCGGTGCGCACCCGCACCGCCTCATCGTTGGCCGAGAAATCAAAGTAGCTGCCCACGTCGTGCGGCACGGGGTGGACCGAATTCTGCCCGCCATCGTTGCGCTTAAATAAAAAGAATTCCGGCTCAGGGCCCACGTTGTACTGCCAGCCGCGCTGTTCGACGCGTTTCAGCGCCCGTTTGAGCGTGCCGCGCGGGTCGCCGGGAAAGGGCGAGCCGTCGGGGGTATAGATATCGCAAAACACCCGCGCCCGGCGGGCTTCATTGGGCGACCAGGGCAAGACGGCATAGGTGCTGGGGTCCAGCACCAGGCGCATATCGCTCTCCTGGATGCGGGCGAAGCCCTCGACCGACGAACCATCGAACCAGATGCCATCTTCCAGCGCCTCATTGAGGCGTTTCACCGGAATATCGACGCTTTTGACCACGCCGGTCACATCGCTGAATTGGAGCGAGATAAATTTGACGCCATCTTCCTTAACTCGCCCATGCAGATCATTTCCGTTCATCACTGGCCTCCTCGATCTATAGAATACATAATACGTTCTATGCGAACTGATCCATCATCTGACTACCCCCTTATCCTTGCCAGGGGTGATTAAATTCTATTGGTCTTGCAGCTGCGCTGGAAAAATACCTAGAGGGCTGGGGGTTGCGGGCGGTTGCGCGGCCCGCAACCCCCCGGCTGTAACTGCAATTGGGCCTGGGATGGAAGAACTGGAATTCCCCCGGAATGGTCAGAGAAGTCAAAAAACATAGGTTGCATTCTAGCAAAACCTGCCCAGACTGTCAATTGGCAAATATTCAATTTGTCTTGACAGCCTCCCAATCTTCCGGCGGCGGCCCGTCTCGCTTAACCCACGCCCTGAAAAGACCGCAGGCGGGAATTTTCCTATAGATTGGGGTTGTTGCGCGGGGTAACCACGCGACAACCCCAACAGAAGTACTTCTTTCTCAGCCGGGCCGGGGAGATCTGCTGCGTCACGCCAGGCCCTTTAAACCAGCCAATAGGGTGAGCGCACAGTAAAAGGGGCGCCTTATAGAGCCATCCACGAATGCGGCGCATGAATGACCTTTTCGAAGTGCGCTCATATGGTATATTAATCGGCATGGCTGAAAACTGTCCACCTACGACGCGACATTTGTATGCCTGGGAAATCCAGGAGGCCCGACGGGTGTTTGCCAATCAGATCGACTATGACCGGGTGCGCATCCACGAATGCGCCGGCTGGCCGGACAACATCTATCGCATCGGGCTGCGCCTGCAAGGCAAACCGGCCAAGACCGATGTCCACAACGCGGTCACCTTTGGCAACCACTGCTATTTCCCGGTGCGCCTGCTGGAAAACCTGGTCGAACCGTCTGACCCGCAGTTCCACAAGCTGCCCTGGCTGATTCACGAGCTGACCCACATCTGGCAGTATCAGCGCCTGGGGTGGAAGTATCTGGTTCAAGCCCTGCGGGTACAGTTGAAGGAAGGCAGCCAGGCTTATGTCTTCGGCGGCGAGGAGGGCCTGCGCCTGCGCGGCAGCCAGGGCCTGAAGCTGGAAGATTTCAACCTGGAACAGCAGGGCGACATCGCCCGCAGCTACTACGAGCGCCTGGCGCGGGGCGAAGATACCGCCGCCTGGGGCCGCTATGTAGCCGAATTTCAGCAAAACGATTCCCAAACCGACGTGGCCTGAGGTCGCCCTTTGCGCCCCGGCGCAGCCGAGCCACACAACCCCCATATTATTTTTCAGTCTCTTGTGGTATCCTTAACTTTAATTTGGGAGTGGTTGGGCCCCGGTGGGCTCCCCGGTCTTCAAAACCGGTGACGGGTCGCGTTGCGGGCCGTGG
>CAYQDU010000368.1:0-2974 GCA_964416275.1 uncultured Anaerolinea sp. | reverse complement strand
CTGCCGTGGACGCCGGCGGCGCCGCCGTTTTGGGACCTACCCCCCCAACCCCCCTTCCCTTCAGGGAGGGGGGGCCAACCTGACCTCGGGCCTTTCTCCCCCCTTCCTTCCCAGGGAGGGGGGGCACTGGGTACAGCGGGGGGTGAAGGGGGGATGTTTAGCGCTTACCCCCCGGTGGCCCCGGGTTCCATCAACCTGGCGCAGCTCCTGGCCGGGTCGGAGGGAACGCTGGCGGTGATGCGCCGGCTGACGGTGCGGTTGTCGCCCGTCCCACAGCATACCCTGCTGGCGATCTATCCTTTTCCCAGCCTGGCAGAGGCCTGCGATGCGGCGCCGCTGGCGCTGGAGCACGCCCCATCGGCGGTGGAGCTGATCCCGGGGGTGCTGATCCAGCTGGCGCGCTCGGTGCCGGCTTATGCCGCCCAACTGACCCTGTTGAACGACCTGGGCGCACCGGGGGAGGAGCCGCCGGCGATCCTGGCGGTGGAGTTCAGCGTGCCGGAAGCGGCGGCGCTCAAGCCGCGTGCCGAGCAGCTGCAGGCGGCCTTGTCGCATAGCCGTGGTGGGCCGGCGCGCATGCTGCTGGCCGAGAGCAAGGCCGCCCAGGCTCAGGTGTGGACGGTGCGCAAGGTGGGGCTGGGGCTGATCATGTCGCGCCCATCCGACGTACGCCCGTACTCATTCATCGAAGACCTGGCGGTGCCGGTCGAGCGGCTGGGTGAGTTCGTGCGCGGCATGGAGCGCATCCTGGCCGAGCATGGGGTGCAGGGTGAGAACTACGGGCACGCCTCGGCCGGCTGCCTGCACATCCGGCCGATGATCAACCTGAAGACGGTTACAGGGGTGCACCAGCTGCGCAGCATCGCCACGGCGGCGGTGGAGCTGGCCCTGGGGCTGGGCGGCTCGGTCAGCGGCGAGCACGGCGACGGCTACGCCCGCTCGGAGTGGTACGGGCGTATGTTTGGGCCGCAGATCATGGACGCTTTCCGTGAGCTCAAAGCCGCCGCCGACCCGCACGAGCTGCTCAACCCGGGTAAGATGATCTCGCTTGGGGAGCGCCCCATCCCACCCATGGACGAGAATCTGCGCTTCGGAGCCGGCTACCAGGCCCGGGCCTGGACGTCGGTATTCGCTTTCAACACTGTTCAATTGCCGTCGCCAACGCAGTTGGCGACGGCAATTGAACAATGTAACGGCGCGGGTGTATGCCGCAAGGCCGAGGGGGTGATGTGCCCCTCCTTCCAGGCCACGCAGGAGGAGATGCACAGCACGCGCGGGCGCTCCAACCTGCTGCGAGCGCTGATCAGCGGGCGCTTCCCCAGCCAGGCGCAGGGCGAAGCAGCGGCCTTTGAAGCGCTGGACCTGTGCCTGGCGTGCAAGGGTTGCAAAGCCGAGTGCCCATCGGGCGTGGATGTGGCCAGGCTGAAGTACACCTTCATGGACCACTACTACTCCGCCAACGGCGGCGCCCACCGGCGCAAGCTGCGCGACTACCTGTTTGGCTACATCGGACCGATTGCCAGCCTGACGCACTGGTTTGCCCCGCTGGTCAATCCGTTCCTGCGCAGCGCCTGGTTTACCCGCCTGTTCGAACGGCTGTTAGGTGTATCGGCTAAACGGCGTTTCCCGGCCTTTGCCTGGGCCTCGTTGAGCATGCAGGCGCGCCGGCAGGCGGCCGGGTGGGAAGCGCAAGCCAAAGCGCGTGATGCAGGGCCGGATTCGTTGCGCTCTTCCATTCGTGTAGACAGCGAAGCGAACAGGGAGACGGAAATCGCTGGCGAAAGCCCCGAGGCCGGTTGCGGCGTCGATGATTCGTTGCGCGAAACAATTCGCATAGACAAGGCAGCTCAACCGGAAGCAGAAGACAAGATCGAATCATCGCTTTATAAGACCGGGCTGGGCGGCTGCCCGTGTGGCAACCCATTCAACCCGTTCTACACCCTCAGCCGCGCTATGGCCGGTGGGGAAGCCGGCCCCGACCGGGTGCTGTTCCTGTCCGATCCATTCACCGAATACATGACTCCCCAGATCGGCCTGGCGGCGCTGGAAGCGCTGCGCCTGGCCGGTTGCCAGGTCGTGCGCCTGCCGGTAATCGGGGCCGGGCGCACCCTGATCTCCAAGGGCTTCCTCAAGGCGGCCCAAAAGCAGGCCCGCAAGGTGCTGCAGGCGATCAGCTATGCCGATCCACAGCTGACGCTGCCAGTAGTAGGGGTGGAGCCATCCGAGATTCATGCCCTTCTGGACGAGTACCTGGAGCTGCTGCCGGGCGACCCGGATGTGCAGGCCCTGGCCAAACGGTCGTGGACGGTGGAGGAGTTCCTGCTGCGCCCCGGCCCGGATGGCCGGCCGCGCATCCTGCGCATGATGGAGGCGCTAACGTACGCGTCGCAGCCATCACCGGCTGACAGCACGCGTAGGGGCGCAGCGACGCTGCGCCCCTACAACGAACCGGATGACCACGTGGTCTTGCTGCATGGCCACTGCTACCAGAAGGCGCGCCCGCCGGCCGATGATGGGCTGCCGGTGGGAGTGAAGGCCTCGGCGGCGGTGATGGAAACGTGCGGCTACACCGTGCGCATCGTCGACGATGGCTGCTGCGGCATGGCCGGCGCCTTTGGCTACGAGTCTGACCACTATGATGTGTCGATGAAGGTCGGCGATCTGGCCCTCTTCCCCGCTATCCGGGCAGCGGAAGCCGGCGCTCAGGTGGCGGCGGCTGGAGTGTCGTGCCGGGAGCAGATCCTGGATGGCACCAGGCGCCAGGCGCAGCACCCAATCGAGCTGGTCCTGGATGCGGTGCACACCACCCGGGCGTTTGCCGGGTAGGAGCACAGCCGCGCTGCGTCCTCTACGGGAATGCAATGTGGCGCTGCTCTGCGTATGGGTGCGGAAGCACCGCTGGCAAGCTACCCGTTATCACCGGCCAGGCGGGCGATTTGCAGCAGGGCAAAGCGCAGCACTTCCTGCCTGTCCG
>CAYQDU010000367.1:0-2975 GCA_964416275.1 uncultured Anaerolinea sp. | reverse complement strand
TATTTGTCATTATTGATATAATACAGGCCAACCATCCCGCCCGTGTGTAGACAGGAGGAAACCGATGCAGAACAGCCGAATGCGCATGTTGGTGATCACCGGGGGCATGGCGGCCGTATTGCTGGCCCTGGCCGCCCTGCTGGCCTGGCCGGGCCGGGCCGGCAGGGCGGCTCCCGCCGCTGCTCCCGCCGCCGGGCCGGCTGCCCCGGACGTGTTTGCCAGCCCGATCAACGGCGGCTGCTACATCGCCGCCCCCAACGACTGCCGCCTGCACGTCGACCCCTTCACGGTCAATATTGCCAGCGGCAAACGCCTGGTGGCCCTGCGGCTGCAGGCCAACGGCGCCACCGTCTACGACTTCAGCACCGATGTCTCCAACCCGCCCCCCAGCTCGGGCACCACCTACAGCCCGTCACTGGTGATGCAGGATTTTGCCGCCCGCTGCGGCCAAACCTACGTGCTCAACATCCTGGGCAAAGACAGCGGCGACGCCAACTTCCTGAACATGGGGCAGACCACCACCTTCACCTGCCCGGCCAGCGTTCCCTGAGAAGGGCGGCCCGCCATGCCTCATCTCCCTGCCCGTTCCTCACTGCGCGCCGGCCTGCTCGGCCTGCTGATCGCGCTGGCGCTCTCGGCCTACATCCTGGCGCCGCCCGCCCCGCGCCCGGCCGTCCTGGCCAGCCCGATCAACGCTGCCTGCCTGCGCGTCACGCCCAGCACCTGCAAGCTGCACGTCGACCCGTTCACCATCACCGTCGCCCCCGCCGCCAGCCTGGTCGCCTTCCAACTGCAGGCCAACGGCGCCCCCATCTACGACTTCCGCAGCGATGTCTCCAACCCGCCTTCCGGCAGCTACACCCCCTCGCTGGTCAAGCGCGACTTTGCCGCCCGCTGCGGACAGACCTACACCCTCACCCTGCTGGCGCGCGACAGCGCCGACCCCGGCTTGCTCAACGCCGGCCAGGTGGAGGGCGTCGCCTGCCCGCAGGGCACGTTCACGGTCTACCTGCCGCTGACGGTGCGCTAGGCGCGCGGATTTTAGCGCACGCAAAGACGCCAAGACGCAAAGAAAATACAAGATTCTTTTCTTTGCGTCTCCGCGTCTTTGCGTGAGCCCCAGGGGGATTGAACCACCAAGGACACAAAGGGCACGAAGGTTTTTTATGGCCTTCGTGTTCTTCGTGTCCTTTGTGGTTAAAATTTCTCGTCCGTCGGCGGCTACTTCCTGGCGAGCGGCAGGTACATCACCGCCCACACCGGCAGCTCCTTCTCCAGCGGGACGCCGTACTGGTAGCCCTGGCGCGGGAAGGTGAACGCCAGGCTGTGCGTGCCGGGCTTGGGTGCGCTGAGCGTGAACGTGGCCGTGCTGCTGGGCGGCGTCACGTTGTGGCTGGGATGCACCGCCGCCGAGACCGCCGCCCCCCCATCCACCGCCAGCTGCACCACGCCCACCGGCTGGCCGCTGGCGCCCCGGGCGGTGACCGCCAGGGTCGGGGACTGGGGATAGTAGACCGCTGCGGGCTGCTCCACCGCCAGGAACACCGGCTGGAGCACCTGGATCGGCTTCGACAGGCTGGGGATGCCGTTGACAAACACGGTCAGCATGGCCGGGCCGGCCGGCAGGTCCACCCCCCGGGTGCGTAAAGCCGCCGAGGCGAAATAGTCCAGCCCCAGCCAGGCCGTCTGCCCGCTATCGAGGCGGCGCAGCTGCACCAGCGGGTAGTTGGAGGGCGAGCCGGTCGGGCCGCCGCTCGAGGCCTCGTTGAGCTGGTAGCCGGTCAGCTCCGTGCCGCCCAGGGACACGGCAGCGCCCGGGAGCAGGAAGGGGGTGGTGGAGCTGATGGTCGGCCGCCAGGTGGACTGGTACCCCTGCGCCAGGTTATACACCTCGGCGCTGTCCTGGTCCAGCCCGCCGGCCAGCAGCAGCAGCCCATTGGGCAGCAGGACGGCGGCATGCCCGCTGCGCGGGTAGCTCAGCGGGCTGGAGATCGCAGTCCAGGCCCCGTCCGGGGGGATACCGGGGTCGAAGACTTCGGAGGTGGTATAGAACACATCCCCGCTCGGGTTATACCCGCCGGCCACCACCACCTGGCCGTTGAGCAGCAGGGTGGCGCTGTGATCGGTGCGCGCCGCGGCCATATTGTCCACGTACTCCCACTGGCCGCTGGCCGGGTCATACACCTCGGCCGTGTTGGTGGCGGCGCTGGTGGTGGTGTAACCGCCGGTCACCAGCACGCGCCCATCGGGCAGCAGCGTGGCGGCATGCGCCGCCCGCCGGGCGCCCATCGCATCCACCAGGGTCCAGCTGTTGGCAATCGGGTCGTAGATCTCGGCCGTGGACAGGCAGGCGCTGGCCGGGTCCATTGCGCCGGTCACCAGCACGCGCCCATCGGGCAGCAGCGTGGCCGTGTGGCGGTAGCGCGAGGTGCGCATATCGGGGCCATTCGTCCAGCTGTTGGCCACCGGGTCATAGATCTCGGTGCTGTGGGTCGCATCGCTGGTGGCGGTGGTGCCGCCGGCCACCAGGATGCGCCCCTCGGGCAGCAGCGTGGCGGTGTGGAAGTGGCGAGCGGTGTGCAGGGGTGCCTTGGGGACCCAGGTGTTGGTGTCGTAATCGTACAGCTCGACGCTGTCCAGCACCAGCGTGGTCTGGCCGCGGCCGCCCACCACCAGCACGTTGCCGGGCGAGCTGTCGGCCGGGCCGGGCAGCAGGGTGGCGCTGTGACGCCAGCGGGCGGTGTTCATATCGGCGATGGCGCTCCAGCGCTGGGTGGTGGGGGTATACACCGCCGCGCTGGCGTGCGCGTTGAGGTCATACCCGCCGGCCACCAGCACCTTGCCATCCAGGCGCAGGGTGGCCGTGGGGCGGTAGCGCGGGACGCTCATCTTCTCGGCGATGGTCGCCCAGCTGCCGCTGCCCGGGTTGGCATAGATCTCGCTGATATTGGAGAAGCTGCCGGTGTACCCGCCGG
>CAYQDU010000366.1:0-2977 GCA_964416275.1 uncultured Anaerolinea sp. | reverse complement strand
TGGGCGGCGTGACCATCGACCTGTCCCGGCTGGCCGGGCAGGCCGCCAAAGGCGCGGTGCAGTTGGGCCTGTCGTTCATCCCGGCCGGCCCGGCCCTGGCCGAGCTGGTCAAGACCCTGCAGACCAAAGGCGTAGAGAGCCTGGGCGAAGCCGACCTGGGGGCCATCCGCCGCGAACGGGCCAAGATCCACATCGAGCAGGTGCGCTTTTTGGAGCAGTTCCAAACCAGGTTCCGCGACCTGGTGCAGCAGTACGTGACGGCGCAGGGCAAGCGCCTGGTGATGTTCGTCGACGACCTGGATCGCTGCCTGCCGGAGAAGGCCATCGAAGTGTTGGAGGCGATCAAGCTGTTTGTGGACGCACCCGGCTGCGTGTTCGTGCTGGGGGTCGACCAGGAGGTGATCGGGCGGGGGGTGGAGTGCCGCTACGCCCGCCTGCGCCGCGACGGCGAAGCCCCGGCCTCGCTGCCGGTGGATGGGGCCCGCTACCTGGAAAAGATCATCCAACTGCCGTTCCAACTGCCCCAGGCGGCGGCCGGCGACATGCGCCGGTTCGTGGGCGGGCTGGTGGCCGCTGACCAGTGGCCGCACCCGGCCTGCGCCGACATCTTCAGCGAAGGGCTGGGCCAGAACCCGCGCCAGGTCAAGCGCACCGTCAACGTGTTCTTGATGCTGTGGCGGATCGCCAAACGGCGGGAAGAAAAACTGCAAGGGGCGATCAAACCGCTGCGCCTGGCCAAGGTGGTGGCCCTGCAGACCGCCGCCCCGGCCCTGTACGCCGTGCTGAAGGAAGACCCCGGCCTGCTGGCCGGGCTGGAACGCTACTACCGGGCGACAGCCGGCCTTGGCGAAGACCGGGCGGCGGGCAAGCGCGGCGAGCCGCCGACCCCAGAGGCCCCGCCGGCCCTGCCCGAAGGGTTGACCCGCCTGGCCGACAGCCTGCCGGCGGTGCGGCGTATCTTCAGCTTGCGCCTACAGGGCGTGCAGGCCGGCGACGAAGCTGATTTTGGGGCGCTCAAGCTGGACGACCTGCGCTTGTATTTTACTCTCACCCGCCAGGTTGTGGCCCCGGCGGTTGAGCCGGCCGCCGCCCCGGCCCTGGTCTTCGAGCCGCAGATGGTGCTTATCCCGGCCGGGAAGTTCCGCATGGGGACCATCCCGGAAGAAGCCTCTCAGGTGTTGAAGGAAGCCCCCAAGGATCAAAACTGGAAGGAGTGGCTGAAAAACGAACAGCCCGCTTCCGAGATCGACCTGCCCAAATACTGGATCGGCAAATACCCGCTCAAGAACCGCGAATACCAGGCCTTTGTGCGCGAGAGCGGCCACCCCGCGCCCAACGGATGGGAGGACGACCAGTACCCGCCGGACAAAGGCGATCATCCGGTGGTGAACGTCGCGTGGGATGACGCCCAGGCATACTGCCAGTGGCTGAGCCAGCGCACCGGCAAAGCTTACCGCCTGCCCAGCGAAGCCGAGTGGGAGGAGGCCGCCCGCGGCCAGGATGGGCGGGTGTACCCGTGGGGCAGCCAGGCCCCCGATCAGACCCGCTGCAACACCGAAAACTGGTTCGGGGGAACGACCTCGGCCGGGCAGTTCTCGCCGGCCGGCGATTCGCCTTATGGCTGCGCCGATATGGCCGGCAACGTGTGGGAGTGGTGTCAAAGCCTGTACAAACCGTATCCGTATCGTCCCGACGACGGGCGCGAGGATCTGGGGGCGCGAGCTGCCCGCGTGCTGCGCGGCGGTTCGTTCATCAATATTCGTTGGCGCACGCGCTGCGCTTACCGCTACGGGTACCTTCCGGGCGACCTGGACAACTACGGCGGTTTTCGGGTGTGTCTCTCGTCTCCCACAAGCTCTTGAGTTTCTGGGTTCTGGTTTCTGAATCCTGGGGGCGGGGGGCCGGCTGCGGCGGGCAGGCGATGTAGGGGCGCAGCGACGCCGCGCAACCTCCAATGACTCCAACCCTGGCCGCGTTGCTGCGCCCGGTCTGTGGGCGATGCCAGGGCGCAGCAACGCGGCCCAGGCGCCTGCATAGCGGAAAACCGCGGCGTCGCTGCGCCCCTACGTGGGGTAATCGCGGTGACGCCGGTGGCCCCTCTCCCCGCCGGGGAGAGGGGTTGGGGTGAGGGGCAATCGCGCTTGCCTTTCAGGATATAATATTCCCCTATGAACACCCCACCTCGCCTCACCCCCCACCCGGCTGAAATCCTGCAAACCCTGATCCGGATCGACACGACCAACCCGCCCGGCAACGAAGCGCCTGCCATCGCCTATCTGGGCGGCCTGTTGGCCCAGGCCGGGATTGAGACCCAGATCCTGGGGCGCACCCCCGAACGCGCCAATTTGATCGCCCGCCTGCCGGGCGGCGGGCAGGCCGCGCCGCGCCTGCTCTACGGCCACGTAGACGTGGTGTCTACCGCCGGGCAGACCTGGCAGGTTCCGCCCTTCGAAGGCCGGATCGTAGACGGCTACGTGTGGGGCCGGGGCGCGCTGGATATGAAGGGTGAAGTGGCGATGTTCGTCAGCGCCCTGCTGCAGGCCAGGGCCGAGGGCCGGCAGTTGCCCGGCGACCTGATCCTGGCCCTGGTGGCCGACGAAGAGATGGGCAGCGATTTCGGGGCCAGGTGGCTGGTGAGCGAACACCCCGGCCTGTTCGCCGGGGTGCGCTATGCCCTGGGCGAGTTCGGCGGCTTCAACCTCAGCATGGTGGGCAAACGTTTCTACCCGATCATGATCGCCGAAAAGCAGACCTGCATCATCAAAGCCACTTTTCGCGGCCCAGCCGGGCATGGCTCGATGCCGATCCAGGGCGGGGCCATGGCTCGCCTGGGGCGGGCGCTGCAAATTCTGGACCGCGCCCGCCTGCCGGTGCAGATCACCCCGCCGGTGCGGCGGATGATCGAGGCGATCGCTGCCGCCCTGCCGGGGGCGCCGGGGCGGACCCACGACCTGCCCTCGGTCGCCGACTGCCGCGC
>CAYQDU010000365.1:0-2998 GCA_964416275.1 uncultured Anaerolinea sp. | reverse complement strand
TCAGATAAGTTCTTTTCATTGTCAATCACTCCTATTTCTATTTTTGGGGGTTGCGGGTGGCTGCGCCACCCGCAGGCGCCACCCCACTTAATCGTGGAGCAATCCACGATTACCCCTCTTTCCAGACGAGCGAAGCTCACCAGTCGACTCCACCACGGTTGCGTGGGGCGCTACCCACCCGCGCCCCCCAAATTATGCAGGGGATTCTGTCGCACTGCGTGCGACAGAATCCCCTATTCATGCCGCAGGGCCTCAATGGGGTCCAATTGGGCGGCCTGGTTGGCCGGGTAGAAGCCAAAGAAAATGCCCACCCCGGCCGAAGACAGAAAGGCGATCAGCACCGAGGTTGGAACGACCACGGTGCGCATGTCGCCCAGCTTGCCGAACAGCCACGCCCCGCCAATGCCCGACAGCACGCCAATCAGCCCGCCCACCAGGCTCAACAACAGGGCCTCGGTCAGAAACTGCCAGCGGATGTCGCTGGGGCTGGCCCCGACCGACTGGCGGATGCCGATCTCGCGGGTGCGCTCGGTGACGCTGACCATCATGATGTTCATGATCCCGATCCCGCCCACCAGCAGTGAGACGGCCGCCACCCACCCCAACAGGCTGCGGAAGGCGGCGGTGGTCGATTCGCGCGTCTCGATGATGTCTTGCTGGGTGGTGACCGAAAAATCGGCCTCGTCCACGCTCACCTCGTGACGCTTTGCCAGCAGCAGTTGAGTCTGCAAGATCACGTCGTCCATCGAGGCGCCTTCGTCAACCTCGGCGATAATCATCCGCACCCGGTCGCCCATCACGCGGGCCATGAACGAGGGCGTGAACTTCTGGAACACCACGGTGATGGGCGTAAACAGGTACATGTTATAGTCGGTGTTGCCCACCTGGCCCTTTTCGGCAAATACGCCGATCACGGCCAGCTTGACCCCGCCCACCGTCACCGTCTGGCCGACGGGTGAATCGGACCCGAACAGCTCGGCGGCCAGGTCGGCCCCCAGCACAGCCACCTTGGCCTTGCGCTCTACATCGGCGGCGGTGAAGTAGCGCCCGGCGGCCAGGTCGATATCCCGCACGCCGGGGAAATCGGGCGAAGTACCCAAGATGGAAATATCCTCCAGCGTCACGTCGCTAAACTTGACCGTCTCGCTGCTGTTCTGCTCGACCACCACGCCCGCCACGCCGGGAACCTGTTCCTCGATTGCCAGGGCGTCGTCATAGACCAGGCCGCCGCTCTGATCGGGCGGGCCGCCCGGCCCCCCCCGGCTGAAGCTCTGGTTGATGAAGATCAGGTTGCTGCCCAGCCCGGTAATCTGCTCCTCGATGGTCTTTTCGGTGCCGGCGCTAACCGCGGTCATGATAATCACCGCCGCTACGCCGATAATCACACCCAACATGGTCAGCAGCGAGCGCAGCTTATTGCGCTCCAAACCCTTCCAGGCTACCCGCACTACTTTACTGGGCCGCATACTGGGCCTCCGTTCTGGCCGCCGGCATGGGCGGCCCGGCCTTGATCGGGCTATGGTTCTGGTCGCTTTCAACGCGCCCATCCCGGAAGCGCACTACTCGCTGAGCGTAAGCGGCGATCTCGTCGGAGTGGGTCACCATGACGATGGTGCGCCCCTGGCGATGCAGCTCCGAAAGCAGGTTCATGATCTCGACGCTGGAGCGGCTGTCCAGGTTGCCAGTCGGCTCATCGGCCAGGATCAGCACCGGGTCGTTGACCAGGGCGCGGGCAATCGCCACCCGCTGCACCTGCCCGCCCGACAGTTCGTGCGGTTTATGGTGGCCGCGCTCGCCCAGCCCCACCGAGCGCAGCAACTGCTCGGCCTTAGCGCGCTGCTCGCCCTCGCTGGCCGGGGCGTTATAACTGTACATCATGGGCAGCATCACGTTGTCGAGGGCGCTGGTTTGAGCCAACAGGTTGAACGATTGGAAGATGAACCCCAGGCGCTGGCCGCGTACCCCGGCCAACTGTTTCTTGTCCATCTGGCTCACATCCTCGCCGGCCAGCAGATAACGCCCGGAGGTGGGCCGGTCGAGGCAGCCCAGGATGTTCATCAGCGTGCTTTTACCCGACCCCGACGGCCCCATGATGGCGACAAACTCATTCTCGCGGATTTGCAGGTCCACCGCGATCAGGGCGTACACCTGGGCGTCGCCCAGGCCATAGACCTTCGACAGATTTTCGGTCTGGATAATGACGGTTCCGTTGCTCATGGCTGCGCCTCTACTTGGTCTGGGTGATGCCGGTCGAAACCGTCTCACCCGCCTGCAGGCCCGAAACGATCTCGGCGGTAGTTACGTCTTGCAGCCCCACTGTTACGGCTCGGAAGACCGGCTCGCCGTTTTCAACCACAAACAGGCCGTATTCGCCCGTATCCAGCTCGCGCAGCGCTTCAACCGGCGCCAGCACCGCGTTGGTGGCCCGCCCGGCGATGATGTCTACCGAGGCCGTCAGGCCCACCAGCAGCCCGGCCGAGGCGGCGTCATCCAACTGGACGATGACCTTGACCGCCTGGACGTTATCCACCGTCTCCAGGCCGGGGCTGACGGTGATGACCTTGCCCTTGAAGGTCTGGTCGGGCAGAGCGTCAAAGACCACTTCGGCCTCGTTGCCCGCTTTGGCTTTGTCCAGGTCGGATTCATCCAGGTAGACCTCGATTTGCAGGTGGTTCAGGTTTGCCAGGGTGAGAATAGCGCTCGAGCCGACCGCCTCGCCCACGTTGGCGTCGATTGCCATCACCACCCCATCCATTGGGGCGGTCAGATCGACCACCACCTTCGATTTCTTCGCCAGGGCCAGCTTGGCCTGGGCGTTGGCCAGCTCGGCCTGGGCCTGGGCCAGATCGTCGGCGGCCGGGCCGTCTTTATATTGGTCGTATTCGCGGCGGGCCTTGTCCAGGTTGGTCTGGGCCACCTGGAGGGTATATTCATAATTCAAGCGCTTGATGGCTGCATCGTAATTGCTTTGGGCGTCGTTCAGGTCTTCCAGCAGGGC
>CAYQDU010000364.1:0-3018 GCA_964416275.1 uncultured Anaerolinea sp. | reverse complement strand
AAAGACAATCCCCAGGGCGTAAGCCCCCCACATCAGCCCGAAACCGAAAGCCCCGCCGATCAGGGTGGGGATCAGCCCGTGGCGCTGCCAGCCCACGGCCAGCGCCAGCAGGGCCCCCACCAGGCTGACCGGGTGCAGAATCAGGTGATGCTCTACATCGATGACGATGATGACCCCAAAATAGACCAGCCACAGCAGGCCCAGCCAGGGACCCAGGCGTTCCGGCGGGGCGGCCAGCATCCAGGCCCCCAGGGCCAGGAAAGCCGCCAGGGTGAGCCAGGCCCGCAGGCCGGGCGGCGCGCCGCAGGCCGGGCAGGGCCGGGGCAGCCAGGGGGCCAGCCAGCCGGTTGCGGCCTGGCACTGGCGGCAAAACGGGGGCGTCAACTGCCGCCGGGTGGGCAGCACGTCGCTCAGATAGTTGACCAGCCCGCCGGACAGCCAGCCCAGCAGCAGGCCCAGGAGGAGGCGTACAATCAGGGGCAGGTTTAGCATGGGGTATACTCTATGGTATTATATCCGCAACGTTGGGTTTCTTGTGGGGTTTGCCCGACCAGGCGAACCCAGACACGCGAAAACTTTCAAACGAATGGAAGATCAGACAAGAGGTGATCGCTTATGACGAAGTTTATCATCCAGGGGGGCGCGCCGTTACAGGGAGAGATGACCCCGGCGGGCAACAAAAACGCCGCCCTGCCGCTGATCGCGGCCACGCTGCTGACCGACGAGCCGGTGATCTTGCACAACGTGCCGGCCATTCGAGACGTGCAGAGCATGTGCGCCCTGCTCAACAGCCTGGGGGTCAGCCTGGAGCAGCCGCAGCCGAACACGCTGCGCATCCAGGCCAGCGAAGTGCGCCCGGCCAGCCTGGACCCCGATATCTGCCGCAGCATCCGCACCTCGCTTTTGCTGGCCGGGCCGATGATGGCCCGCTCTGGCACGCTGCAGCTTCCCCCGCCCGGCGGCGACGTGATCGGCCGCCGCCGGGTGGATACTCACATCCTGGCTCTGCAGCGCCTGGGGACGGTCATCGACTATGACCGGGACAATAACGTCTTCAACTTCAACGCGCCGAAACTGCACGGGGCAAATATCCTGCTCGACCAGGCCAGCGTGACCGGCACCGAAACGGCCCTGATGGCGGCCGTGCTGGCCCCCGGCGAGACGGTCATCCGCAATGCAGCCTCCGAGCCGCACGTGCAGGAATTAGGTCATCTGCTCAACGCCATGGGGGCCCGCATCGAGAACATTGGCTCGAACACGCTGCACATCAGCGGCGTGGAGCGCCTGCACGGCTGCGAGTTCACCATCGGGCCCGACTACCTGGAAGTGGTCAGCTACATTGGGGCGGCGGTGGTAACGCGCGGCAGCCTGCGCATCCGCCGGGCCGGGCCGCAGTACCTGGATATGATCGGCATGGTCTTCCGCCGCCTGGGCATCACCTGGCAGGTGGAAGGCGAAGATGTGATCGTGCCGCCGGGGCAAGAACTGGTGGTCGAACCCGACCTGGGCGACGCCATCCCCGAAATCAGCACGATGCCCTGGCCGGCCTTCCCCACCGACCTGGTGAGCATCGCTATCGTGACCGCCACCCAGGCCCGCGGCAGCGTGCTGTTCCACGACTGGATGTACCCCAGCCGGATGTTCTTCATCGACAAGCTGGTGGGCATGGGGGCGCACATCGTCCTGTGCGACCCGCACCGCTGCATCGTGCAGGGGCCGACCCAACTGTACGGCGAGAAAGTGGAAAGCCCCGACATCCGGGCGGGCATGGCGCTGCTGCTGGCCGCCCTGGCGGCCCGCGGTACGTCGCAGATCCGCAACGTGGGCCAGATCGACCGGGGCTACGAGCGAGTGGACGAAAAGCTGCGCGCCCTGGGCGCGCAGATCGAACGCATCAACGATTAGCCGTTTTCCGCCCACAAACGGTTAAACCATTCGTGGGCGAGCGGCGCGGCAACCAAAAAATGCGGCCCCACGGGCCGCATTTTTTGGTTGCCGCGCCGCTCCTATTTGACGGTCTGCTGTTCGACCACGTTCAGGAACTCGCCGACCACGTCGCGCAGCATGGGTTCGGGCAACGCGCCCACCTGGCGGTGGATGATCTTGCCGTTGGCGACGAACAGCATGGTGGGAATGCCCTGCACGCCGTACTTCATGGCCCATTCGGGGTTTTCGTCGGTGTTCACCTTGGCGATCACCATCTTGCCGGCGTATTCCTTGGCCATCTTATCCAGGGTAGGGGCCACCATGCGGCACGGGCCGCACCAGGGGGCCCAAAAATCCACGATTACCGGAACGGTCGCTTGCAAAACGGTTTTCTCGAAGGCCGCATCGGTCACGTGTACAGGTTCATTAATCATTCGGATATCCTCCATTCAGGTCAGGGTTCTAAGCGTTCTAACTACCCACTTGGATGCAGGCAAGAGCAAAAGGTTACACGCCTGCCCAAAGTTATTCATAGAACTTCTTTCCCGGCAAAGCCTCTTATTCTTCGCCGCTGTACGGCGCACTATGCAGCACATATTGGGTGGTAATTTTAGCGGCCTGGCGCAGCATGGCGCTGACCGAGCAGTATTTTTCTTCCGAAAGCTGGATGGCCTGTTCGATGGCTTTGGGTTCCAGCCCCTCGCCCCACAGGTGATAGGTGATCTCGATGGCGGTATAGATCTTGGGATGGGTTTCGGCCCGCAGCCCGCGCACGTTGATTTCCAGGCGGGCCAGATTCTGGCGTTTCTTTTCCAGAATATTGACAACGTCAATGCCGGTGCAGCCCGCCACGCCGATCAAGATCAGCTCCATCGGGCTGACGCCGGGCTTGCCGTTCAGGGCGCCCATCTGCACCTCGCCCCCGCCGGCGTTATGGCCCATGAAGGCGCTTTCGCCCATCCATACGGTCGTCGTTTCACGCCACTCGTCTGTCATTGAGCCTCCAGATTGATGAATGAGGGTTCTTCCGGCCCGGCCGAGAAAAGCCGCCCGCGCCGCCGTGGGCCGCACAAAATGCCCTGCCGCCATGGG
>CAYQDU010000363.1:0-3022 GCA_964416275.1 uncultured Anaerolinea sp. | reverse complement strand
CAGCACGCACTCGCGATTAAACTCATCGAAGCGCCGCTCGGAGGGGAGGAAGCGCAGCCGCTCGCCCGACGGGATGCGCCCTACGGCGTTGAAGCTCTCATAGCAGCCGGTGCGGGCCCACAGATCGCGTTGCGCCAGCCCGGCCGAGGGCGTGGGCGTAGGGGTAAATGTCAGGGTGGGGGTGGGCGTCAGAGTCACCGTGGGCGTGGCTGTGAACGTAGGGGTAAAAGTGGGGGTAAGGGTGAAGGTGGGCGTCACCGTGGGAGTCAGGGAAAGCTGATAGGCCTGGTAGCGGCCGCGACCATAGATGAATAGCCCGATCAGCGCGGCCAGGGCCAGCAGCCCCAGGCCCGCGTAAGCCAGGGCGCGCCGCATGCGGAACGATCCCAACGAGCGATTCAGGCGGGCCACACCGGGGTCGTTTGGGTAGCGCTGGCGCACCTCCAGGCTTAGCTTTTCGGCCTGCGCCGGCCAGGAGCGGTGCAGTTCCAGCGAAGCATTGGCCTGCCCCAGTTCATCCTGCAAGCGGGCTACGTCACGCTGCATCCGGTCGATCTCGGTTTGCAGGCGGTCGGCGGCCTCGTCCAGCCCGCCCAGGTTGCGGATTTGCTCGATCTGAGCCCGAGCCTGTTTGCTCAGGTACAGGGCTTCGTCCAGGGTGGCAGCCCGTTCGGCCTGGGCCTTGAGCGTACGGGCCTGCTCTTGCAAGGGGGCCACGGCGCGCGGCAGAGCTGCTTCCAGGCGAGCGCGCAGGCGCAGCAGGGCCGGGTTTTCGCCATGTTCGGCCAGCAGCAGGTCCAGGTCGGCCTTCGATTGGGTGACGACTTTCGGCTCGACATTGGGGGCGCTGAGGGCTTCGTTGATCGTGCGGGTCAGCTCTTTGAAGCGGCGCAGCGATTGGGCCCGATCTACATATTTGGGCAGGCCGGTGGCGCGAGCGGCGGTCTCGACCCGCTCGATGGCTTCATCGGTTTTGCCCTGCTCGAAAAGCTGCATGCCCTCCTGGTAGGCGTTCTCGGCGTCGATGTTCTCTTGCAGCTTCTGCTCGAATTCCAGGCCTTCCTGCCAGCGCTGGATGCCCAGGTCGCGCATCACGGTCTGGGCGCGCTGGAGCATGCTCAGAGCATCGGCAAAGCGACCCACCCGGGCGGCCGACTGGGCCTTGCCAAAGGCCGAAGCCGCCTCTGACGGCAGAGCCACCGGCGGAATATAGCCGGTGCGCAGATAGTTTTCGGCCTCGGCCCGGTGTTGGCGGGCGCGGTCCCAGGCCGGCTCAAGCTGCATGACCCGGTCGAACAGGCGAATGGCCTCGGCGTAGCGCCCGCCATAGAACAGCTTTTCGGCGTCTTCCATCTGCTGCTCGGCCAGTGGGTTGCGCGGCCGGGCCGGGGCCAGCGGCGCGCCGTTATCCGGCGGGGCGGCAATCCCGGCCTCGTTCACCGGCGGCGGAGCGGCCTGCTCCTCGGCCTGGCGCAGGCGGGTTTTGAGATCGCGGCGCAGGTCCTGGGCCAGGGCGCGGTCTTCCGGGGCCAGGCCGGGAAAGTCGTCGGAGGCCATGAAGTCTTCGATTTCCAGCATGGCCTTGCGCAGTTCGGCTAAAGGCGGGTTGGGTTGATCCAACAGGGGTTGGATTTGATCTTTTAGATTTTCGAAGTCAGACACCAGAGTCACCTGGAAGGCTATATTTTCGGCTCTCCCGCCACAGGCGGGAATTTTTCTATATTTTTTGGAAAATGGGTGGCTATGTCGCACATTTTCCAAAAAATATAGCCTCTTTCCCGGCCAAGCCGGAAGAACCATATTTTCTTAAGAGTCCCTAGATTGGGCAGCGTTGTGCGGCGCAACCGCACAGATAGCTTCCCATTCAACCGTGGTGGAGGTGGTTAGCAAGCTTCGCTTGGCGAGCAAAGCTCGCCTGGAAAGAGGAGTGATCGTGAATTTTGTCGCCCGAAGAGCGACAAAATCCACGCAATATCTCTTTTTCTGAAGGCGCTCGCAGAGCGCCGCGCCTGCTCCACGGTTTCATGGGGTGGTACCGCCGCACAACGCTCCCCAATATAAGCCCATTTTACCCCAAAATCAGGCTGGATTGACCAGGGCGGAGAATTTATCGCAGGCGGCGTGCAGGTCGTCGCGCAGGCTGCGGGCCGAGGTGTAAGTCCCGGTCAGCACGGCTTCGAGCAGGTCTTTCACATCTTTGGGCAGGCGGCGGTCGTCATACGTCCACTGGACGGTGTAACTGTGGGCGGCGGCCTCGATCTCCTCCGGGCGGTTGGGACCCATGGGCAGCGCGCCGGGGGCCGACCGGCCGCACAGGATGTAGTGCAAGGCCCGCGCCCCGAACTGCACCAGGTCGAACTGGGTTTCGGTCGCCGTCAGGCCCTCGGGGTAGCGTTTCGCCACGTTCCAGTCGATGGTGAAGATGCTGTTGAGCGGCTCTTTCCAGTAGTAATGCAGAATCTTGTGGTCGCGATAGATGATATTGCGATTATGGGCAATGTCCAGGATGTCGCAAATCTGGATCGCCATCACCAGCCCTTCCAGCACGGGTAAGAAGCGTCCACCGGTGTGACCCGTATCGGCCAGCAGCAGCAGGTTATCAGCCTGGGCCTGCCGTTCGAGGGCCAGGTAGGGCAGCCAGCCCTGATCGACCTGTTGATCCAGGTCGGCCAGAAAGTTGTGGATCGAATCCAGCCCATAACGGCGCGCCTGGCCGCGCAGGCCCTCGGCCGATGCGCCGCGCTCCTCGGCGGGCAGGGTCGCCGGGGCCCCGTTGCCGCCCTCCAGGTGGATAAAGCCGCATTCCAGCATTGGGGTCACACCGGGAACGTCTTGCAGCAGGCTCAGGATGCGGGCTTCTTCACGGAACAGCGGCAGGGCGTATTCGACCTTATCCGGCCGCATCAGCTTGATGGCGGCCGGGCGGGGAGCTTCGCCGCTGGAGGCCAGTTGACCCAGGAACAGGCGCGCCGACGATCCGCGCGCCTCAGAAGCCCACGCATCGAGGGCTTCACCCAGGGTC
>CAYQDU010000362.1:0-3064 GCA_964416275.1 uncultured Anaerolinea sp. | reverse complement strand
GGAGCTTCTTTTTGGCCGAACTGGCTGGGGCGGATGGTTGGGGGGGCGGGCAGCCGTTCCAGGCGCAGAGGCCGGTCGGGCGTGACCCAGATGGGCTGCTCATGCTCCAGGGCCAACAGCCAGCCCAGGTCGTCGCGCAGTTGGGGAAGCTGCACCAGCACGTCGGCCGGGTCGGCCCCCCGGCGGAGCTGGCGCAGGGCGTCCAGCAGGGCGTCCAGCCAGGCGGCCGGGCCGACCTGGTTGCGCAGTTCGCGCCCGGCCAGCTCCAGGCGGGCCAGACGGTCTTGCAGAGGTTCGTCGGCGGCCAGCCCACGCCGCACTTCGACCAGCCAATTGGGGGCGGCCTGAATGGCGCGCTCGGCTTGCAGAAAGCGCCGCCGTTCGGGGTCCCAGAACAGGGCCTGCCGCACCGCCTGGCGAGCGGTGGGGAAATCCTGCCGATTCCAGGCTTCCAGGGCCAGGGCCACCTGAGCCTGCGGCTGCACCAGCGCGCTGTCCAGGGCCGCCGCCGCTTCGGTAAGCAGTTCGCGTCCCGCGGCCAGCCAGCGTTCGACCTCCCGGTATTCGATGTTGGAATCGGGCGGGTCTGGCTCAAGCTGAGTCCAGCGCGGCAGTACTTCATCCTTGAGCGGCAGCAGCACGGCTTCAATGGCGGCCCGGTCGCCGCCTGGGGCCTGGCCGCTGATAGGAGTGCGGTCGGCTCGCTGGGCGGCGGCAATGAGGGCATGCACCAGGCGGTTGAGAGCGGTCAGCGGGCGCAGGGGTTCGCCGCCGACGGCGATGGCGCGCAGTTGGCTGCTCAGGTCATCCCACCATAGGGGTTCGGGGGTGGCCTGGGCGGCGCGGCGCAGCTCCCACAGGGCGGCCGGCCAGTCGCCGGCCAGAGCGCTCAGCAGGGCCTGGCTGGCCGAGCCGCCGGTCAGTGCGCCCTGGCGGGCTGCCTGGGCCAGGTCTTGCAGCAGGCGGGCCTGAGCTGGGGGCAGCGCTCCGCTGCGCTGGCCGATTGCGCATAGCTGCACAAGCCCGTCCAGATCGGCCTCCAGGATCAAGGCCTGGGCCAGGCGCAGGAAGAAAGCCTGCGCCCCGGCCTGGTCGGGCGCCTCGCCCAGCTCGATGATCTGCTGGTGCAGCCCAGCCAGCCCGGCCAGTAAGTCGGCCGAGAGATCGAGCCGGTTGAGCAGGTCGGCCTCCTGGCGGCGGGCCTGTTCCAGAGCCTGGGTTTCGGTTTGCAGCAGCCCGGCGATGCGCTCTTTGAGCGGCAGAATAACTTCGGAATACAGCCCGGTCGGGCCGCCGGCCAGCGCGCTCGATCCGCCTCCACGCCCGGCCGGCCATTCCAGCCGGGCGTGCAGCTCGGGGGCGGCGGCAGCCAGGAACCCGCCCATCTCGGCGAGAAACTGGTGATAATCGCTCAGGCGCGAGCGTTGGCGGTCGCGGGTTACACCATCAGCTTCCAGAAATTGGGCGTTGCCCCAGTCGATCAGAGTAAAGCGGGCGGTCTGGTAATCCCAGAAGACGTGATCGGGCTTCACATCGTTCCACAGCAGCCCGTAGGCGTGGACGGCGGGCGTATCCAGGGCGAGGGCGTGGGCGGCTTCGAGCAGGTCGAGCATTCCGGCCAGGGCGCGCAGCAGCAGCAGGTCGGGCAGGCGGCCCAGCCCGGCCAGCCGCTCCAGGTAGGTGCGCAGTCCCAAAGCGCTGGCCTCCCCGGCCAGGCCGGGCAGCGCCTGGGGGTCAAAGCGGCCCATATGCGCCAGGCGGGCCAGGCGGGTCAGGTCGAGGCCGGGGGCCGGGGTGGTAACGATGAAATAGCGCTCGCTGAATTCGGTTCCCGGCTGGCTCTGGTCGAGCAGGCGCGGCGCGGCGGCCAGGCGAGAGGGGCCAGCCAGGCGGGCCAGGGCTGCCAACGCCTGGCCTTCGCGTTCGATCTGGGTGGCCTGGCGGATGATGTCGCTGGGGAAAGCCGCCCGGCGCGGGCGTTTGAGGATCGCCGGGCTGCGGTCGATCAGGGCCTCCACCCGGTAGACCTCTCCGGCGTCGCCCTCGCCCAGCTTTTCGATCAGCGTCCAGCCGCGGGCCTGCCCCGAGGCCAGTTCGGCCGGGGCCGCGCGGGGGATGGAAGAAGAGGTGGGGGTGAGCATGGGGAAGACCGTAGACCGCGGCCCAAAGACAACAGACTAGGGTCTGTCGCCCGTCGTCCGTGGCCCGTCGTCTGTTGTCGTTTTGGGGCGATACAGCCCGTCGGGGTTGGCGATCAGCAGCCCGGCTTTATAGGTGATCGCGTCTACCGGCGAGAGGCGCCGGGCGGTCGGCTCGTCGATCAGCGAGATGGGCTTGAGGGCGCACAGGCGGCGCTCGATGGCGTCTACGCCGGCCGGGTCCCACAGCCAGCCGTTGGCAGTGTAGGCGCTCAGGTTGAGCAGGCGGGTATAGCCGCGCAGCGTGCGCACGCCGTTGACGTTGAAATAGGGGTCGAAGTACGAATAAACCAGCGTGCGCAGTGTGGGATAGACCGGCTCGCGCAGGCGCAGGTTGGCAAAGTTGGATTTTGCCACCGCTCCATAGCGCCCGTTTACCTGATATACCGCCAGAACGTGATCGTCATCATCTTCGGGCAGCAGGTCGAGGACGCGCGGCAGGTAGCCGATGCGCCACAGGGCCAGCGCGGCAAACAGCCCGCCATCCAGGCAGTGGGCTTCGCGCTCGCGCATGACTTGCAGCGGGCTGCGGTTGCGCTCGTCGCCGCAGTAGGCGATTTCATCCAGGTAGGCCTGGATTTTAGCCGGGGTGGTGAGCGCGTCAAGCAGCTCGCGCTCAGCGGCGCTCAACAGCGAAGTAAAGTGAGATAGGGCGGGGGCCGTCATCATGAATGGGAACGCCTCATGCCTGGGCCTCGACGGTCACTTTCGGAAACCCTTTGACGACGTTCAGCGGCCAGGCGGCGAAAACGCCGGTGTTGGGGCGGGTCAGGTCGCCAATCAGGCGCTCGGTGGCTTCCAGGCAGGCCTGTACGGCCTGCTCGTCTTCGACGATCACAAACAGGGTCTTGTGTCCAATCTCGACC
>CAYQDU010000361.1:0-3074 GCA_964416275.1 uncultured Anaerolinea sp. | reverse complement strand
CTGCAGGCTGGAACCAACCCCCTCATCACCGACACCGACATGGATGGCCTGCTGGATGGCGAGGAGGTGAACCGCTGGAAGACCCTGCCGCTCAAACCGGACACCGATGAAGACGGCCTGACCGACGGCGAAGAGGTGCAGCGCGGGCTGAACCCACTCAAAGCCGACACCGACGGCGATGGGATCAACGATCCGGTCGACCCCGACCCGCTGCTGCCGGCCACCCGCACCCCGGTGGTGATCCTGACCTTCACCCCCGCCCCGCCGACCCCCATCCCCCCGCCGCTGCTCACCCCGGTCGATCTGAGCGCCAGCATCACCAACGGGCAGACCAGTTCCACCCCCGGCCAGGAAGTGACCTACTCGGTGCAGGTCAGCAACAAGGGCATGACCGCGGTGTCTAACGTCCAGGCCAGCGTGGCCTTCCCGCCCCATTTCACCCATGTGGTCTGGAGCTGCCAGGCCAACCTCGGCTCGCGCTGCCTGACGCCCAACGGCTTTGGCAACCTCAACGCCCGCCTCGACCTGGCCCCCTACGGCACGGCCAGCTTCATCATTTCGGGCCTGGTGGCGCCCAGCGCCGCCGGGCAGTTGGCGATCACCTTCACCGTCAACCCGCCGCCCGGCACGCGTGAGACCAACCCGTTTGACAACCAGTCTACCGACGTGGACAACCTGCCGCAGCAGGTGAACCTGACCCTGACCAAGACCGACAACCGCGATACGATCCAGCCCGGCCAGACCGAGACGTACGTGATCGTGGTGGGCAACAATGGCCCCGGCGCTGTCAATGGGATCGGAGTGAGCGACCTGTTCCCGCCCCAACTGGAAAACATCACCTGGGTCTGCTCGGCCACCCTGGGTTCAAACTGCCAATCGCCGGGCGGCAATGGCAACATCAACACCTCGGTAAACCTGATGCCGGGCGGCTCGGCCACCTTCACCGCTATGGCCGTCGTGCGCCCCGATGCCAGCGGCATGCTCAGCAACACCGCCGCCCTGCTTTCGCCGGTCAACCCGGCCCAGAACAACCGCACCGCCAGCGACCTGACCCAAATTCTGGGCGGGCCGCCAGTGACGCTGCCGCCCACGGTGATCGTCCCACCCAGCGAGACGCCCACCCCCACCACCCCACCTTACGTGCCGCCCACCCTCACGGTGGCCCCGCCGCCGCAAATCGCCGACCTGCAGTTGAGCGCCAGCGCCCCGCTGACCGTCACCGCCGGCGCGCCGTTCACGCTCATCTTCCAGATCGTCAACGCCGGCCCCAACCCGGCCAGCAACCTGAATTTTGTGGATCAATTCCCGGATGGAGCCAGCCTGGTCACGTACACCCTCACCACCACCCAGCCCGGCCCGCCGCCAGCCTGGGTGTGCATCCCGGTGACCGGGCGCATGCCGTGCAACCTGGGTTCGCTGCCTGCCGGGGCTACGATCACCATCGACCTGGCGCTGACCGCTCCGGCCGTCCCCGGTCCGGTCGTCAACACCAGCGATGTGAGCGCCGCCGAGGCCGACCCCAACCCGGCCGATAACCATCAGACCACCAACCTGACGATCTATTGACGGATGGTAAACGCATGATGGGTTGGGGGCGGCTGCGCCGCCCCCAACCCATTAAATACGAGGAGATTGTATGCGCCCGGTTCGCACCTTGATCCTTTCAGGCGGCGGAGGGCGGGGGGCATTCCACGCCGGAGTATACGAATACCTGTGCCGGGCCGATAAGCCCGGCCTGGACGCCGACCACCGGGCAGGCTGGACGCCCGATATCGTGGTCGGCACTTCGATTGGAGCGGTGAACGGCGCGGCCATTGTGCAGGGCGTTTCCCCTCAGGAGCTGCACCAGATCTGGCTCGACCTGCGCGAGCGCGACATCCAGGGCCTGCCGCCGGGGATGCGCGGCCTGGCCCGCTGGGTCTCGAACCTGATTCTGCGCCAGTTCATCGGCGTGCCGCTGCCCACCGTCCCGACCGAACAAGCCACCTCGGCCCCGCCGGAGCAAAGCTGGCTGCCCCTGCCGCTTGGCCCGCGCTGGTTGAGCGAAGGGCTGATCGGGCGCTGGAGCAACCTGCTGGATACTGGCCCACTCAAACACACCCTGGAAACGCGCTTCAAAATCGACCCCGAAAAGATCGCCCAAAGCGCCAAAACCCTGCTGATTAACGCCACCAACGTGCGCACCGGCGAGCGGGTCACGTTCAGCAACCGCCCGCTCTACAGCCGCAGCACTGGCGTGCAGCGAGAGGACATTTATCCCGGCATCAGCATCCAGCGCATCCTGGCAAGCTGCTCGATCCCGCTGGTCTACCCGTGGACGTGGGACGCCGAGACCGCCCAGGTCTATTGGGATGGGGCTTTGGTGGCAAACACCCCGCTCAGCGGCGCGCTGGACGCGGCCCAGGAGTGGCCTATCGACACGCCGATGGAAGTGGTGGTGGTGCTGATGACCCCCTGGATCGAGCATGGGCGCAACCGATCGTCCGGCGCGCCGGTGGACGCGGAGGGCCTGCCGCTGCCGCAGTCGTTCAACGAAGCCCTGACGTTCACCCTCGACTGGCTGCTGCTGGCGACCTTCCGCGAGCGCCTGCGCGTGACTGAAGCCTATAACAACCTGGCCCAGATGGGCGAACAGTGCAGCCAGGCCGCCGGGGGGCAGGCCTCGCCCGGCCTGCCGCGCTACCGGCAGGTAGACGTGATCGTTGTTTCGCCGGAGCGCCTGTTCCCGGTGGCCCGCATTTTGGATTACGACGAGCGCACCGAGCGCCTGATTCAATTGGGCTACGAGGCCGCCGAGCGGGCTTTCCAGTCTCACTTCAAGGCCCAGGCGAAGGCCCCCGGGGGGAGCCTTGTCGCTGAATAGGCTGCTGGCCCGCTGGCGGGCCGAGCCGGGTGTGGCGGGGAATATGGTCGAGTGGCGCGAGCTGCCGGCCCGCCCGGCCCGCCTCTGGCCCTTCCCGCCCAATCTGCACCCTGCGCTGGCGGCCGCCCTGCGCCGGCGCGGCATCGAAGCCCTGTATACCCACCAGGCGGCGGCCTGGGAACAGCTTGGCTTGGGCCGCCACGTGGCGGCG
>CAYQDU010000360.1:0-3094 GCA_964416275.1 uncultured Anaerolinea sp. | reverse complement strand
CTGCCGGTCAAGCCGCTTTATATGCGCGAGGCCACGCCGCTCTCGCGCCTGACGCAGATCGAAACCGACCCGCCCGTCCCGGCCCAACCCCCGGCGGCCCTGTTCGGCCCTGAACCTGCCCCCAACTGGTGCTACTATTTTGAGAAAGCCGAACTGTATAACCAGAGGGGCGACTGGCGGCAGGCCGCCCGGTTGGCCGACCAGGCTCTCAAAACCAACAAGCATTTCACCGAGAAGAACGTCTCGGAGCTAAACCCGTTTATCGAAGCCTACGCCCACACCGGCGATTGGCAAAAGGCGCTCGAATTAACCCGCAGCGCCGCCCAAACCTGGGATAAAATGCAGTACGTCCTGTGCGATGTATGGAGCCGCATCCAGCAAACCACCGCCGACAGCCCCGAACGCCAGGCCGCGCTGCAAGCCGTGCAACAACAAATCGATTGTCGTCTGCCTTAGCTTATGCCTGAGATTTTTCCCCCAGCCGGGAGCATTTCGGTGATCGTCCCGGTCTATAACAGCCAAGATACGCTGGAAGAACTGGCCCACCGCACGGCGGCGGCCCTGGCGCCGCTGAACGTGGCCTTCGAACTGGTGCTGGTCAACGACGGCAGCCGCGACCAGAGCTGGCCGGCCATCACCCGCCTGTGCCAGCAATACACCTGGGTGCGCGGCGTCAACCTGATGCGCAACTACGGCCAGCACAACGCCCTGCTGTGCGGCGTGCGCGCCGCCCGCTATGCCCTGGTCGCCACCATCGACGACGACCTGCAAAACCCGCCTGAAGAAATCCCGCGCCTGGTGGAAGAGCTGGACAAAGGCTATGATGTAGTCTACGGCACGCCCATCCACCAGCAGCACGGGCTGTGGCGCAACTTTGCTTCGTATTTCACCCGCCTGGCCCTGCAAGGTACGCTGGGGGTTGAAAACGCCCGCAAGGTGAGCGCTTTCCGGGTCTTTCGCACCCAGGTGCGGGCCGCCTTCCCCACCTATCAAAGCCCGTTCGTCATTTTGGACGCCTTGCTTTCGTGGGGAACCACCCGCTTTGCGGCCCTACCCGTGCGGCAAGCCCCGCGCCAGGTGGGCCAGTCCAACTACACCTTCAAGAAGCTCATTCTGCATGCAGTCAACATGATTACCGGCTTCACCGTCCTGCCGCTGCAGATGGCAAGCTGGATGGGCCTGGGCTTTGCCGCTTTTGGTATCCTGGTGCTGCTCTATGTGATCGGGCGCTACTGGATCGCTGGCGGCAGCGTGCCGGGCTTTCCGTTCCTGGCCTCCACCATCGCCATCTTTTCGGGCGTGCAGCTGTTCGCCCTGGGCATCATCGGCGAATACCTGGCCCGGATGCACCTGCGCCTGATGGAAAAACCCACCTACGTGATCCGCGAACAGGTGGGAAGCGAGGCCGAGATTGAACCCTGAGATCTGCACCTTTCTGGAGTGGGATACCAACTTCTTCGAGCGGCGTATCGCCCGCCTGAACCTGCGCCGGCTGGATGAGGCAACCGTGGCCGATGCAGAAGCCTGGTGCGCCGCGCAATCCATCGACTGCCTGTACTTCCAGGCCGATTCGGATGACCCGCGCACGATCCGCCTGGCCCAGCAGCACGCCTTCCAACTGGTGGAGGTGCGCTTGATCTTCGAGCGCCACCTGCAAGATTGGGACCCTGAAACCCGTCCCAAAGCCAGCGACGAGGCTATCATCCGCCCCGCCCGGCCCAACGACATCCCCGCCGTGCAGGCCATCGCTCAAAACAGCTACGTCGATTCGCGCTACTACTTCGACTCGCATTTCGGTGAAAGCCAATGGCAGGCCTACTACCGCACCTGGGTCAAAAACAGCCTGGAAGGCCGGGCCGAGATGTGCCTGTTGGCCGAGCGCGCCGGGCGCGTGGTGGGCTATATCACCGGCGCGCCGTCTGCCGACCGGCGCGAGATGATGTACGAACTGACCGGGGTTGATCCATCCGAGCGCCGCTCCGGCGTGGGGCAAGAGCTGTTCCGCAGCGGCATGGACTGGTGCCAGCGGCGCGGCATCCAGAGCATCTGGCTGGCAACCCAGGGGCGCAATATCGCTACCCAGCGCATGGTGCAGCGCAACGGCTTTCTCAGCCGCGCCTGCTCGCTGTATTACCATCGCTGGTTTCGAGATTGATCATCGAATTTTTGGGGCGCCAATGGTTGCGCCATTGGCACCCCAAAAAAGTGGCTCTTCCGCCAAAGGCGGGAATTTTTCTGTATTTTTGGGAAGCTGTGGGGCTACGCCCCACAGTTTCCCAAACAGGACCGTCCTATGACCGCATATCGGATTCCGTTCAACAAAGCATCGATGGTGGGCAACGAGCTGGCCTATATGGCCCAGGCGGTGCAGAATGGGCATATCTCCGGCGATGGGCCGTTCAGCCAGCGCTGCCATGCCTGGCTGGAGCAGCACATTGGCGTACCCAAGGCCCTGCTGACCTCCTCCTGCACCCACGCCCTGGAGATGACCGCCCTGCTACTGGATTTGCAGCCGGGAGATGACGTCATCGTCCCATCTTTCACCTTCGTTTCGACCGTCAACGCCTTTGTGCTGCGCGGGGCCAGGCCGGTGTTTGCCGACATCCGCCCTGACACGCTCAACCTGGACGAAAGCCGCCTGGAGGCCCTGATTACCCCCCGCACCCGCGCCATCTACGTGGTGCATTACGCCGGGGTGGCCTGCGAGATGGACGCCATCCTCGCCATTGCCAACCGCCACAACCTGCCGGTGGTGGAAGACAACGCCCACGGGCTGCTCGGCCAGTATAGCGGGCGCAACCTGGGCACGTTCGGCGCGCTGGCAACCCAGAGCTTCCACGAAACCAAGAACTTCACCTGCGGCGAGGGCGGGGCGCTGCTGATTAACGACCCACGCTACCGCGAGCGGGCCGAAATCCTGCGCGAAAAAGGCACCAACCGCAGCCGCTTCTTCCGCGGCCAGGTGGACAAATACACCTGGGTGGATGTCGGCTCCAGCTACCTGCCTTCGGACGTGCTGGCGGCCTTTCTGTGCGCCCAGTTCGAGCAGGCCGAGGCCATCCAGGCCCGCCGCCAGCGCATCTGGCAAACCTAT
>CAYQDU010000359.1:0-3111 GCA_964416275.1 uncultured Anaerolinea sp. | reverse complement strand
CGGTAGAAGAATCATGACGCGCCATAATCCACGTTTCATTTTACTTTTCTCCTGAATTTCCATTTGGGTGAGGCGGCAACAGGCAGCCAGGCAGCAAAATGCCCCCTGTTTTCCGGCTTGCAAGCGAGACGAACAAACGTGTCAAAAGAATCGCACATAGCGCCTGAATCGATCTAATCTGTTTCAATAAGACGGGATAAATTTAACCAATAATGCTTTATAAATTAACTGCGAATTAATTATATCAGGAAAACGCAGGTACCGTAAAAAAACGGCAAAAATGACCTTGCATTTCTTTCAGGGGATGAATTCAGTATTGCAGAAGGGATGCGAAGATAGAGACGGGCGTCGCCCGATTTGCGCGCCCCCTCACCCCCGGCCCCTCTCCCCACGGGAGAGGGGCCGGGGGTGAGGGGGCGCGCCCGGTTTTCGCACCCCTCTCCCCATGGGAGAGGGGCCGGGGGTGAGGGTTTACAACCTGGGCAGCAGATACTCGTAGGCGCTCAGGGCGGCTTTGGCCCCTTCACCCACGGCAATCAGCACCTGCTCGGCGTAGCCGCTGGCGGCGTCGCCGGCGGCAAAAATGCCCGGCCGGCTGCTCCGCCCGGCCGCGTCCACCCGGATGCGGCCCTCGGCGTCCATTTCCACCAGGCCATCGACCATCTGGGTCTGCGGGGTGAGGGCCATCTCGACAAAGATGGCGTCGGCAGACAGTTCATTCGTATCGCCATTGTGCTTCAGCACCGCGCTGCGGGCGTACTGGTCGCCCTTCACTTCCACCACCTGGGTGTTGGTCAGGATGGTCACGTTGGGGGCGGCGGTCAGCTTGTCGGTCAGCGGGGTGGCGGGCAAGCTGTCGCAGCCGCACACCATGTACACCTTGCTGGCGATGGTTGCCAGCTCGGCCGCCGAGCGTAGAGCCAAGTCGCGCTCGCCCACCACGATAGCGGTGCGGTCGATGAACAGGGGCGCATACGATAGGGCGCTGTAGCACAGTCCCTTCATCATATACTCTTTCTCGCCCGGCACGTTCATGCGCGCCTGGCGCGTGCCGGTGGCAACGATCACGGCCTTCGCCTTCAGCTCGCCTCCGCCGCGGGTGCGCACGATGAAGTTCTGACCCTCTTGCTCCACTTTCTCGACCGTCTCCATGTGGCGGGCGAAGTCCAGGTATTCCAGCTCATTCTTGAACTTGTCCACGATCTCCAGCCCGCGGATCACCTGATAGTCCTCGATCCAGGGCAGGGCCAGCCGCCACTGGGTCTTGCCGCCCAGGTCGCGGCTGACCAGCAGCACGTTCAGGCGCTTGCGCAGGGCGTAGATGGCCGCCGTCAGCCCGGCCGGGCCGCCGCCGATGATAATCAGGTCGTACATGTTATTCCTCCTCCGGCATCTTGATAAAGCCTTCTTCCATCAGGCGGTGGGTCATGTTGCGCGAGCGGCTGATGATGTCGCGCGCCATGCCGTACAGCTCCTCATAGCTGTGGTCGATACGGGCCAGGCCTTGCTCGATGGCCTTGCGCCCCACGGCGGCGGCTTCGCGCGGGAATACGTCCCAATCGTCCATGGTGGGCAGGATGTGGGTATCGGAAAGCTTGTCGCCCACGTGATCGGCCAGGGCCTGGGCGGCGGCGAAGCACATCTCGTCGGTGATGGTGCGGGCGCGCACGTCGAGCGTGCCGCGGAATATGCCGGGAAAACCCAGCGAGTTATTGACCTGGTTATCGAAGTCCGAGCGCCCGGTAGCGACCACCACCGCCCCGGCCGCCTTGGCCTCCCAGGGCCAGATTTCTGGTACCGGGTTGGCGCAGGCAAACACGATGGCGTCTTTTGCCATGCCGCGCACCCATTCGGGCAGCAGCACCCCTGGCCCGGATTGCGACAGGGCCACCACCACATCGGCGCCTTTCATGGCCTCGGCAATCCCGCCTTCGCGCCCCTCGGCGTTGGTGATGTTGCACAACTTCCACTTATCCACGTATTCGGCCTTGCGCAGCTCCAGGTCTTTGCGATGCTTGCCCAGAATGCCCTTGCTGTCTACCATGTAGCAGTTAGCCGGGTTAGCCCCCCAGCCAAAGATCAGCCGCGAGCAGGCCACGTTCGACGCGCCGGTGCCGACAAAGGCTATCGACACGTCCTTCATCTGCTTGCCCACCACCTTGAGGGCATTGATCAGGCCCGCCAGGGTGACGGTGGCCGTGCCTTGCTGGTCGTCGTGCCAGATGGGGATTTCGGCCTTCTCGCGCAGGGTATCGAGGATGCGGAAGCACTTGGGGTTCGAGATGTCTTCCAGGTTCACCCCGCCCCAGCCGGGCTGCAGGTTCAGCACCAGGTTGATGATGGCGTCTGGGTCTTTGGTGCCAACCATAATCGCCACCCCGTCGATGCCGCCCAGGTATTTGTACAGCAGGGCCTTGCCCTCCATCACCGGCATGCCGGCTTTGGGGCCGATATCGCCCAGGCCCAACACGCGTGTGCCGTCGCTCACCACGGCCACGGTGTTCCATTTATTGGTGTATTCGTACACCAGCTCGGGGTCTTTCTCGATGGCCCGGCACGGGGCGGCCACGCCGGGGGTGTACCAGATGGCAAAATCTTGAAAGTCGCGCACGCAGCATTTGAGCGTGGTTTCGACTTTCCCCCGGTAGAAGGGGTGCAGCTTCATGGCGTCGGCCGACGGTTTTTTGGCTTTGGCCAGAAGCTCTTCGACGCTGATCGTTTTTTGGTCTGTCATCGAGGCTCCTCTCTTTTTTGCAGGCGGGGGTTCGCGGATGCAGCCGGCGCGGGCGCAGACGGCTGCGCCGGCCTGAATCGCACAGCCGCCCGGCATGCAGAGCATGCGGGCGGCTGTGGGGTCATCCGGGCAAAGGAACGGGCAGCCAGGGAATACGCTGCTTCATAGGATGATTCTAACGACTTTTAGAAGGCTTGTCAGGTGACAAAGATCACATTAATCGGTTTGATCGGTTGATGGGCCGGGCGGAAGTCTTTAATTCACGTTATAATATTTTAAGCCCCCGCCGGGGCCTCCCATTTGGGCCGTTCATCACAATTCCATCTAGTAGATTGTCTAAGGTGAAAGCTTGATCTGGTACGGAACTTGCATAGAAC
>CAYQDU010000358.1:0-3126 GCA_964416275.1 uncultured Anaerolinea sp. | reverse complement strand
GATTGAAAATGAGTTCTTCAGCCTGACCGCCAACCCACAGGACGGCGGGCTGACCCTGACCGACCGGCGCAGCGGGCAGGTCTACTCCGGCCTGAACCGCTTTATCGACGGCGGCGACGCCGGCGACGAATATAACTACTCGCCGCCCCGCCATGACCAGCTGCTTTCGCCGCGCGTGACCGGCCTCACCGCCGAGGCCGGCCCGCTGGGCCAGGCCCTGCGCATCGAACTGGCGCTGGACGCCCCCGATGGCCTGAGCGCCGACCACCAGGCCCGCGCCGCCCATACCCGCCCGCTGCGCATCATCACCCAGGCCCGCCTGCTGCCCGGCGCGGCGCGCCTGGAAATCCACACCCAGGTGCAAAATTCCACTCCCGACCATCGCCTGCGGGTGCATTTCCCGGCCCCTTTTGCCGCCCACTGCGCCGACTACGACGGGCATTACGAGATCGTGCGCCGCCCCATCGCCCTGCCGCCCCACGACTCAGGCTGGATCGAAGACCCGCGCCCCGAAGTTCCGCAGCGCCGCTTCACCGCCCTGCACGGCCCACAGGCCAGCCTGGCCGTGGCGGCCCGCGGCCTGCCGGAGGTCGAAGCCCTGACCAACCCGGCCGGGCAGGCCGAGATCGCCCTGACCCTGCTGCGCTGCGTGGGCTGGCTGTCGCGCGGCGACCTGTTCACCCGCCGCTGCCACGCCGGGCCGTTCTACCCTACCCCCGCCGCCCAGATGATCGGCGGGTGGGAATTCGATTACGCCGTGCTCCCCGGCCAGCCCGAACAATCGCTCGACCTGATCCACCAGGCGCATGCCTTCAGCGCCCCCCTGCGCGCCAGCCAAACCGGCCTGCACACCGGCCCGCTGCCCCCAACCGCCAGCCTGATCCAGATGGACCCGCCAGAATTTCTGTTCAGCGCGCTGAAGGAAGCCGAAGATGGACGCGGCTGTGTGCTGCGCGGTTACAACCTGAGCGGCGCAGCGCGGCAGGCCCAGGTACGCTTGCTGCCCGCCCCAACCCAGGCCGCCCGCGCCAGCCTGGCGGAAGCCATCCAGACCAGCCTGTCTCTGGAGGCCGACGGCAGCCTGCGCTTTGCGGCCGGCCCTTACCAGATCGTTACTTTGCGCCTGGATTGATTGCGCCGGCCTTCCGGCTGGTCCCCCCGGCTGCTCGGCTGCGCCACATGAGGTATTATCTTTTGGGAAAATCCCCGCATCAACGATAGGACATTTTGCGTGGCCCACGCTCGGGCGAGCAGCTTTATGGGCGTAAAATCGTGGGCCGGGAGACCACTGGGCTCTCCGGCCCATGATTTTTAATGGTATACTCATCCGAATCGAGGAAATACCCTATGGAACAAAGCCTGCATCTCTCTTCTCTGCGCGCCTATCTGGCCTTCCCGCTGCGGGAGCGCGAGGCGGTTAACCGCTTTATGGTCGGCGCGGCCCTGTATATCGCCGGGTCGATCATTCCGATCATCCCCATGATCCCCGCCCTGGGCTACCAGTATCAGGTAATGCAGCGGGTGATTGCGGGGCAAGGCCCCAGCATGCCAGCCTGGGAAGATTGGGGCCGGTTGTTCAAAGACGGGCTGAAACTGTTCCTGATCGGCGCGGTCTACCTGCTGCCCGGGTCTGTGTTCATGTTCGGCGGCTATGCTATCTATATGATAGCGGTCTTCGGCATGATGGGCGCCGGTCGCAACCCCAGCAACGGC
The DNA here is from genome assembly GCA_964416275.1 of uncultured Anaerolinea sp. Classification (GTDB taxonomy): domain Bacteria; phylum Chloroflexota; class Anaerolineae; order Anaerolineales; family UBA4823; genus RBG-16-57-11. The sequence continues at coordinate 1,413 of CAYQDU010000358.1, read as the reverse complement.
CAGATCTTCGGCTTCCTGGGCGGGATGGCGGCCCTGTTCATCGGCATGACCCTGGGGATGCTGCTGGGCCTGCTCGGCTCGCTGCCGCTGCCCATGGCCGCCGCGCATGCCGTAGCGCAAGATCGGGTGAGCGCCGCCTTCCAGGTCGGGCGCTGGTGGCCCATCCTGCGCCGCTCGCTGGGCGACTTCGTGGTCGCCTGGATTGTGTTTTATGGGCTGTTCGCCCTGCTGTATCTGATCTTCGCCCTGCTGTACATGACCATCATCCTGTGCCTGGCGCTGCCGCTGGCGCTGGGCGCGCTCAGCTTCTACATGCTCCTGACCGGCTCGGCCATCTTCGCCGACATTTACCGTCAGTCGGCGGCCGGCGCTCCAGCCGGAGAAGCGCCGGCCCCAGGCGTCGCCAGCCCACTGCCGGGCCGCGCTCTGGAAGAAGCCGCCCCAAAGCCGTCCGAAGCAGCCGAAGACCCGCATGCCACCCGCCGCCTGTCTGGCTCGGAAGACTTGCCTCTACCCAACCCACCTCAACCCTGAATCATCTTTCTTTCAATCCTATGGTCCATATTATCACTGACACGACCTCCTGCCTGACCCCCGAATTTTCCAAGCGGTATGATGTACCGATCATCCCGCAGGTGATCAATATCGGGAACGACTCGTATCTCGAAGGCATCGACATCGATATCGACACCTTCTTGAAACGCCTGACCACGACGGCCGAATTGCCCAAAACCGCCGCCCCTCCGCCAGAATTGTTCGTGCAAGAGTTTAAGCGCCGGGTTCCCACTGGCGAGCCAATCATCTGCATCCATCCATCGAGCGAAGTAAGCGGGACGGTGCGCTCGGCCACTGTGGCCGCCCAAGATTTCCCTGGCGCGGATATTCGCATTATCGACACGCGCCTGGTTGCCAGCCCCCTGGGGACTTTGGTGAAGCTGGCAACCGGCTGGGCCGAGGCCGGGGAAAGCGCCGATGAGATCGTCACGCGGGTGACGCAGATGGCCCGCCGCTGTCGATTGTACTTTATGGTCGATACCCTGGAATTCCTGGCCCGCGGCGGGCGCATTGGACGGGCGGCTTACCTGCTGGGCTCCCTGGTGAACGTGCGGCCGGTCCTCATAATCAACAAAGAGGGCCTGGCAGGTCCCATCGCCAGTCTGCGCAGTGAAGCCCGGGCCATGGAGAGGATCGTGGACTATGTGGCCGCCCAAACCGCCGGATGCCGGAGGCTGACCCTGGCCGTGATGGACACCGATTCCCCCCGGAAGGCGGACCGGCTGCTGGCGATGGCCCTGGAAAAGGTCCACCCGGCGGAGGTGCTGCGCACGGAGTTCACCCCGGTGATGGGCGTGCATACCGGGCCGGGGCTCATCGGGCTGGGGTACTATTACGAGTGATGCCTTCCGGTGGAAG
>CAYQDU010000357.1:0-3181 GCA_964416275.1 uncultured Anaerolinea sp. | reverse complement strand
TTTAAACGAGCGGCAGCCAGGCTGCCCTGATTGCGATTTCCCGCCAAATCGTCTTGTGACAACCGTCTCCTTTCGGGTCGGCCAGGCGCCGGCGCGGAGTCTCTTTCCCCGAAGATTGAAATTGTTGGATAATAACTGCTGCGCTTCAGCAGCTATTATATGATACTTCTAATGATTCATTCATTTAAGCTCTGTAAATTTACAGGATTGTTATGCGCTTTTATCACAGCTTTGTCACAGCTTCGTCACACGGTCTGTCATCTTCACCCGCTACACTTAACTTCTATGCGTGCGGGAGGGCGGGCGGCTGCCGCCGCTCGCAAATCTTAAATAGAAATTTTCCCGTCCGGGCGGAAAGAACCAGGATTACCATTTCCCAGCCCCAGTTAAAGGGGCGGTTGCGGTAAGAGGAGCGCGTATGTCGATTGTCTTAGAAAACCTGACCAAACGTTATGAAGGCCATCCGGTGGTAAACAATGTCTCGCTAGAGATCGGAGATGGCGAATTCTTTGTGCTGCTCGGTTCGAGCGGCAGCGGTAAGACGACGATCCTCAGCCTGATTGCCGGGCTGGCTAACCTGGATAGCGGGCGCATCCTGCTGCACGGGCGAGATGTGACCCACCTGCCCACCCAGCAGCGCCGGGTGGGGTTTGTGTTCCAGAATTACGCCCTGTTTCAATATATGACCGTGGCCGAGAATATCGAGTTCGGCCTGAGCATTCGCAAAGTAGGGGTGGCCGAGCGCCGCCGCAAGCGCGACGAGCTGCTGGAACTGGTGGGCCTGGCCGGGTTGGGCGGGCGCATGCCGCGCCAGCTTTCCGGCGGGCAGCAGCAGCGGGTGGCCCTGGCCCGCGCCCTGGCCTATGGCCCGGATGTGCTGCTGCTGGACGAACCCCTGGGCGCTCTGGACGCCAAAATCCGCATTGAGCTGCGCCGCAACCTCAAGGCCATCCAGCGCAAGCTGGGCATCGCCGCCATTTTCGTCACCCACGACCAGGAAGAAGCCTTCGACATGGCCGACCGGGTGGGCGTGATGAGCTTTGGCCGCCTGATCGAAGTCGGCACGCCGGGCGATCTGTACCAGCGCCCGCAAACCGAGTTTGTGGCCTCTTTCCTGGGGGCCTCGAACCTGCTGGTGGGCAGCCTGACCCCGCAGGGGGTGAAGGTAGGGCCGATTGAGTTCCCGGCCAACAATTCCGGGCGGCCCAGCAGCGACCCGGTCGAAAACAGCCTGGCCGCGCCGGTTTTGCCCGAAGTCCAACCGCGCGTTCAGGTGCTGTTCCGCCCGGAAGATGTGGCCCTGGCGGCCACCCCAGAGGCCCTGGGCTGCCCCAGCCTGGGGCAGGGCGAGGTGGAAGAAGTGGCCTTTGGCGGGGCCTACGAGCGCCTGCGCCTGCGCCTGCCGCCCATTCCAGGGGTGCGGCCCATCTCGCCGCCAGTCACGTTTGGCAGCAGTTCCATCCTGGTCGACGCTACCCGCTCGCCAGAGCAGGCCAGCCGCTTCCCGCTGCGCGAAGGCTCGCCGGCCTGGGTGGGAGTGCATCGCATCCACGCCCTGGCCCATCCGGGGCTGAGCTTTCTGATCGTCACCGATGGCTCGCTGCGGGCCCAGGCCGCCCTGGCGTTGGGCGGGCAGTTAGCTCGCATGGCTCACGCCCGCGTCACCCTGTTGGGCTGCGGCCAGAAAGATGACGTCTTACAGCCTCACCTGCAAGAGGCCCGCAAGCAGTTAGGCAGCGGCCTGGCTTCCCTCGACGTGCAAACCTCGTCCGAGCCGCCGGCCCAGGCGGTGGCGAAGGCGGTCGAAAAGCAGCCGGTAGATCTGGTGGTGATGGGGTTCAGCGCCTCGCAAGACCTGGCGACCGCCGAGCAAATTCTGCGCACCGGCGAGCATCACCTGCTGGTAGCCCCCGTGCCGCAAGACATCCCCTCCCAGGCCCTGATTTGTGTGACCAGCGGCGAACCGGGCAAGGACGATGTGATGTTTGCCGGTCGGCTGGTGCGCCACGTGGGGGCCGACGCCACGCTGCTCTCGGTCTTGCCGGTCATTCCGACCGACCCAGACCAGCGCCAGCGCACCGAGCGTTTTCTGGAGGGCGGGGTGCAATCGCTCTCCATCCTGGGCGTGCCGGCCAATATCCGCATTCGCAGCGGCGCTCCGGCGGTCGAGATTCGGGATGAGATGAAAGAGGGCGGTTATGACCTGCTGGTGCTGGGCGCTCCGCTTTCCCAGGGCAGCCGCCAGCTTTCGCTGTCGGGGGTGGTGGCGCAGGTGCTGACCAACGTTACCGACCGGGCGGTGCTGATTATCCGCTCGCACTTTGTCGGGGCCGAGGTCTACCCGCTGCTGGCGCAGGAATGGGAGCTGGTCGAATGACGAACAAACCCGCCTCGCTCTCGCCCGACCCTGGCCTCCTGGCTGGCAAGCGCCTGCCGGGGATGGGCAAAGTCGTCTGGCATGGCCGTTGGAGCCTGCGGACCATCGCGCTCAGCTACCTGACCGTGCTGCTGATTATCCCGCTGCTGGTCATCTTGCAAGACGGGCTGCGGGAAGGGCTGGGTGGGCTGTGGTACCAGGTCAGCCTGCCGATTGCCCGCAGCGCCCTGTGGCTGACCTTGTGGACCGCAGCCGTGATGACCGTCATCAACACCTTGATGGGCGCCCTGACCGCGTACGTGATCGTGCGCTACGAATTTCCGGGCAAGTCGCTGCTCAATGGCTTGATCGACCTGCCCCTGGCGATCCCCACCCTGGTGACGGGGGTGATGCTGGTGGTGCTGTTTGGCCCGCAGCAGGCCCTGGGGGCCTGGTTGAAGGAGACCTGGAACTTCAAGGTCATCTTTGCCCCGCCGGGCATCATCCTGGCGCTGTTGTTTATCACCTTCCCGTTTGTCGTTCGGGCGGTGCAGCCGGTGCTGCTGAGCCTGGATCGTACCCAGGAAGACGCCGCCGCCACCCTGGGGGCCAATGCCTGGACGATCTTCCGGCGCATCACCCTGCCGCCGCTGATTTTGCCGCTGGCCAGCGGGGCGCTGCTCAGCTTTGCCCGCGCCATTGGCGAATTCGGCTCGATTGTGATCGTGGCGGGTAACATTCCGTTCTATTCGCAGACCGCCGCGGTATACGTGTTGGGCGAGGTCGAGTCTGAGAACCGACTGGGGGCCAGTGCCGTTTCAATGG
>CAYQDU010000356.1:0-3191 GCA_964416275.1 uncultured Anaerolinea sp. | reverse complement strand
GGTCTCGGCCATTTGCCAGGCGGCTTCTTTGAGGGCCGGGACGTGATCGTAGACCGCGATGCCCAGCCGGTCGGCTTCCTGCACGGCCAGGTCGGCGTGCAGCAGGCCCAACACGGGCAGACCTGGGGTTTCGGTCTGCAAGAAATCGGCTTCGTCCTGGTTGCGGACCTTGTTGCCCACCAACCACAGGCGGGTCAGGCCGATGTCGTTGGCGAGCTTTTTGATCTGGGCGGCGGTTCCCAGGCTGCGGCGGGTGGGTTCGACCACTACCAGCATGGCATCCACAAAATCGACCGTGGCCCGGCCCAGGTGTTCCACCCCGGCGTACATATCGAGGATCAGGATGTCATCCTTGCGGAACAGCAGGTGGGTGAACAGGGTCTTGAGCATGGCGCTTTCGGGGCAGATGCAGCCGCTACCGCCGGTGTCCACCGCGCCCATCTCCAGCAGGCGCACGCCGCGGTGAACGACGCTGAAGCGTTCGGGGATGTCGTCGACGCGCGGGTTGATGGTGAAGAAGCCGCCCATCGCGCCGGGCTTGGCCCCGGTGCGCTCTTCGATCAGGGCGTCCATCTCGACGATGGGCTTGAGCTTGCGGCGCAGCTCGTCGGGAAAGCCCAAGGCCCCGGCCAGGCAGGGCGAGGGGTCGGCGTCGGCGGCCAGCACCTGGCGGCCCCTATCGGCGTAGGTCTGGGCCAGCAGGCCCGAAAGGGTGGTCTTGCCCACCCCTCCTTTACCAGTAACAGCAATCTTCATTCGTAAACTCCTGACTTTATAACAACGGCTCTTCCGTCGAAGGCGAGGTTCTTCTCGATGAGGGCGGGCGGCCGGGCTGCGCCCGGCAGCCCGCCCTCATCCTATTTCTTTCCCGGCTAAGCCGGTCGGGCCATAACAATCATGGTCTCTCCGCGGCAGGCGAAAAAGCCACCACGGCGAGAGTCTGGCGCAGCTTCCTGCAGCAGCCTCTCGCGACGATTTATTTCCGCGCTTTCAGGCGCGGCCCCTGGGGGGTGTCTTCGATCTCGAACCCGGCGGCGGTGATCTGCGCCCGCAGGGCGTCGGCGGCGGCCCAGCGTTTCTCTTTGCGGGCCTGCTGGCGCTGTTCCAGCAGCGCCAGAACTTCGGCCGGCGCCTCTTGCTCAACCGGCTGCCACTCGCCCAGGCGCAGCCCCAAGACCTGGTCGAAAACCAGCAGGGTGGCCTTCTTGGCGGCGGGCGGCAGGTCGCTGCGCACCAGCTCCCAGGTTACCGCCAGGGCGCGCGGCATGTTCAGGTCGTCATTGACCTGGGCGCAGAACTGCTCCACGTAGCCCTCGTCTACCTGGCCCGGCTGGCCCCATTCGTAGGCCGCCGCCCGCAGCCGGTCGAGCGATTTGGCGGCCGCGTCCATGCCCTCCCAGCCAAAGCTGAGCTTGGCCCGGTAGTGGGCGTTCAGGCAGAACAGGCGGTAGGCCAGCGGGTCGTAGCCTTTGTCGACCAGGGTTTGCAGGCGCAGGAACTCGCCGCTCGATTTGGCCATCTTCTCCTCGCCCAACTGCAGGAAATACCCGTGCATCCAGAAATTCGCCAGGCGGGTGTGATAGCAGGCTTCGGTCTGGGCGATCTCGTTGGTGTGATGCACGGGGATGTGATCCTCGCCGCCGCAGTGGATGTCGAAGAAACTGCCCAGGTACTTGGCCGACATGGCCGAGCATTCGATGTGCCAGCCGGGAAAACCCACGCCCCACGGGCTATCCCACTCCATCTGGCGCTTCTGGCCGGTCGGGCTGAATTTCCACAGGGCGAAGTCGGTGCTGTGGCGCTTCTCGCCCAGGTCGATGCGCGCCCCGGCCTGCAGGCCCTCCACGTCCAGGCGGGCCATGTAGCCGTAATCGGCCAGTTTGGAGGTATCAAAGTAGACGCCGTCGGAGGTGCGGTAGGTGAAGCCGTTGGCTTCGATGCACTGGATGACCTCGATCTGCTCGGCGATGTGATCGGTGGCCCGGCACCAGATGGTGGGCTGGATAATGTTGAGGCGATCCATGTCGCTCTGGAAAGCCTGGGTGTAGAAGGCGGCGATTTCCCAGGCGGTCTTGCCGGTGCGCCGCGAGCCTTTCTCCATCTTGTCTTCGCCTTCGTCGGCGTCGGAAACCAGGTGGCCCACGTCGGTGATGTTCATCACATGCTTGACGGCGTAGCGATTGAAGGCCAGCGCCCGGCGCAGGATGTCTTCGAAGACGTAGGTGCGCAGGTTGCCAATGTGAGCGTAATCGTACACCGTAGGGCCGCAGGTATACAGCCCTACTTCGTTGCCATGCAGGGGTTGGAACTCGCGCAGGCTGCGAGTGTAGGTATCGTAGAGGCGTAAGTTCATCGAAGCGCTGCCTTTCTTTTGTTCGTATATCAATATGGTGTGTATTTTACCCCAAATTAAAAGGCTCTGGAACTTCCTCGCCCCGCACGAGTTGACGGAGATTGGGGAGGTCGGGCGGCTGCGCCGAACCCCCAATACAGAAATTTTCCGGCGAAGCCGGAAGGGCCGCAGTTCTTTTTCGGGCGTGCGCAGCGCGGCGCGCGCCGGTCAAAACAATCGAATCCGGCGCCGGTTGATCCACACGCCTGCCGCGATCACCGCCGCCACCAGCACGCCGAACCCGATCATGAAATTGAGCAGATAGGGCGCGGTGGGCGCGGCCTCGGGGGTGGGGATGGGGGTCGGGCTGGGGCGGGGCGTGCGCGCCACCGGCGGACGCGAGATGCGGGTGGCGGTGGGCGGCGGCGGCAGGGTGGCCGCGGCCGCGGCCGGCGTCGAGAGCGCCATCGAAATCGCCGGGGCGGGCGGCAGGGCCGCCCCGCCGTCCAGGGCCGGGGTGGGAGCGCTCAGCGGCGCAAAGCTTACATCGGCCGGGCTGGGGGTCAGCAGTTCGCCGGGGGCGAATACGTCCAGCAGCCCATTGGCGATCACCATGCCCGCCCGCAGTTGATCCAGGGCGCTGCCCACCTGCGGCTGGCCCTGCGAGAGGGTGGCCGGGCTGAGGTCCAGCACGTACACGCCATCCTGCCCCTGGACAGACGCGCCCTCGCGGCCGATCTCCAGCCCGGCGCCGTCGGGCAGGCCCAGGCTCAGGCGCGAGGCATCGGCGTAGGCCAGGCCAAAGAGCTGGCCCCAGCGGTTGTCTTCATCCACGCGCGGGACGATATTCAGTTCCAAC
>CAYQDU010000355.1:0-3213 GCA_964416275.1 uncultured Anaerolinea sp. | reverse complement strand
CTGGCCATTCAATTCGCCCGCCCACCTGTTCACCTGGCTGCAGGGCGCCTGGCTGGAGAGCTACATCCTGGACATCCTGCTGCGCAACCAGGCCGCCTGGCAGCTCAGCGACCCGCTCACCGATGTGTGCGTCACCATCCCGTGCCTGAAGTTCGAGTTCCAGGTGGACGCGGCCGCCATCCGCGGCTACCAGTTGTATTTCATCTCCTGCTATTTTGGGGCCAAGGCCGACCCCTGCAAGCAAAAATTGTTCGAGGCGCTGGTGCGCGCCCGCCAGGTGGGCGGCGAAGAAGCCGGGGCGGCCCTGGTGTGCCTGTCCGAAGACCCGGGGCTGGTCGAAGAGCAGGTCATCCGCGCCACCCCCGGCAATGCCGAGGGGCGGGTGAAGGTGTTCGGGCGGGCGCAGTGGGCCGATCTGGAAGCACACCTGGGGTGCTGGTTCACCGCGCCCCCGCCGGAATAGGAGACCCTATGGACCATGACGACCAGGGCTTGACCCTCACCCTGCTGGATACCAGCGGCATCCAGGGCTACATCTTTGGCAGCAACCGCCTGCAAGAGAACATCGGCGCCTCCGAGGCGGTCTACCGGGCCACCACGCTGTGGGTCTTCGCCGCCCTGCAGCAGCTGCAGCTGCGCCACAACGTGCTGCGCCCTGAGCAGATCAACTGGGAGCTGGACCCCGGCCCGGCCATCGAGCACGACCCCGACCTGCAGGCCGAGCTGATCTATGCCGGGGGCGGCAACACGCTGATCCTGTTCCGCACCCGGGCCCTGGCGCTGGAGCTGGTGGCCTGCCTCACCCGGCGCCTGCTGGCCCAGGCCCCCGGGCTGGTGGTGCTGGCCCAGCACCTCCCGCTCGACCTGGCGCACGACCGGCTGGACCAGGTGCGCCAGCAGTTGCTGCGCCAGATGGCCGCCCACAAGCAGTCCCGCCTGCCGTCCACCCCGCTGCAGGGGCTGGCGGTGACGGCGGTGTGCTCGTCGTCCGGGCTGCCGGCGGTGCGCAGCACAGACGGGGAGATCGTGGTGGATGGCAGCCGGGTGACGCTGGGCCTGCCGGGCGAGGCGCCGCGCCTGGTCTCGGCAGCGGTGGCCGCCCGCCTGGGCTGGCGCGATGCCGCCAACGCCCGCCTGCGCCTGACCCTGGGCGCCGAAGTGCTGGCCGCCTTCGATTTCCCCATCCAGTTGGACGACCTGGGGCGCGTGGAGGGCGAAGAAGGCTACATCGCCGTGGTGCACGCCGACGGCAACCGCATGAGCCGCCACCTGCAGCAGATCGGCCAGGAGCTGGACTGGAGCGCCCCGGGCGCCAACCGCGCCTATATCCAGGCCCTGCGTCACTTCTCGCAGCAGGTGGACCAGGCCGCCCAGGCCGCCCTGCGCCAGGTGGTGGGCCGGCTGGTGGGCAGCCTGGAGTGGGACCGGCACGACAACCGCTGGCTGGTGGGCGGCCAGGTCCCGCTGGTGGAGGACCGGCTGCCCCTGCGCCCGCTGGTGTTCGGCGGCGACGACGTGACCTTTGTGTGCAACGGCGCCCTGGGGCTGCCGCTGGCCGCCGCCTACCTGCAGGCTTTCGAGCAGGAGACGCAGGCGCGCGGCCTGGGCGGGCTGCACGCCGCCGCCGGCGTCAGCATCGTCAAGATGCACTACCCCTTCTCGCGCGCCTATGACCTCAGCCAGCAGTTGGCCCGCAGCGCCAAGCAGTTGGTGCGCCAGAACGGGCCGGCCGATTTCTCGGCCCTGGACTGGCACTTCGCCACCAGCGGGTTGAGCGGGTCGCTGCAGGCCATCCGCCAGCGCGAGTACCGCACCGCCTATGGCGACCTGCTGCTGCGCCCGCTGCGCCTACGCGCCGAAGCGCACAACCAGGATGGGCGCTACTGGCTGGACGGGCTGCAGCGGGTGATCGGTGAGCTGCAGGACGAGCAGGCCTGGCCGCGCAACAAGCTCAAGCGCCTGCGCGAGCCGCTGCGCCAGGGCGCCGCGGCGGTGGAAACCTTCCTGACCAGCTACCAGCTCCCGCTGCTGCCGCGCCTGCTGCCCGGCGGCGACGACCACCGCCGCCAGGGCTGGAGCGGCGAGCGCTGTATCTACTTCGATGCGATCGAGCTGCTCGATCATTACGTTCCCCTGGTGGAACGGGAGGTGCAGGTGTGACGAACCCGAGTGTGTTACGCATTGAGCTGCTCAGCGCGGCCACCTTTGGCTCCGGCGGCGGGCTGGCCGGCCTGGTCGACCGGGAGGTGGAGCACGACCCGGACGGCTTCCCCTATATTCGCGGCCGCACGCTCAAGGGCCTGCTGGCCGAGGCGGCCGAGAACGTAGTCTACGCCCTGGAGCTGCAGGGCCAGGACGCCTGGGGCGGCTGGAAGGACCACCTGTTTGGCCGCCCCGGCCGCGGCCTGGACGAGCAGGGCTGCCTGCACGTGGGCGATGCCTGCCTGCCGGCCCGCCTGCGCCAGGCCGTGCTGTGGGAGCGCCGCTGGCAGCCGGGCGCCTTCACCCCCGAGCAGGTGCTGTACAGCCTGACCGGGCTGCGCCGCCAGACGGCGATCAACCCGCAGGGCGGGCCGGTCCACTCTACCCTGCGCACGATGCGCGTGGTGCTGCCGGGAGTGGTGTTCGAGGCGCCGCTCAGCTTCGACCTCGACGGCGACCTGGCCCCGCAGGCGCTGGGCCTGCTGGCGGCGGCGGTGCTGGATTTGCGCCACGCCGGCAGTGGGCGCAACCGCGGCCGCGGTTGGCTGCGCGCCGAGCTGGACGGCCCGGACGCCACCCGGGCCTGGTTTACCCACTTTGCCCAACAGGTGCGCCCATGATCGCCATCCGCTACACCCTGCTTCTCCTGGAGCCGGTGCTGGCCAACAGCGCCAACGGGGACCCCAACAGCGCCCTCAGCTTCCCCTATATCCCCGGCGGGCTGCTGCGCGGCGCCCTGGCCCATGCCGCCAGCCGCGGGCAGCGCCGCCAGTTGGCCGGCGACCCCGAGTTCCAGCGCCTGTTCTTCTCCGGCCAGGTGCGCTTCTTACACGCCTACCCGCTGGGCAATGGCCAGCGCTCGCTGCCCCTGCCGCTGGCCTGGAAAGCGCGCAAAGACGAGGCCGGCGGCGGCCCCGGCCAGGCCGTGGCGCTGTATAACCTGGCCCAATACCCGCCCCTGGACGGCGCCCTGCCCGAAGACCTGGACACGCCCGGCCTGCAGCCCGGGGG
>CAYQDU010000354.1:0-3216 GCA_964416275.1 uncultured Anaerolinea sp. | reverse complement strand
CCAGCAGCCGGGCCGGCTGGCGCAGGGTGGTGTTTTCCCCGCCTCGGTGGGGGCCGAGCACCCCAAGCAGCGAACGGGCCGGGATTTTCAATTTAAGGTTTCCGACCCTATCCACTTCCCCAGGGGGGGGCGTCAGTTCGGGGGTTGTGTTGGCGTTCATATTCAAGATGGCTTTCTGTTTGCGGGGGGCGCGGGCGGCGCCGCCGCCGGCGCCCGCCGAAAACGGATGGTTTACTTCCGCCCTTCCAGCCCCAGGCCCAGGTAGTAGCAGCTTTGGGCGTTGTCGGCCGAAAGGCGCACGCGCACCAGGCCGCCGGGGCCGAGCAGTTCTTGAGCGGTGGGAACCAGGTTCACACCCTGGTTCACCCCATCCAGCAGCAGCCACTGCTGGTTGGTCCAATCGTACAGGGCCAGGGTGGGCTGGGTGAACATGCCGCTGTCGGTCCACAGGCCCAGCTTGAGGTTATCTACCTGGGCGTTCTGGAGCGTATCCGGCAGGCGGAACTCGAAAAAGGCGTCGCCGTGGTTGATGTAGACCGCCGTTGCGCCGGTTGCGCCGCACGGCCCGCCCTCGCGCGGCGATTCGATCATCTGCCCTGGGATCAACCCCGGCGGCAGGCTGATGGGGCCGCTTTCGGGCAGGCGATAGGCCAGCGGCAGGAGCGCCAGGGCGGTGGTCTGTTGGGCCGGCTCGGACCCGGTCACCTGGATGTCGGGCGGGGCGGCGTCCAGCCAACCGAACAGCACCGGCGTCTGCGCCAGGCTGTTGGGGTTGGCCGGGTCTTGCCCCAGTTGAATGTACGGCGGGATGCGCTCGAAGATGTTTTCGATAATCGCCCGGCGCACCTCGATGGCCCGCGGCGTGGGGCCGTTCTGGCCCGAAAGCTCCTGTTCGAAGATGGTATAGCTGGTAGATGGGCCGTAGTTGGGGCCGTTGGCGCCCACCAGGTTCAGCTCCACCGGGGCCACGCCGCCGGGGGCCAGCTCGCCCAGGCGGGCCGCCTGGTTGTTCAGCACGACCATCACATCTTTCAGGGTATAGTTGGCCCGGCTGCGCACTTCGCCCACCAGGCGGTCGCCTTCCAGGCGCAGGTCGCTTTCGATCACACCGAAGTCCATCTGCATGCCTTCGGCCATAAAGCTTTGCATCGACCACTGCTCGACGCTCTGGCCGCGCACGTAAGCCGGGTCGCCCTGCACCAGAGTGATGCTGCGCCCGCCCACGCCCGGCGCGGGCGCCGAATTCCACGGGTCGCTGTATGGCCCCAGCGGGCTGATCAACCCCCCGGTGCGCACCTGCACCTCGTAGCTCTCTTGCGAGGGGGTGAACAGGCCCACGAAGCTCGACACGCTGGCTTTGCCCGATGGCTGAAGCTGTACGATGGCGATCTTATTCACGAAGATGTCGGTCCCGTGCAGGGCGTAGCCCAGGCCGAACGAGGCGGCCGAGAACAGCAGCGTCAGCACGGGGATGGTCACCCAGGCCAGGTGCAGGCGCTTCTGGCGGCGCAGCACGAAATAATTGACCGGGCCGACCAGCAGTACATACAGCCCCAACAGCCCGGCCAGCCCCTTGATGGAGGGCAGGTCGAGCATAGGCAGGTTGGACAGCGGGTACGAGATGCCGCTGGTGAACTGCTGGCGGGCTGAAACGTCCATCGGGGCGCTTTGCGGGTAGACCGCGCCAGGCGTAACCAGGGTCTGCCAGAAGGCCAGCGTCCCGTTCCAGGCGTCGAAGGGCGCGCCAGACAGGTCGAGGGCGGCGAAATCGACGTGGCCGCGCGCCAGCGTCCACTCCTGCACCAGCGGCAGGTCGCCGCCGGAGGCCGGTTGTGAGGCCAGGGTGACAGCCTGCACGGCCGGGTTGCCGGAGGCCGCAACAAACGGCCCCGGTACGCGGATCGGCCGCTCAGGTTCCAGGGCGGCGATGAAATGCTCCAGGCCCGGCAGGCTATCGACGGTAAAGGTCTGCAAGTCGCGGATGGGCAGCAGCGCGGCCGGCAGCCCGGCCGCGGTCTGGGCGGCCGAAGCCCCGCCGCCCACCACCAACCGCCCACCCTGGCGCACCCAGCCCTCCAGGGCCGCCGTCTGCCCGGCCGATAGGCTGGAGCTGTCCACCCCGTTCAACACGATCAGGTCGAACGAGCGCAGACCCTCGAAGCGTTCGGGGATGTCGCCCAGCGCTACGTCCACCAGTTTTACCGGGCGGGTCTGCCCGGGCAGGCGCAGGGTTTCCAGCAGGGCCAGGGCGTTGCGTTCCGGCGCAACCAGCCCCACCAGGTAGGTTACGGTAGGGTTGGGCTGCACAGGCACTTTCTGCGAGGCCAGGGACTTCCCGCCGCTTAGTAGTTCGACCACCAGCTGGCGCGAGAAGTTGTTGGGCAGCGCATACACCGCCAGGCGCTTGCGCGCCCCGTTGGGCAGCTCCACCGGCTGGTTGAAGATCATCGTCCCCCCGCTGCTGCTGACCATGATGCGCACTTCGGCCTGGGTGTCGGGGCCGCTGTTCTCCAGCTCTACCCACACCGGCAGCCACTCGCCATATTTGAAATAGCCGTCGAAGGCGGCCTGGGCGCGCATCTGGATCGCTCCGGCCTGCAGGGTTGGCTGGGCGGCCTGCGCCCCAACCGGAAGCAGCCCCGCCGCCAGCCAGACGGCTAACAGCAGCGCGGAGATCAAAATCATCGTTTTAGACTGAGCCATTACGTTTCCTGTGTCAAGACGGTTTGATTCCAATGTGTTCAGGACGTACAACGTTTGCGAATGGTTCCCCACCCGGCATACCCGCTCATTATACCGAAAGCAGTCGGATGCGCCCTTATTTGGGGTGGATATTAAGAAACGATTGGGAAGAAGCGCAGATACCGTAAGAGATATTGCCAGCCTCTTTCGGCGAAGCTCGCCAGCTGGCTGCCCCACGCTAAACCCCCAGAATATAGCCTGGCGACCGATCCAGACGCTTCCGGCCAAGCCAGAAGCGCCAGAAATGTTCAGGGGATTTTGTCGCCCGAAGGGCGACAAAATCCCCTGTGATCCCCTTTTGTTCTGGCGAGTGAAGCTCGCCAGGCGCCATCGCAGGACGGGAAAGCCGTCAGGCGCACGAGATGAGCGCGTCGATCTCTGCCCGGCTTTCCATGATCGACGAAATCTGCCCGTCGTGAATCTGGATGATCTTATCCACGTACTTGCACATGCGCAGGTCGTGGGTCACCATGA
>CAYQDU010000353.1:0-3223 GCA_964416275.1 uncultured Anaerolinea sp. | reverse complement strand
AACCCCCACCCCCGCGCCCGAGGGCAGCGCGGCCCGATGCACCTGGCCCAGCGAGGCCGCCGCCAGGGGCTGCGGGTCGAAGGCGGCGAATTTCTGCTCCAGAGACATGCCGAACTCGGCTTCGGCCACCCGGCGCAGATCGGCAAACGTCTCGGCGGGTACTTCGTCTTGCAGGTCTTTCAGCTCGTCGGTGAATTCGGACGGCAGCACGTCTACGCGGGTAGAGAGAAACTGGCCGACTTTAATGAGAACGCCGCCCATCTGGATCGCCAGCGCCCGATAGGCCACCGCCGCCCGGCGCAGCCTGCCGGCGCGGGTGCGCCGGGCCCATCCGCCCAGGCCCAGGCGCGGCAAGAGCAGTTCCCAAAACGCCAGGCTGGAGAGCAGCCTGGCGAAAAACCACACGATCCGACGATAACGGGCGCGCAACATAGGCGAGAGAATTATATCCTCTATTTGTAGAGATCATTTGCCCGATCTTGTGGTATCCTTTCCGGTTATGGAAACGCCCGCCCGACCGCCGCTCGATTTCGCCGCCCTATACGCCGATTTTGACGCGCCCATCACTGCGCTGGATTGCGGTCAGTTCTGCGCGCCGTACAACGACCGGGGCGTGCCATTCTGCTGCGACGCCGCCCACGCCGTCCCGGCTGTGTATGACGCCGAATGGGCTTACTTACAAACCCATACGGATCTGTGGCGGCCCTGGAAGGGCCGCACCCGGGCCGAGACCGACGACCTGCGCCGCCAGGCCCCAGAAGGGCAGACCCTGGTGGTCTGCAAGGGCCACCGCCTATGCCAGCGCAGCTACCGCTCGATTACCTGTCGCTCATTCCCGTTTTTCCCCTATCTGACGCGAGAGGGAGAGTTCCTGGGGCTGTCCTATTATTGGGAATATGAGGACCGCTGCTGGGTCATCAGCAACCTGCCGGCTGTCAGCCTGGAGTACCGGGCGCGCTTTATCGCCGCCTATGAAGCCCTGTTTGCCGCCCTGCCCGAAGATCGGGAGACCTACCGTCAGTTCTCGGTCCGGATGCGGCGGGTGTTTGGGCGGCGCAAGCGGGCCATCCCGCTGCTGCACCGCAACGGCGCGGCCTATAAGATCACCCCGCGCAATGGGCGGATGCGCCGCGTGCCGGTCGAGAGCCTGCCCCAGTTTGGCTTCTATAAGCTGGCCGCCGAGATGCCCTTCCCCGATGGAACGTAGGGAATGATGATAAGATAATCGAATGGAAAATTCTGCCCAAACTCTTGTCGAGGCGGCCGAGTTCACCGTCCCGATCCGTTTTGCCACCGACCGGCGCAGCCCGGTGCGCTGGCTGGCCTCGTATGCCTGGCATTACGGCTATCTGATCGTATTGATGTTCATCGGCGCGCTTAGCAACGCCGCCCTGGCGGCGGTAGCCCCGGTGCTGATCGGACAAGCCTTCAATGCTATCCTGGCTTCGCCGCCCCAGGTGAGCCTGCTGCTGCCGCTGGCGATCCAGTTGGGGGCCAGCCAGGTGCTGCGCGGCGTTTTGCAGTTTGCCCGCAACTTCGGCAGCGAGATGATGGGCCAGTTGGTGGAGCGCGATGTGCGCCACGAGCTGTATACCAGCCTGCTGGGCAAAAGCATGACCTTCCACAGCCTGCAGCCGGTGGGCGATACGATGGCCCGCGCCGCTAACGACGTGCGCGAGGTCAACTTCTTATTTAGCCCCGGCCTGAACCTGGTGGTGGGCTCGGCGCTGTTCCTGTTCATGCCCCTTTTCGTGGCCCCGCGCTACCATCCTTCGCTGACGCTGACCCCGGCGGTGTTTATTGTGGCCTATTTCGCCTCGCTGTGGCGCTATCTGCGCACCCTCCAACCGGTTACAACCGAGGTGCGCCAATCGTTTGGCCAGCTAAACAGCCGCCTGGCCGAGGCCATCGACGGGATTGAGACCGTCAAAGGCATGGCGCAGGAGGCCCAGGAGGTGGATCGCTTCAGCCACAACGCCCGGCGCTACCGCAACGCCTTTGTGCGCCAGGGTGACATCGAAGCCCGCTTTCTACCGCTGCTGTTTTTCAGCCTGGCCCAGGCCGCCGGGCTGTTGCATTCCCTGCTGCTGTACCGCCAGGGCCTGCTTGATGTGGGCCAGGTGGTGGCCTATTTTGGCCTGCTGCAATTGTTCGACTTTCCTACCTTTACCTCGCTGTTTGCCTATTCGCAGATTTCGTCCGGCGTATCCAGCGCCCGGCGGATTTTGGAACTGATCAATCGCGAGACGAACCTGGATCAGAACGCCCAGGGCTATGCCGGGCCGATGCGCGGCGAGATCGAATTCCGAGATGTGTCCTTTGCCTATGCTGAGGGTGAACCGGCGCTGGAGCATATCTCGTTCAAGGTGCGGGCCGGGCAGACGGTGGCGATTGTGGGCCAGACCGGGGCGGGGAAGACCTCGCTGGCGCGCCTGGTCAACCGCACCTACGACGTGAGCCAGGGCCAGGTGCTGGTGGACGGGATGGACGTGCGCGCCTGGAACCTGGAGGCCCTGCGGCGCAGCATCTCGATCATCGAGCAAGATATCTTCCTGTTCTCGCGCAGCATTCAAGACAACATCGCCTTTGGCGCGCCGGAGGCCAGCCTGGAGCAGGTGCGGGAAGCGGCCAAAGCCGCCCAGGCCGATGAGTTCATCTATGCCTTCGAGAAGGACTACCAGACCGTAATCGGCGAGCGCGGCGTGACCCTGTCTGGCGGGCAGCGCCAGCGCCTGGCCCTGGCGCGGGCTTTCCTGACCGATCCGCGTATCCTGGTGCTGGATGATTCGACCAGCGCCATCGACAGCGCCACCGAAGACCGCATTCAGCGAGCAATCTACGCTGCAGCTCGCGGCCGCACCACGCTGATGATTACTCACCGCCTGTCACAGATCCGCTGGGCGGATTTGATCCTGGTGATCCGCAAGGGCCGCCTGGCGGCAATTGGTACGCACGACGAACTGATGCAGACTTCCGATGTCTACCGGCGCATCTTCCGCGAGTAGCGTTTTCGGCCTTTTGGTCGCAGGCGAAGTTTGTTCTGTGAAGAAACCAATTTTCTTGGGGTAGGGCTGGCGGGCCGCGCCCGCCAGCCTTCCCCCAAGAGAGGATAAACTATGGCATTTTTTGCTGGCTTAAACGCAGAAGGTTATGATCGCCAGTATTCAGACCGGCAGCTTGTCGGGCGAATTGCCGGCTATTTCCGCGGCTCGGTAGGACAATT
>CAYQDU010000352.1:0-3229 GCA_964416275.1 uncultured Anaerolinea sp. | reverse complement strand
ATTCGCAGTCGTTCGCCCACCAGGTCAACCTGCACATCCAGCGCGACGCCGAGCTGGGCCGGGCGGTGGAGGGCCTGGGGGCGGTCTTCCGCTTCGAAGCCCTGCCGGCCGGGATGCGCCTGCAGGGGCTGGTGCTGCTGGACGACCTGGCCGACCAGGCCTACCTGACCGACCTGCTGTCTGGCGCAGCGCTGCGCCTGGGCAAGGCCCGCACCGCCGGCTACGGGCGGGTGCAGGTGGAAGACGTGCGCGTCGAGCCTGCGGCCTGGCGCGAAGCCTGGGCCTGGCCGCCGCCGGCCGGCCAACCGGCCGTGGAGGATGATGATGAGGCGGAAGAGCTTGCCCCGCCGCCCCCGCCCCCGGCCGGGCGCTTCATCCTGACCTTCTTGAGCGCGGCGGTGGTGCGGGATGCCAACGGCCAGCCCGGGCTGGACCCGCTGCCCGCCCTGGGCGCCTTCTTCGGGCCGGCCGTCCAACTGACAGTGGAGCAGGTCTTCCGGGCGGGCGAGGTCGTGCGCGGCTTCAACCGCACCTGGGGCCTGCCGCTGCCGCACAGCCAGGCCATCGCCCCGGGCAGCGTCTTCGTGCTGCGCGCCGACCCGCCCGTGCCGCCCGCCGAACTGCGCCGCCTGGAAGAGCAGGGCCTGGGCGAGCGGCGGGTGGAGGGCTTTGGCCGCCTGGCGCTGGATGTCTACCAGCCGCAGCGCCTCACCTGGCGCACGTGGGCCCAGGCCCCCGAGCCGGAACAGCCGCAGGGCGACCTGCCCGCGCTGGATGCCCGCCTGGCGCAGATGATGCTGGGGCGCCTGCTGCGGCGTGAGCTGGACCAGGCCGTGCTGGCCGCTGCCGCCGGCTACACCATCCGCGGCCGGGCCGCCGCCAGCCAGCTCTCCCGCTGGCAGGTGGTGGTGCGCAACGCCCTGGACAGCCCCGATCCCCAGGAAGCCCTGGCGCGCCTGAGCCGCTTCTATGCCCACGAGCAGGCCAAGAACAGCTCCGCCTGGAAGGCCCTGGACCGCGTCTGGCTGAAGAAAAGCGGCCAGCCGCAGCGCCTGACCGGCTGGATCGGCCGGCTGCTGGCCAACCAGGACGAGCCCTGGGTGCAGTGCTATGGCGAGAATGCCCGGCCGCCGGAAGTGCGGCTGCACAATGTGAGCGCCACGCCCGACGCACGGCTGGCGCTGGAATACCGCATCCGCCTGATCGATGCCGTGCTGGAGCGCTGCGCCAGGCTCGAGCCGGAAAAGAGCGGGCCTGCCAAGACCCGGGTGGGAGGCTGACATGGCTGATCGGAATGACCGCAAACCCCCGCTGCGCAGCACGCACCGCTCGATTGGCGAGCGCTTTGTGGTGCGCGGCCGGCTCGAGCTGTGCACGCCGGCCCACTTCGGCAACGGCGACGCGCCTGGCCTGGCCGACCTGCCGGTGCTGTTGGACGAAGTCACCCAGGCCCCGCTGCTGACCGGCGCCTCGATCGCCGGGGCGCTGCGCAGCTACCTGCGCCAGCGCGAAGCCGGCTACGGCCTGCCCATGCCGGCCCGCCCGGCCGGGCTGCCGCCCAAGGAAGCCCAGCCGGTGCTGGAGCGGCGCCAGGCGCACGAGCGCGGCCTGGCGGCGGCCCTGCTCTTTGGCGGCTACCGCGGCGACGACGAAGGCGCCCAGAGCCCGCTGCTGGTCTACGACGCCCCCGGGCGCTCGCACGGCATCGAGCTGCGCGATGGCGTGGCCATCGACCCTGCCACCCGCACCGCCGCCGAAGGCAAGAAGTTCGACCGGCAGCTGCTTTCGGCCGGGGCCAGCTTTGCACTGTGCTTCGAGCTGGCCATCCCCCACGCCGGCGCCGCCGCCCCGGACCAGCGCCGGCGCCTGCTGCAGGCCCTGGCCACCTGCCTGGACGGGCTGGCGCGCGGCGAGATCCGCCTGGGGGCCGGCAAGACGCGCGGCTTTGGCCGGTGCCAGGTGGCGCACTGGCAGGTGTGGCGCTACGACCTGGCCACCCCGCAGGGCCTGCTGGCCTGGCTGGCCGGCGGGCTGGCCGACCCGGGGCCCGATTTCCCCACCATCCCGGCCTGCCAGGATGCCTCCATCGCCGCCGCCCTGGCCGCCGCGGCGGGGTCGCCCCTGGCCCTGCTCGACGACCAGCGCCGCAGCGTGCGCCTGCAGGCCCGCTTCGCCCTGGACGGCTCGCTGCTGATCCGCTCCGGGTTCGGCCAGTCCGAGCTGGACCTGCCCGAGCCGGAGGCCGGCCGGCCGGGGGTGAGCAGCACCCCCGACGTGGTCCAACTGCACTCCCCCCGCCCCGGCCAGCCCGCCGGCGTGCCGGTCATCCCCGGGACGAGCTGGGCCGGCGTGCTGCGCAGCCAGGCCCAGCGCATCGCCGCCACCCTTGCGGCTGCAGTGCAGCCCGCGGCGCCGCAGCCCGCTGCGCAGCCGGTGGCTTCCGCCGTGGTGCAGGCCCTGGTGGACGGCATGTTCGGCCCATCCCAGGTGCGCTCGCAGGACCGCCACACCCCCGCCTCGCGCCTGGTGGTGGATGAATCGGAAGTCACCGGCGGCTGCCTGGTGACCCAGCCGCGCGTCAAGATCGACCACTTCACCGGCGGCGCCAGCGAATCGGCCCTGTTCAGCGAGCAGGCCCTGTTCGGCGGCCAGGACGGCCAGGTGGAGCTGGTGCTGCACCTGCGCCCGGCCCCCCCGGCCGACCCGCTGCAGCCCGACCGGCCCGCGGTGGATCCGGCCGAGATCGGGCTGCTGCTGCTGCTGTTGAAAGACCTGTGGACCGGCACGCTGCGCGTGGGCGGCGAGGCCGGGATTGGCCGCGGCCGGCTGCGCGGCCTGTCCGCCTGCCTGGAAGTGGACGGCCAGAAAGTGGCCGAATTCAAGCGCTCGGAGCAGGACGGCCTGGACGTGACCGGCAGCCCGGCCTACCTGCAGGAATGCGTGGATGCGTTAAACCGGAGGTTGGCACAGCATGGCTGATTTAACCTGGGACACCCTGGTAACCCCCCTGCCGCCGCCCGCCGACGATGCCCGGGCGGCCGGCTGGCTGGCAGAGCAGATGGACGCCGCCAGCCCCTTCCTGCTGGCGTTTGCCGATGACGGCGTGATCTGGGGCCGTTGGACCCCGGGCGGGGTGCAGCTCTCCAGCGGCCTGCCGCCGCAGGTCTCCCCGCCCCTGGATGGCCGGACCCTGCAGCAGGCGCACGTCTTTGGCCCGGCGGGCGAAACG
>CAYQDU010000351.1:0-3229 GCA_964416275.1 uncultured Anaerolinea sp. | reverse complement strand
TAGAACAGTACAACGGCCCGGCTGGTATTGCCATCGAAGACCGCCGCCCGGTAGGGTTCATGCACCGGGGTATCCGGCTCCAGGCTGGGTAGGCCCTTGCCCAGGCGGGCATCGATGTCATACAGCAGAGCGCGCATGGGGGCCGGGCGGTTGCTGGCCCGTTCTGTTCCCGCCTGCGGGTCATAAACCCAGTTGAGCGGGGCGCTGAGCGAGTTGTCGGTGGAATAGGTGAATGGAATTTCGGAGGTCAGCAGCAGCGTGCCGGGCTGCAGGCCGGGAATGCGCCAGGCCAGCTGCCAGAAGAAATTTTGCTGCGCCAGCCAATCCTGCCGGTAGGCCAGGCGATATTGGAACTGCGCCCCGGCCGCCAGCCCCACCAGCAGCGCCAGCAGCGCCGCCCAGGCCCAGCGCCAGCGCCCGACCAGGCTGAGCAGCCCGGTCAGCAGCAGGGCGGTGGCTGCCATCGTCATCAGGGTCAGGCGATCCCAGGGGAAGAACAGTTCCAGGCGCAGATTGGTGATCCACACCGGCCAGCCGGAGGCCAGGAAGGCGTACAGGCCGAGCAGGATCAAGGGGAGGGCGCCCCCCCCTCGGGGGAAGGGGCTATCGGCCCCCGCCGCAGGGGTATGCGCGGGGCTGCCCCCCTCTCCCCGAAGGGGAGAGGGGCCAGGGGTGAGGGGCGCGCTGTTCATCCACGCCCACGCCCCTGCCAGGGCGGCGCTTGCCAGCACGCACAGCGCAAACCAGGCCAGCACGCTGGGGTCGTAGTTGTTCAGGGCGGCCGGGTTCAGGCTGTGTATCCAGGCGGTGAAGTTGGCCTCGCCAAAGTCCTGGGCAATGGTGCGGGCCAGCCCGCCGATGGCGGCTGCTGGCGCGGCGCGCAGTTCGCTGAACAGCGTCACCTGGGCGCGGGGGGTTTTATCGCCCAGGCGGAAGATCGCAAAGGCGGCCAGCAGGGCCAGGTAGGGCAGGGCAAACCGCAGACGATAGATCGTAGACCGCAGGCTGTGGCCTGTCGTGCGTCCTTTGTCGTCGGCTGCCAGCAGAATCACGACCGGCCGCACCAGTTCCAGCCCGGCGAAGTATTCGGTAGTGAACAGGCTGACCCCAGCGGCGATGAATGAGAAGCCCAGCAGCGGCCATTTCCAGCGCGGCTTTCGGAAAGCCCACACCATCGCCGCCAGCGACGATAGATACAGGCTGAACACCAGGAAGGCGTCGGCATAGGTGACCGAGATATACTGCTGGGTGAAGCCGGGGTAGAGCGTAAACAGGATGGCGGCAGCCCCGGCCTGGCGGCGGCGCTGCGGCCAGACGCCGCGCAGCGTGGCCCACAGCCCCAGCCCGGCCAGCCAGCGGGCAGTTACACCCAAAACCTGCCAGCCAAGCGGCGATTCGCCCACTAGGGCGGTGGTGAGCATGAACACGCCAGCCAGCAGCGGCCGGTCGGCGGCGAAGCCCTGGCGGAAGCTGCCCGGCCCAAAAGCATGCAGGAACCAGATCGAAGGCCAGTCGTCCCAATAGAAGCCCAGGCGGTAGAGCAGCGGGCCATAGGCGGCGGCGCAGATCAGCAGCAGGGCCAGGGGAAAGCAGGCCGACAGGCGAGCGACCCCAGACAACAGGCGATGCACGGCGGTCTGCGTGGGGTGATCCGAGGTCTGTGCTTGGTGGTCGGCGGTCATTTACACTCCCATTCCGCCGGGGCGGCCGCGCCCAGTTCGGCCCAGGCGGCGCACAGGGCCGGGGCCGACTTGGGCTGCAAACGCAGCATGTGCTGCGCCAGGGCCAGGGCCGTCTGCGTCTGCCCGTCGAAGCCGTAGCCAAGGATGAAGGGCAGCAGTTCCCCGGCCTGGTCTTTGGAAAGTTTTTGCTGCTGCACCTGGGCCTGCTGGCCCAGGCGTACCACCTGGGGCCAATCTTGCTGCTGCACGGCCAGTTCGGCGCGCTCGAAGAAATAGCACCAGTCATGCTCTGGTTCCGGCCCGGCCAGCCCGGCCAGCGTCTCGGCCGCCGGGCCGTTGGCCTGGATCAGCCCGGCCTGTGAGAGCGAATAGGCCGGGACCAGCGCCTCCGGCTTGTTGGGCAGCAGGGCGTCGCTGGGCCGGGCGATGACCTTCAGGCAGCGCCCGGCCTGGGCGGAGAACACCACTGCCTGCGCGGTCGAGCCTTCAAAGCGGGTCAGGCGGTAATCCTGCGTCACCGGCTGATTGAGTTCCAGGCGGATCAGGCCTTCGTCCAGGCGGGCGTTCAGATCGTACATCAAATAGCGCATCCGGTGGGCGGCCAGGTCGGCTGGTTGGGGGTGGGGGTCGTACATCCAGTTGAGCGGAGCAGTGAGCGAATTATCCGTCACATAGGCGAAGGGCAGGTGGTCGGTGATGAGCAGCGCGCCGGGCTGCAGGCCGGGGACGCGCCAGGCCAGCTGCCACAACACCTGGCGCTGGGCCAGCCAATCCTGGCGGTAAGCCAGCGCATAGCGCACCTGGGCCCCGGCGGCCAGCCCCACGATCAGCGCCAGCAGCACCCAACCCGGCAGTCGGCGGCGGGCCAGGCGTTCCAACCCGGCTTGCAGCAGCAGCAGCGCCCCGCCCAGCAGCAAGCTGGCGCCGACCATCATCGGCAGGGTGAAGCGATCCCAGGGGAAGGCCAGCTCGATGCGCAGCCCGGTGGTCCAGAAGGGCCAGCCGCCTGTCAGCAGGGCAAAAAGCCCCAGCCCGATCCAGGCTTCGGCGATGGAGGCGGTTGGGCAGGCCGCAGCCCGGCGCAGCCAGCCGAACCACAGCGCCGTCAACGTGGCCGCCGCCAGCAGCACGCCCAGGTAGGGCAGGGCGATGGAGGGTTTGGCTGTTGCCAGCGGCAGGGCTGCGAAGACCTGTCCCCAGGCGACCAGCCCGGCCTGATATACGTCGCTTGACACGGTGCGGGCCAGGGTCAGCAGGGTTTGAAGCGGAGCGGCGGCCAGGTCGGCAAAGATGCGCACCTGCCCGCGCGGGGTGTCATGCGTCAACCGCCAGCCCAGGAAGCCCGCGTCGAGAAGCAGATACGGAAGCCAGCGGAGGCCGATGGCCCGCAGCCGATGGGCCGCGGTGGGGTGTGGCCCATCGACTGCCAGCCACAGCAATACCGGGCGCAGCAGCTCCAGCCCGAAGAAATATTCCAGCGAAAGCAGGCTGAGCAGGTCGGTCAGCAGGGCGGCGAGGGTCAAGCCCCCCACCTGCCACCCCCTCTC
>CAYQDU010000350.1:0-3314 GCA_964416275.1 uncultured Anaerolinea sp. | reverse complement strand
GACCATCCACAAACCAGCGCCGCACCAGCTCGGCCAGTCCTGGCTGGAGCAGCGTCACGTCGGTGGCGTGCTTCGGCGGGCGCACCGGGCAGGCCGGCGCGGCGGTGCACGGGAAACCACCGATCCGCATGCGCACTTCGATGGCCCACGGGTCGGCAGGGCCAAGCCACCGCGCCCGGAAGGGATGGCTGCCCTCCATCAGCAGTTGGAAGATCATAATACCCCGGCTGAAGGCATCTTGTTCGGTCGAACGGATCAGCTTTGAAAGCGGAATACCCTGCAGTTCCGGCGGGGTATACTCGATCTTTGCCACCGGGCAGTAATGGGTGTAGGTGCGCTCGCCGCGCGGCTCGCGCACCTGGAACGAGTCGGTGTCGATCAGCGTCACTAGGGCCGAGGGCGTGACCAGGATATTGCTCTCGTTCAGATCGCCCACCACGTAGCCGCGCGAGTGCAGCGCGCCCAGGGCGGCGGCCAGGTTGCGCGCCACCCGGTACAGATAGCGCCGGTCGAACTGCGGCAGGGTCTCGGCCCGCCGGCGCGGGTTGAACACCGTCAGGATCGGTACAGCCTGGCGAATGTGGGGCATTAGATAACCCATCAAACGACCCTGGGAATCGCTCAACAGGGCCGTGGGCCAGGCAAACGAGGGATGATCCAGGTCGCCGGTGGGGTTATCTGGCGGATAGTCGATCATCCAGGCCAGCTTGGCCGGATAATTGGGGCGCGGCGCGGGTTCATAGATCTTCGCCAACCAGCCCGGTTGGTTGATCACCCGGTAAACAATCGCCTCGCCCCCCCGTCCGACGACTGTACCGATCTGAACGGGCTTACCCTGCTCATTGTAGACGTTCATACCTTGTCAGTTTTGCGGCGCCTGGTTGGGCTGCGCCGCAGGACGTACCGCTAAAATCAGGCTCTTATCGTCATCTGTGCGCTGGCAGACCCGTTCGGAGGCCAGAAAGGCCGCCAGCCGGTTCTGCGCGCCATCCAGGCCCGCTGCAGCCGCCTCTGCAAAGGCGAACAACGGCTGGAAGAATGGGCCATGGGGATCGTTATCGGGCCGCTTCAGAGCCAGGCGGGTCAGTCCATCGCTCATCAAGGCCAGGCCAGTCAGCGGCGAATCCTCGCTGGCCTGGGCCACCAGGTCGATTACCACCTGTTCCAGGGCGTCGTCCTGGGTCAGGAAATTGGTTTCGTTGGCATATTCGCCGCGCTGTGAGTGAGTCACGGTGAATAGCTCGCCGTCGGCTCGCCGCGCCACCACGGCCCCATCGCCAATCTGGCCGATCAGCAGGCAGCCGGGGGCGCTGACTACGCAGGTCAGCGTAGCGGCGAAATCGCGGGCTGGTTCATCCATCTCATCGGCCAGGCGCAAGACGGCCAGGCGGGCCTGGCGGAAAACGGCCGCCATCAACTCCAGCCAGGCTTGCGGGTCATCGGGTGGGGCGGCCTCAAGCCGGGCGCACAGCCAATCGAGGGCTGTGTCTACGGCGCAGCGCGCCCCGGCGTCCGACAAGCCAGCCGATCCGGCCCCATCGGCCACCGCCGCCAGCAGCACCTCGCCCGGCAGGGTTGCATATTGCAGCGCATCCTGGCAGGGCAGGTCCTGCTTTTGGTGCGAGGTGCCTCGAACGGCTGCGCCCACTGCCGTCCAGCACACTGTCGGCGCCTGGCTCACTGGGCCGACGTATCCACCGACCCCCAACCGACCGGCGGCAGGGGAGCCTGCTCGCCAGGGCGAGAGTGGGCAATGGCCGACAGGCTCTTGGACAGCCACATGAACAGGTCGCCAAAGGCCAGGCCCTTCAAGCGCAGCGGCGGGCGGGTGTCTGAAAAGCGCCCCAAGACTTTCAGGTCGGCCTTCTCGACCCCCACACCGTAGAAGATCACGCCCCGGCGCAGTTCTTCTTGCCGGATTTGTTCAGCAGCGGCTTCCCAACCCTTATCGGTGGGTTTGCCGTCGGTGATGACGAACATCCACGGGCGGAAGTAATCCAGCCCATTTTGCTTGTAGATTTCTTTGCGCTCGCGCAGCAGGCCCAATGAGCGCTGGACAGCCTCGCCCAGGGGCGTGCCTCCGTGGGCGTCCAGCACCGGCGGCTGGAATTTATCCACGGTGACAAACGCCTGATGGGCGTTGAACGGCGTTTCGCGGGTGGGTTTGCGCACCGCCAGGCCCAGCGGGTTGAACGTCACCATCTCGGTGGCCTGGCTGGCCTCATCGGCACGCACGTCCAGCGCCCGTACCTTGTCGCCAAAGGCCACTACGGCCACCTCCACCCGCAGCGAGGCCAGGCGGTCGGCCTTGAGAGCGTCGCCAAAGGCCCGCAGGCCCTCGTTCAGCTCCTGGATCGGCGTTCCGGCCATCGAGCCAGACGTGTCAATCACCAACACTACCGAGCAGCGCGGTTCCGGGTTATCGGCAAACTCGGCCTGTTCGAGGAGATTAAAATCCATGGATGCTCCTTATCTACTTCCCTTCGTGTTTAAAATCATACCATTAAATGAGACAAACATTCTATCTATCTCATTTGGCTGCCATCGACGCGCTCTTCAATCGTCCTATATCATATACGTAAAACGCCTGATTTGGTTTTTTTCGAGATCGCCTCACGAAGCAGGGGAGCAAGTATGGCGCTTTCCAAACGCCCCCCAAGAAAAGGGGAGGAGGGGATTTTGACGCTCGAAGTGCGCCAAAATCCGCGATTAACCCTTTTTCGGCGAAGCTCGCCAGTCACCTCCACCCCGGTTGCGTGGGGAGCTACCCTGACAACGCGCCGCGCATCTTTGCAACGACTTCAAGAAAGGCGCGCCAAAGAATGCGGTCTGCGTGCCATTCCTCAGCTAAACCGGTTACAATTGGGGCCGGGTTTTCAAAGCGAGTTTCAGGAATAGTCTGGAGGCAGCATGGATTTTTTGTTCAAGCTTTTCGGCGGCCCGAATATACCGCAGCAAGAACCGAAGCAGGTCAAGGCCAGCCTGGGTCAGCTCAATCGGCCTTTCATCCTAGATGTACGTCAACCAGAGGAGTATCGGGAAGGACATATCGACGGCTCGCGGCTGATCCCATTGGGCGATTTGCCCGCCCGGATCAAAGACCTGCCGCGCGACCGGCCGATCGTATGCGTATGTCATTCGGGCAACCGCAGCGGCCGGGCCGCCCGCCAATTGGCCGCCGCCGGATATGCGGTGATCAATCTGCGCGGTGGGATGAGCGCCTGGAACCGGGCCGGTCTGCCGGTCAAAAAGGGCGGCGCCTAGTAGATTGTCTAAGGTGAAAGCTTGATCTGGTACGGAACTTGCATAGAACT
>CAYQDU010000349.1:0-3328 GCA_964416275.1 uncultured Anaerolinea sp. | reverse complement strand
ATCTGCGTTTATCTGTGGTTGCAATTTAAAATAGCCAAGGGAGGAAACCCTATGGACGATGCCAGTAAGCTAGACAGCACCCCTCCCACCGCCCAAACCCTGCTGCGGTTACACCAACGCGGCATCCTCGACCCACCCGCCCTGCGGCGGGCGCTGGCGCTGGCTTTTCCCGCCCCCAGCCGCGCCCGCTGGGAGGCCTTCCTGGGCATCCTGCTGCTGGTGCTGGGGGCCGGCTACCTGGTCAGCGGGATCTATTTCTTCTTCGCCTATAACTGGGCCTCGCTGCCCCCCTTTGCTAAACTGGGGCTGCTGGAGGCGCTGGTGGCGGCCGCCGTGGGAGTGGCCTGCTGGCGCGGCCTGGATCGGCCGGCGGGCAAGATCGCCCTCAGCGCCGCCGCCCTGCTGGTGGGGGCGCTGGTGGCGCTGTGCGGGCAGCTGTACCAGACCGGCGCCGACAGCTATGAGCTGTTCCTGTACTGGGCCCTGTTGATCGCCGGCTGGGTGCTGCTCAGCCGCTTTACCCCCCTGTGGCTGGTCTGGATGGCGCTGCTCAACCTGTCCATCCTGCTGTATTGGTGGCAAGTCATGGGCGGCCAGGGCGCCCAGATCTACCTGATGCTGTTCGTCCCCAACCTGCTGGCCCTGCTGGCCTGGGAGATCGGCCACGCCCGCCGCCTGAGCTGGCTGTCCAGCCGCTGGGCGCCGCGCCTGCTGGCCATCCCCATCTTCCTGGCCCTCACCAGCGCTTCGCTCGAACTCGTGCTCGGCTTCAGCTGGCCAAGCGAGCCTGAATTCAAAGCCCGCCAGGGCTGGCTGCTGGCCATGCTGGTGCTGCTCATCCTGACCAGCGCCGGCGTGCTGTACCGCTATTCCCGCCGCACGCTCGACCTGTTCATGCTGACCCTGTGCGCCGCCTGCCTGCTGGCCGTGCTGGATACCTGGATGGGACATCAGATGGGTGCGTGGCGGTCGGGGACGTTCTTCCTGATGGGCGTGCTGCTGATCATCGAAGCCGTGTCGGTGGTGGCCTGGCTGCGCTCGACGGCCGAAGCGTGGGAGGCGCACAGCGTATGACCCGCAGTATCTCGCTGCTTGCCCTGGCAAAGCGCCGCGCCAGCCTGGGGGCGCTGCTCGACCGGCTGGCCGCCGAAGGGTTTGCCCTGCCGGAAAACTACCCCGCCGTGGCGGCCGAGCTGCTGGCCGGGCAGGCCGGCCCCGATCTGCCCTGGTATGTGCGCCTGTTCGTGGGCCTGAGCGCCTGGATCGCCGCCATCCTGTTGATCGCCTTCCTGTTCCTGTTCGACTTCGTGCGTATGTTGGACAGCGCCCTGGTGCTGGGGCCGATCTTTTGCGCCCTGGCGGCAGGGCTGGCCCGCCGGCGGGAGGAGCGCAGCGACTTTCTCGACCAGCTGGCCCTGGTGGGCAGCCTGGCCGGGCAGGGGCTGTTCCTGGCGGGGCTGTATGTTCACAATTTCGATAACACCATTTACGATTACAACCCAACCAACATTGCCCTGGGGATGATCGGCCTGGAGCTGGTGCTGCTGGCGGCCTACCCGTCCCGGCTGCACCGCTTCATCTCCACCCTGGTGATCCTGGGCGCCGGGCTGACCATCCTCATCGACCAGGACGCCATCCGGCTGGTGCACGGCTTGATCTTTGCGCTGGCGGTTGGCTTTGTGGCCATCAACGTCCTCGACCTGCGCCTGCGGGTGCGCGGCCTGGACGAGCTGGCCCAGCCGGTGATGCACGCCACGGCGTTCTTCTTCCTGGGGCTGCTGGTGCTGCCCTGGCTGGCGTATTACGACCTGGACTGGCGCATCACCGCCCTGCTGCTGGCGGCGGTGCTGCTGGCGCTGGGGCTGGCGATCCTGTGGGAGCAGGGGCTGACCTTCTGGCCGGCGGTGTGGCTGGTGGGGGGCTGCGCCCTGCTGCTGGTGCCGGCCATGCGCATGCCGGGCATCCTGGCGGCGCTGATCGTGCTGTTTGCCGGGTTCTGGCGCAACCAGCGCGTTTTGCTGGGGCTGGCGGCCGCCGCGCTGGCGGCCTACCTGAGCGCCTACTACTACAACCTGACCTGGACCCTGCTGGTGAAATCGCTGGTGCTGATGGTCACGGGGGTGATCCTGTTGGGTCTGCGGGCGCTGATGCAGCGCTATGGGCAGGCAGGAGGTGAGGCATGAAGACCCGCCCGCTGTTGGTTGGTTTATTGACCCTGCTGGTGCTGGCCGCCGTAAACGGGTGGGTGCTGCAGAAAGAGCGCCTGAAAACCGGCGGCCAGGTGGTGCTGCTGGCGCTGGCGCCGAGAGACCCGCGCTCGATGCTGCAGGGCGACTATATGGCCCTGCGCTACACGATCACCGCCAGTATCCCGCGCAGCTCGGCCTCATCCGGGCTGATCGTGATGCGGCTGGACGCCAACCAGGTAGCCAGCTACGTGCGCCTGTACACGCAGGGCGAGCCACTGGCGCCGGGTGAGCGCTTGCTGCGCTATCACGACAACGGCTCCGATGTGCGCGTGGGGCCGGAGGCCTATTTCTTCCAGGAGGGGCACGCCCACTATTACCGCCAGGCCCGCTACGGCGAGTTCCGCCTCACCCCGGCCGGGGAGGTGCTGCTGGTGGCCCTGCGCGGGGAGAATTTCGAGCGGCTGGGACCGCGGTAGAGAGGGGCGCAGCAACGTCGCTGCACCTCTATGCCCCGGGCGCATGGGATACATGCCGCCTCGGCATACCGTTGTTGATCATCATCCTGTCCAACCGGGCCCGGCAGGAGCGTAGAGGGCCATCCTTCCGGCCCGGCCCTCCCATCGGGGGTGAAGCCTTCGGCCCCGCCAAACGCTACGCCCGAGAGCCCTTCTTCTTGCCGCGCTGCCCCTTCCGGCGTCCTACCCCGGAGCCGAGCGTAACGTTCCACCCCAGGAATGCCGAAAGCGCCGCCACCGCCCCGGCGATATCCTCCGGCGCCAGCCCGCCCCTGGCGGCGGAGCGGGCAATCTGCTCCGGCGGGATAGGCTCCGCCGGGTCCAGGTAGGGTGCAAACCCATCGCAATCCCGGGTGAACACGAGGCGCCCAAACCAGGAACACAGTCCGGCCAGGGTGGAGGCGCTAAAGCCGTCGGCGGGGGCGCTTTCTGCCAGCAGGGAGCGCGTGGCTTCATCCGGCCATTTGGCTGCCAGCGCCCCTAGCGCTGTGTTACGAACTTGTTCGTCTTTATCCTCCCGGGCGCGCTCGATGAGCAGGCTGTGCGTGTCTTCATCCCGCCACTTCTCCGCCAGCGCCCTTAGCGCTGTGCTGCGGACCACCCCGTCTTTATCCTGCCGGGCGG
>CAYQDU010000348.1:0-3331 GCA_964416275.1 uncultured Anaerolinea sp. | reverse complement strand
GATATGCAGGGCGGCCAGCTCGCCGTCGATGAGCTGGCGGTTGTTGACCAGGATGTTGACCTGGTTGGCGGCCAGGCCGGCGGCGCGCAGGAACGAGGCGGCGATGGAGACCATCTCGGCATCGGCTTCGGGGGTATCTACGCCGATCAGGTCGATGTTCCACTGGAAGAACTCGCGGGTGCGGCCTTTCTGGGGGCGCTCGTAGCGCCAGAACGGCCCCCACGACCACCAGCGCAGGGGGTAGACGAGCTGACGCTGGCGCTGGGCCACCAGGCGGGCCAGGCTGGGGGTCAGCTCGGGGCGCAGGGTGATCAGGTCGCCGCCGCGGTCGGGGAAGACGAAGGCCTGTTCTTTGACCAGTTCTTCGCCCGATTTGGCGGCGTACAGGTCGATGGTTTCGAGGAAGGGGGCGTCCCACTCCTGGTAGCCGAAGGATTCGGATACCTGGCGGGCGGTGGTGTAGAGGAAGTTGCGCGCCGCCATGTCTTCGGGGTAGAAATCGCGGGTGCCTTTGACAGATTGGATGGTAGGTTTCATGCGTGCGCTCGGCTTTCTATGAATAGGCGTTGCGCTATTATAACAGACGCCAGGCGGCGCACGCGCCCCGCCTGGGGCGGCCTGGGGCGGCCGGGGGCGGGATCGAAAAGCCGGGAGGCGATTCTGGCGCACCGCGTGCGCCAGAATCGCCTCCCGGCGAGCGCCCCAAACGGGCGGTTCTAGCCGCAGGTTCCGCTGCGGTCGGGGTAGAAGAGGCCGGCCACGTAACCGCCGGTGGGGGCGGCGCCCGAGGCGGGCGGGATGGCTCCGCCGCCTACGCCGTAGCTGTAGCCGCCGGCGCTGGGCGGGGTGTAGTAGCTCCACGTGCTGCCATCCCAGTAGTAGTCGGATTGGTAGACCTGGCCGTTCGGCCCCCACATCCACCAGCCGTCTTTATTGGGTGGGTTGACGACGATGGGCTTTTTGGGGCTGCATTGGCTCAGAACGGATTCGACGACGTTGATCTGCTGGTTGAGGGCGGCCAGCTTTTGGGCGCAGTTCAGCCCTTTGGCCGAATTGGCCCCGGCGTGCAGGTTGGTGCGAGTGTGCATGGGGTTTTCTCCTGGGGGTTCAGCCCGGCCTACAGGCAGCCTTTGCTGCGGGCTTTGTTGATGAGCTGGTTCAGGCGCTGTTGGGCCTGGACGACCTGGGCCTGGCACAGCGACTGGTTGCCGTCGCCGCCGGCGCGCAAGCCGCAGCGCACCGTGATCTGGGGAGTGGGGCGCTGCGGGAGGGTGGGGTGCGGGTGCATGGTTTTCTCCTTTGGGTAGGGATAGGAACTGAGGTTCATTGTACTCCCGGCCGGGTTGGGAGGAATACGTCATTTGTCCGGTTTTTGGGTCCACAGAGTGCGGCCCTCACCCCCGGCCCCCTCTCCTGGTTCATTCGATGCTCCAACACCCCCCTATCGCCGCGCAATCTTCTCCGCCACTTTCACCAATCGCTTGCCAAAGCGGGGCTTTCAAGGGTAAAATCCATGGAGAGTTATTTTGCTGGCCCCTGTAGCTCAATGGACAGAGCATTTGACTTCGGATCACGGGCGACCCCCTCTGTATACCCCCATATATAGGAAATAAACCAGGTAAATGTCAAATATGCCCTAGATATAGGGCAGCTTTGCTTTAAGGAGTAGGAGATACAGTAGGATTTGGACTATGAAACAATGTCGCGAATGCCGTGAGTGGAAGGATGAAGAAGCGTTCAACTGGCGTTATAAAACGCTTGGAATTCGCCAACCTATCTGCCGTGAATGCGACAAAAAAAGGCGTTCTAAGCATTACGACTCTTACAAGGAAGAAGAAGTTAAAAGGGTTGCCGAAGGGACCAGAGCCAGAAGAGAAATAGCCCAGAAGTTTATCTACGAGTACCTCTCTCACTCCAGACATGATCCACCTCAGTTACAAAAATTATAATCCAAAATTTAGATAACCATCCCTGAAATTGGTTTATACAACGTGCTGGCATCAATACTGCCGTCCAACTTGGACGGCAGTATTGGTATCAATTACAGTGGAACGTTTCAGCCATACACTTTTCAACCTGGCTCAACATTAATCGGGCCGTTTTTCTAAACCGATAAATTCGGATAAACAGCCGTGAAGAAGGGCGATCAAGAATTTGATCGACTTGGCGCAGGATTTCCAACGTCTGTTCGTCTAACATTCGCCTCTCTGGCATGAAGAACCTCCAGGTCAAGTTTGTATGCCGCATACGCTACGACATCCCTTAGCAGCGCTGGAGACAATTCCCCCACCCGAATTTTTTCGACCAACTCGACAAAGGTAGCGGCAAGCTGTGGATTGGCTTCGATCACAACGGCTACGCTATCGGCCAGATTGCTTGGTTCGTAGGAATTCAACACACTCGCCGGTGTGACCCCCAGCCAACGGCACACTTTTACCAGGGTGTCTACGTCTACGGCCTCTCCCCGCAGGAGACGCCCGATGGTGGTGGGGGATACCCCAATTTCCCTGGCCGCTGCTCGATCCGACAAACGGCCAGTGGCTAATTTCTCACGAACAAGCTCACTTAAGATCGACATATTAGATCGCCTGATAGCGCCTCCATGCCTAATTGTCTCACTTATTCGCTATTTGTCAATAGAACGAAGCGTTCGATATAGATGTTGGACATATGCCGCTCACTAGTTGACGGTGGCTATAGCGGATGCTACAATTGTTGTACATATATCCACTAATGGAGGCACGATGAAACAATCTGCACGCTGGAAGGTAATCGAGGCTGAAGTGGCCCAGCGGCTCTCCTTCGAGGGCCTGGAACCGCTCACCCGCATCCCGGTCAACGGGCGGGAAGGCCCGGATATTTCCGTCAACCAGTTGGGGCTGGTGGTCAACGTCAAACACGGCCGGCAGATCCCCAAAGCCTACCGGTTGGAAAAAGGCCAGGTGGTTCAGTTTGGCCCCCTGATCGGAGCCAGGCTGGACGACTTCGCCCGGCTCCTGTCCACTCCGACCCCCGAAGCCCGCTGCGCCTCTTTGCTGGTCACGGGCTGGTTCCAACGCATGGATCGCTGGCGCAGGAGCCAACTGCCAGACGGGATCACGGCCCTTGTGCTGCACCCGTTCGGCGCGCCCCTGGACAGCTCCGTCCTTTTGATTCATAAAAACACGCAGGAGATTCTGTATGAACGCTTTAGCGACGCTCAAACCGGCGACGATGCAGGAATTGTGGGAAGTGGCTCTGCAGCTGAAACAACAGTACGAAGCCATCGGAAAGACCAACACGCCGCACCAGGGCTGGACGATCCCGCAGCGCAAAGCCATCGAAGCGGTGA
>CAYQDU010000347.1:0-3340 GCA_964416275.1 uncultured Anaerolinea sp. | reverse complement strand
TTCAGCGTGGCAGAGGTCAGCTTAAAATCGGCGCTGCTGTTCCAGCGGATCGGCGCGGCGACGTTGAAGGCCGCCAGGTCTAGGGTGGGGGCGTAATCACTCACAACGGCTTTGGTAATCGTAGGGGCCAGGGCGGCCATCCCCACCACCAGGGCCACGATGGCAAACCCCACCACCGTCCCCCAACCCTCGGTGAACGAGATAATCAGGGCGCTGATCATCGCACCGATAATCAACACCAGTTCCCGGTAGAGCGCCGTGTTGCTGCCCTCCTTGGCCTCGTAGGTAACGGTCGGGTCGCCGGCCGATTGATAGACCAGCGTTTTCCCGTCGGGGCCTAGCTGGATGGTGTAGCTGTGGGTGGTGTTGCAGATGACGGTTAGATCGAACTGCACCGTCACTTCTGTGCAGGCCGAAAAGGTGAGCTGGCTGCCCTGCACCGCGATGGTCATTTCTTTCATCACGGGCGTAAACCACTGCAGCCCGCTCTTCACCGGGGCCAGTTGGATGGCGCTGTTCTCTTTCAGGCGCAGTACGATCTCGTAATTGCCTGATTTGGGGTCGCCCAGGCCGGCTACCTCGTAATCCTCTGGGGTCGAATTGGTCCAATACAGGGGTAGAACCGGCATCAGCACGTTTTCCAACAGCCGCTGCTGCGAGATCAAATAGCCTGCCACGCTGCCGCGTGGGATGACGTTGCGGTCAAGCTGGCGGGTGCACTTGCTGGCGTCGCGTCCGGCAGTCATACACAGCACTCCCAGGGCGCTGGTTTCCACCGAATCGCCATTGCAGTAGGCATAATCGACCAGGGTGGGCTTGGTCCAGGCCCAGGCGGCGTCTTTGTCGATGATCTCGTTCAGATCAACACTGGCAAATACGTGGTTGAACTCGTCCAGGTGGGCGTTCAGCCAGCCGCTTATCAGGCTCTCGATCATCGCCTCGGCGGTGGTGGCGTCGAACTCGTCTACCACTGGCCCGGCCGGTTCGCTGATCCAGTTCACTTTTTTCACACTCACCACCGGGTCCTTGGGATCGGGCGATTTGTGGCGCACCTTCAATTCGTGGGTAGGCTGGATGGCGTCGCGGTTGGGGGATGGATCGGCGGCTTGCGCCGGTTGAGCGGCGGCCAGCGGGGCAGCGGGCTTGACGATCGGCAGATATTGCAGGCGCACCTCGATCACCAGGCTGCCCTGGCTCCAGGTGTAATCGCCCATCTGGTTGTCGAGCGAATTGAGCTTGCCGCTGGCGTCTTTCACTGGGATCGACAACCACACCAGTTGACCATCGCCGCCTGGTACGATTTGCCAATCGTCGAACCGGCCCGTGATCGTGTCGCCGTCGGCGCTGGTAAAGGAAAATTTGACCGGCGAGGATTTGCACTTCTGGATCGATGCGTTCACTTTGCTCACCGGAATGGCAAACACGGTATCCCAGCCCATTGTGTCGCACACGGTGGGGTTCTGGGCCGGTTTGGAAGCTGTGGTTGGGGTTGAGGTCTGAGGCATGGCTGTCGCTCCCATGGGTCAGGATTTCTGCAGATCCCCGCCCAACACCAGCGCGCCATCCAGGGCGGCCGAGGTAAGCTTGAAACCGCTGCTATCCGGCCATTTGACCGACCCGGCGCAGTTCTGCCCAAAATCGTTGAGCGAGGGCAGTTCGGAAAGGTTGAGGTTCTTGGCGTTGTCCACCATGCGCGGGATGAAGCCGATCAGGCCGGCCACCAGCGCCCCGCCAAGCGAGCAAATCAACTTCCACTTGGTAGACCACATCGACGTGCCAAAATCCTTGACCCGGCCGGTGACCTGCTCCAGTACGGTGTTGCGCGGCGCCTTGGCATTCATCTTGGCGATGACCCGGTCGATGTCTGTGGTCGCATCGTCGGCGGCCTGTTGGAGCCGCTCGGCGTTGACCGCAGTTAGCTCCAGCTCATCTCCTTCGGCGTCATAAACCGTCAATTCCTCCAGAGAGGACGAGACGTCGGTGGCGAACCTGGACAGGCCGTTTTTGGTGGCCGTGGCTAATTCTGCGGTGAACGCCTCTTCGGCCGGCCCAACCCCTTCTGCGGCTGCGCCGATCAGCACGCCTACCACCGCCCCAATCACTACCAGGCCAATATCGATCCCCAGATCGCGCCACTGTTTGCCGGAGGAAATCTCGGTGGTAATGACGAGGGTTGGCTTAGGGGCCGAATTCGCCAGCAGCACGTTGCTGTAGGATTGGTTCAGCGGGTCGGCGCCGCTTTTCAGGCGCAGGGTGTAAAAGTCGGTATAGGTCACGTGGACGGTAACGCCGTCGGAAATATCCCAATACAAATCCTGGAAATCGACCTTGATCGAAGTTCCATGCACCCCCAGGCTGAATTTGCCGGTCGGAATTTTCGCCGCCACGGGGTTGTTGTCCTTGTCCTTGAACGTCGCCCATTGAATCTCGGTCGTGTTGGCCCAGCTCAGCCCATCGTCAGACAGCGAAAACTCCTTGAGCAGGTCGTCGTCGGTGCCGCCGGGGCGCAGCACGCGCAGCGCCGCCAGCAGCCATTTCTGGGCAAACAACTGGGGCGAGATGGCAAAAGCCGAGTGAATGACATCGCTTTTAGCCTTGTCCCTGGTCTTCACCACCTCCAGGATTTTGGGGTTGACCAGATGGGCATTGTTGCCCTTGAAGCGGCCCTCGGTCATCGCCAGGACGGCAAAGACGCTGGCGTTGGCATCGTTGGTGACCGGCCCGACCGCATAGCCCATGTCGGTGGGCTTGAGCCACTGGAGATTGCTATCGACGGCGATCTGGTTCACCACCAACTGGGCAAAATTGTGGTT
Source organism: uncultured Anaerolinea sp. (assembly GCA_964416275.1). Taxonomy (GTDB): domain Bacteria; phylum Chloroflexota; class Anaerolineae; order Anaerolineales; family UBA4823; genus RBG-16-57-11. The sequence goes on along the minus strand of CAYQDU010000347.1, from coordinate 527 downwards.
GAACTCGCCCAGGTGCAGCAAGAACCACTTGGTGAAATAGGCCTTGCACAAGGCGGCGGCCTCGTCTTTGTTCGATGCGCCAGAGAAATCGAAGTTCAGGCGGTTAATGCTCACGATCACATCGTCCTGGCTGCTGCTGGTGGTGCGCACGGCCAGGTTTTTCTGGCCGCCCGTCCCCGGTTGGGCGGTCGGGTCCTGGAAGCTGGGGTTGTGCTCGTCGAAATAATCCAGGGTTACTTCGATCTCCAGGCGGCCGCCGTCCAGGGTAAAGGTCTTGCCCTGATCCACAGCCTTGGAGAAGAATGTACCTTTCTTCACCGGGCATTCCAGGGTCAGGTTTTGGCCGCCGCCGTTGGTCGAAAGCTGCCAGGCGTCCCAATCGCCCTGAAGCTGCCCAATCTGGGCCCCACTGCTGTTGTTGGCTGAATAGTTGAAGGATGGCGGGGTCACGTTGCAGTTCTTGATGGCCTGATTGGCCTTGGTAAATGAGGTGACGAAGGCTGTATCCCAGCCATAGAGATTGATCG
>CAYQDU010000346.1:0-3344 GCA_964416275.1 uncultured Anaerolinea sp. | reverse complement strand
CTGCTCTTGATGCTGGCGTTAGCCCCGCTGACCGGGCTGCTGAGCTTTATCCTGTCCTCGGCCATCGGGCGCAACCCATACGACTACGTAAACGGCTACTACCCCGGCGTCGCCATCGCTACCTTCACCCTGCCGGTGTTTGGCGTGCTGGTAGGCTGCCTGGCCGAGATGCGCGAGTTCGTCAAAGAGGCCGACATCTACAAGCGCGAGCGGCTGGTGAACCTGCGCATCCTGCCCTACGTGCTGTCGAAGATCTGGGTAGCGCTGCTGCTGGCCCTGTACCAGGCGGCGGCCTACGTCATCATTCATTACCTGGCCTTCGACGTGCCGGGCGGCTGGGAGGAGTTTGGGCTGATCTACCTCACCACCGTGCTGGCGGTGCTGGCCGGGATGATGCTGGGCCTGCTGACCTCGGCCATGGCCCCCAACGCCAACTCCGCCCCGCTGGTGATGATCCTGTTCATCATTCCGCAGATCGTGCTGGCCGGGGTGCTGGTGCGCCTGCCGGGGCCGATCACGGCCATCACCAGCACGCGTTGGGCGCAAGAGGCCATCCTGAGCATCACCGGGGCCGGGTCGGACGTGATCCGCGATCCGTGTTGGGCGCTTACAAAGAGCGCCCGCCAGATGCTCTCCACCGCCGACAAGGCCGCCGCGGGCTGCAACTGCTCTGGCCTGGAGGCGCTGCGCCCGGCAAGCTGCCAATTTCCCGGCCTGGGCCAGTTCTACGACCCGGCCCTTGACCGGCCAGAGCCGGTTGGCCCGGCCCAGCCTGGCGATCCGCCGGCCGAGCCGACCTTCCCCCCGCCGCCGGCTGAACCGCCGAACCCGTCCGACCCGCTCGCCACGGCGGCCTATTTGCAGGCCCTCAAAACCTTCAACGCCCAGGTGGAAACCCTGCGCGGCCAGTACACCCTGGAATTAAACCGCTACCAGGCCCAGGTGAGCGCCTATCAGCAGCAGGCCATCGCCTACGAAAAAGACCGAGCCGCCTGGGAGATCGCCCGCAGCGCGGCGGTGAGCAAAGCCGAAAGCCTGATCGAGCCGATGGTGCGCGACCACGGCTGGGCTTTCGCCGATAAAACCAACCCGCGGGCCTACTGGGGCAAGATCGGGCGGGCCTGGCTGGCGCAGGGGATCATTATGCTGATCGCATTTACGGCAATTCTAGTCTTAATCAAGCGCAAGGATGGTATGGCATGAACCGCACACCCCGGATCGGCGCACTTGTAATCTTCCTGGTTTTGCTGCTTTCGGCCTGCGCCAGCAACAGCGGCGCGCCGGCCGGCCTGCAAGAAACAGCCGACTCGTTGGCGGCCACCGTGGCGGCCCGCGCCACGGCGGGGGCCGCCCCGGCCGCGCCGCCCAGCGCCACGCCGCCCCCGGCCGCCAGCCCCACCAGCGCCCCGGCCGCGCCCGTCCCAGGCCAGCAAAACAGCGGCCCGCTCGACCCGGCCCTGTCTACCCAGGCGGCCTTCGCCACGCAGATGGCCCTGCAGGGCCAGGCGCTGGCCCCGGCCCAGGCTACAGCCTTCGCCGCCCAGGGCGGCGCAAACCCGTTCGCCGCCACCCAGGCGGCCTATGCTACCCAGATGGCCGGGCAGGGCCGGCCAATCGACCCGGCCCTGCTGACTCAGGCGGCCGCCACCCAGGCCGCGGGCGGCGAGTTCAACCCGGCCACCGCCGCCGCCCAGGCGGCCGCTTTCGAGCCGTTCCGGGCCGAGCTGGCCCAATATGGGGTCGATCCAACCCAGGGCTACCCCGGCTGGGTCCATCCGCCGGTGACGCTGGAAACCCAGGGCCACGAGCAGTACAGCTACGTGGACGACATTGCGCCGCTGGCCGTCAAGGATTTCGTCGTTTCGGCCGACATCACCTGGAATACCCGGTATGGCGATTCGGGCTGCGGGTTCGTGCTGCGCTCGGACGGTAACCGCGCCGCGGCCAACCAGTACGTGGTAGTGATCACCCGCGGCGCTTCCGGTCACATGATCTTCTCGGTCATGGCAAACGGGCAGATCGTCAACGCCCGCGACATCTACGCCCGCGGGCTGGACGATAAGTTCGAGTGGCGCAACGACGCCACCAACCGGCTGACGGTGGTGGGGCGCGGCAGCCTGTTCACCGTCTACACCAACGGCGTGCGCCTGGGCGAAATCGACCCGCGCAAGCCGCCGGCGATGCCGCCACTGCCCGAAGCGCCCCAGCCGCCCAATACGAACGACGCTAACGCCCTGGCCGCTTATCAGAAAGCCAAGGCGGCCTACGACGCCCAGGTGGCGCGCCTCAAGAACGAATACCAGGCCCGGCTGCAATTATTCAACCGCTCGAATGTGGTTTTCGACCAGGGAGGCATCACCCTGGTGGCCGCCACGCAGGGCGGTTATACCCAATGCAAATACGATAACGCCTGGTTGTGGATCATCCAATAAGAGCAATTCGGCTCTTCCGACTTCACCCATACCGGTTTCATGGAGCGCGGCCCGAGAGGAGATCTACGGGGGAGCGGTGAGCGGCTGCGCGGCGCAATGCCCCCCAAGTGGAGAAAAATTCCCGCCTTCAGCGGAGAAGATGTTATAATCAATCAGCGTATTCACTTTTCGTTCACACGCAGCCGCATACGTCTTGCCCATCCGGTATTCTTTCTGGTCTTTGCAAAAGAGGGAAACTGATGGAACTGCACGACCAATCTGACGATGGGCGCGCCCCTCATTTGATAAGCCTATGGGATGATGCCGGTTGTTCCGGCCCGGTGGACCTGTTCCAGGTTGAGGCCGGCTCGGAAATAGCCTGTCAGCCCGGCTTGACCGACAATTGGAGCCGCCTTCCGCGGTTCGAGCAGCCCAGCTTCGCCCCCCAGCCCTGGGAGGGATACGCCGTCCGGGTGGTTGCCCGGCTGTGCCAGGCCTGCTGCGCTCCGCTGGACGATGGCGCGCAGACCTGCCCGATGTGCGGAGCGGCCCAGTCTGCGGCTCAACCGGGCTGGAGGCCGGCCCCCGCCGCCCACAACCGGGTAACAGCCGCGCTGCTGGCGATTGGCCTGGGCGCTTTTGGAGCGCATAAATTTTACCTGGGCCAGCCGAAGATTGGGCTGGCGTATTTATTGTTGTGCTGGACGCTGATTCCCGGCCTGATCGGCCTGATCGAGGGCCTGGTCTACCTGTTCCAGACCGACAAACAATTTTCCACCCGCTATCCGTAATCGATCGGGAGATAGGGTCGCCCGATCATCGTTTGGGCCCTTATATTTTATGAAAAATGTGCGGCTACGCCGCACATTTTTCATAAAATAGCGCCTCTTTCCCGGCGAAGCCGGAAGGGCCATCGTTTTCTTTGGGCGCTCG
>CAYQDU010000345.1:0-3350 GCA_964416275.1 uncultured Anaerolinea sp. | reverse complement strand
GCCGGGGCGACGCGGGTGGCCCTGCGCCAGGGAGCCAACCCGCCGCAGTTCCTACTGGGCGATCACCTGGGCAGCACGACCCGCACGGCGAGCGCCGCCGGCGCGCCCCGCGGAATGCAGCTCTACCGTCCCTGGGGCGCTTTGTGCAGCTGGTTAGCGAGGCAGCCGGTAAGCTGGATCAGACCTCTGACCTCTCTGCGTCCAGTCGAGGCGCGCTGTGCCCGCGGCAGAATAAAACGGATGGGAGCTGCGCGGCGCAGCCGCACAGCTCCCATCCCTCGCGCATAAAGATGCGGGCAGCGTACGCTGCCCGCATCTTTATCAAAAGCCCCTAGCGCGGCGCGGTATAGCAGTAGGGATTGTAATAGGTGCAGGGTGTGTTGTTGTAGTAGTTGTAGTTATTGTAATATGGGTAGTAGTAATAGTACCCATAGCGCGGGTTGCCGCCATAGTCAGCCACCGGGTACCCGCCCGTACCGCCGTTGCCGTAATACCCGCCGTAATAGCCCCCATAGTAGCCATAATAGCCGTAATTGTAGCGGTAATAGTCGCCCAGGTTATACGGGGCGGCGGCCAGCCGCCAGCCGCAGCGCCAGCCGTTGCGGTTGTAACCGCTGGGATAGCAGTAGCCCATGTCTGGAATCCCAGACCCCTGCGGGTTGTACCCGTCGGCGGCCGCCGCGGGGCGAACGCCAACCCCAGCGAATACGCCAAAGGCCAGCGACAGCGAGACGGCCAGCGCAAAAATGACACGGAACAGTGAGCGTACCATAGGTTCCTCCAGATGCCTCTATCGAATTGTACGGAATTGAAACGATGCCTCCAGCCTGGATTGCTTCTCTATGGTTTATTGTAGCAAAGCTGGTATTTTAGGACAATAAAACTCTCGTTAAGAATCGGCCCCAGTGCATCGAGAAACTTTTTTTGACTGGATTTTTCTGCCGACATCGCTCCCCGAAACCGTGGGGCAGATAGGGCCTCAAAGAGCGCCCGAAAAAAGGGATTATTCCCTGCCCTCGGCGCGAGAACGGGAATTTAAATCCCGGCGTTGCTCAGGGTTTCCATCAATTCGGAAAGCAGCCGGGTGAGGATGGGGTGGGTGGCTTCAAAGTGGTACAGGGCGCTGGACAGGCGCTGGTTGATCGCCGGATTTGCCTGGGCCGGCTGCCCGGCCGAGCGCTGGAGCAGGGCCCGGATGTCTTCATCCAGGCTCTGCAGCATCTGGCGGCCCTTTTCATCCACCGCCGGAGTCTTGCTGATCTCATCCTGGAGCTGTTGCAGCAGGGTACGCAGCTCTTTGTCGTCCATACAGGCGCCTCCTGGGCGGAATGGTTTCTTTCATTCATTGTAGCATGAAAAGCCAGCCCGCGCGCCGCCTAGCGAGGCGGCTTCTGGTGCATCAGGATGGTACGCAGCAGTTGCGAGACGCCCAGCAGGATGGCGAACAGCGAGGCGCCGCTGGCAACGATGATGGTGGCGACGTCCATCAGGCTGGTATTGCTTTTGGCGTTCTTATCGAGCGCAGCTTGCAGATCGGGCGAAAGGGTGATATCGGCTTTAATCGTAGACATTTTATCGGCCTCCCGGCGGTGAAATCGAACGATTGGAATGAATCCATTATACCTGCCGCAAGGTGGGATGTAGCGGATGGCCGGCCCCTCCTCGGGTGGGCGCGCGGCCATTACAAGACTGTATAGGTAACAGCTTTGCAAACCCCGGAGGGCAAAGCGGGAATATCCCTATGATAAGATAAGCGCAGTTCTTCTGCGTTTGGCGCTCCCGGCTTTGCTGGGATCGATGTTCTATGCGCTCAACGAAGCTATTGGTCGTCGTAGTAAGGAGATTATTGTGAACTTGAACTCGATCCATCGCACAATTACAAACCGCATTCCCGATGAGCAGGGGGGCGGCTGGGAATTCTGGTGCGCCGAGTGCAGTTACCGGGTGCGCTATGCCCACCCTGCCTCGCCCGGCGAGCAGCAGTTACAGATTATCGACGCCGGCGACCCGACCGCCCGCCATACCAGCCAGTCCATCGAAGACCCGCTGGATGAGGCGTTCTCGCCCTTCGACGAGCGGCCCGCCCCGGATGATGTTTCCCTACCGGTTGAATCCTTCGACGAGCGAACCTGGCTGACCCCCGAACTGCGCGCTGCCCTGGCGCCGATCATTGCCCGCCTGGACGACAAGCATCCATAACTGGGCGCGGCGAGCGCCTTTACCCGGACGATAACCGGAGGGTTGGTCGCGCCTCGCGCAGCCAACCCTCCGGTTTTGCGATCCACGGATTAAGCCTGCACCTGAAGGAGCGGCCCCTGCAAATGGGTGGCTGGCGCGCCGGGAATTTGCAGGTGGGCCAGCACATAGATCTGGTAGCTGCCCTGGGGCGGGATCGCAAAGACTTGCTCGAAGGGGTAGTGCAGCTGGCCCGGCTCTAACTGCGCCAGGGCATGCACCGCCAGCCTGGGCTGGTTGGTCTGGCTGTTGACCAGGTAGATGTCGATGGCGTAGGAGCGGCGCGCCTCGGCCAGGCTGGCGGCTTGCTCGCCGGCCAGGCTGAACATTCCCTCGGCCTGTAAGCGGGCCGGGCGCCCCGCGCGGGCTTCCCCGGAAACTTCGGATACCCACAGATCGCGCAGCTCCAATTCTACGCCTGGCACGCCCCAGGCCGATATCTCTGGCGCGGCTGCCTCCAACGCTGGCTCCGCCTCGTTCCGGCCGCCGGCCGCCGCTGGCAGGTCCGGCTCGCCGGGCGGTTCGACCGCGCCGATTGACCCCGGCTCTTCGATCTGGGTGGGTTCACCGGGCCGCCCCGGTTCACCGGGCCGCCCCGGTTCATCGGGCCGCCCAGGTTCATCGGGCCGCCCAGGTTCATCGGGCCGCCCAGGTTCATCGGGCCGCCTGGCTCGTTCCAGCATCCAGGCCACCAGGTCGTCCATCGCCAGCCCGTCCCAGACCTGCATCTGGTCGGCCTGCGAATGGTGGGCTTTGGTCTGCAAGCGTCGCCCGCTGGGGGCGGCGGCATATCCAATCGAGACAAAGAAGTCGGCCACTTCTTGCCAGGCCGGGTAGCTGGCCGCTGCGGATGGTTCCGGCGGCGGCTGGCTGGCTGCCATCTGCCGGGCCTGACCGATCCAGTCCTCGCGCTCGATGCGCAGCAGGGTGAGGGGCGGCAGCCGGCCGCGCAACCGTTCGATCAGGCTTTCAGGGGTGCAGGCGGCCAGGTCTTGCACCGTATAGACCCCAATACTGTTCAGGGCGCGGGCCACCGAAGCCCCGATGCCCCGGATTTGCTGTACATCCTGGGCCTGGCCGGAGCCATCGGCTGGGGGATGGTTCTTCTTGTTCAT
>CAYQDU010000344.1:0-3362 GCA_964416275.1 uncultured Anaerolinea sp. | reverse complement strand
AAGCGCACGGTAGAGATGGTTCGTCCATATGGCATGCGCATGGGGCCTAGCACGCCCAGCGTGCCGGTCGCCAGGCCGGGCGCGCCATAGCGAGCCAGCACCACAGAACAATCGCGCAGTTCTTCCCAGGCGCCTTCACCGCCAATCAGCACCTGCACGCCCCGCTGCTCGCTCGAAAGCACGGTGCGGTTCAGCAGGTCTTCCAGCAGCGGGCGCTCTTCTAAGATTCGCAGCGCCCGGCGGACGCTGTTAACCTCCCCAAACTCTGGCTCGGAGAGGACATGGGTCAGGCCGTCGCGGTACAACTCGCCGGTGCGGGCCTGACCGCTGCGGCGCATTTCGTCCAGCACCAGGCGGTAAATATCCTGTTCTAGGGCCTCGCCCGGCTGGGGCAGCCCGGCAATGCCCTCGCTGTCCAGCCCCGGGGCGCTCTGATTAAGCGCCTGGGCCACCTGGCTGAGCTGTTCTTGAGACACCGGCTCGGCCAGGGTCAGCATCTGCTGGCTGACTTCGCCGCCGGAAAGCACCAGCACCATTAGCACCTGTCTTCCGTGGGTGCTGATCAATTCCAGATGCTTGAACACCGCCCGGTTGGGCAGCGGGGCCGTGACCAGCGAGGCGGCCTGCGATTGGTGGGCCAGCACCGAAGCTGCCAGGCGCATCCAGCGATCTACATCCACCCCGGCCTGGTAGAACTGGTGGGTGATGGTGCGCTTGGTGGGATCGGGCAGTTCGGTATTGCCCATCAACTGGCGCACAAAATAGCGATAGCCTTCTTCGGTTGGTTCCCGTCCGGCCGAGGTGTGGGGCTGGCGCAGATAGCCAATCTCGGTCAGAGCCATCAATTCGTTGCGCACCGTAGCCGAGGAAACGTTCAAATGGTAATAATCTACCAGCCGGTTCGATCCGACCGGCTGGGCGGTTTCGATATAGTCCCGAATGACCAGGGCCAGGATTAATTTCTGCCGTTCGCTCAGATCAGCCATAAACTACCGGTTCACGGGCCTGGATATTTTAGCACTCTCGTACCGAGAGTGCTAAACAGGTTGGATTTATCATAACATGGTGGATAAAGAACGTCAAGAAGCGGCGAGAAGCGGCAAGAATTTCTAACAAGAAATTAACAGCCCACCTTGTTGGCTGGGAAAGAAGTTATATATGGGGGTTGCTGCGTGGGGTACCACCTCATTAAAACCGTGGAACAGGCATGGCGCTCTTCGAGCGCCTTCAAAAAGAGTTGTTATGTGGATTTTGTCGCACTCCGTGCGACAAAATCCACGATTAATCCTCTTTCCAGGCGAAAGGCCCGACGTTAATCAGCCGCGCAAGCGGGTCAGGGCGGCCTGGAAATCGTCGGGGTAGGGGGCGGTGATTTCCAACGCCGCGCCGCTGAAGGGGTGGGCGATCTCCAGCCGCCAGGCGTGGAGCGCCGTCCGTTTGATGACCCCCGCCATCTGCGCCAACAGTTCAGGCGGCAGCGGGCTGGCGCTGCGCTGCACGGGCGCGAGATACAGCCCATCTCCCAGCAGAGGATGGCCCAGGGCGGCCAGGTGGGCCCGAATCTGGTGGGTGCGCCCGGTATGCGGGCAGGCTTCCACCAGGGTCGCCCCCATGAAACGCTCCAATATTCGCAGATGGGTTTCGGCCGGTTTGCCGCGCCGGCTGTCGATGATCGTGCGGTGCTGGCGGTCGCCATTGGGCAGCAGGGGCAGGCGCACGTCGGTCTTGTCCCAGGCAGGGACGCCCATTGCCAGGGCGTGATAGGTCTTGTGCGCCGTGCGCCCGGCGAACTGGGCGTTTAGATGGCGGTGGGCCTCGGCGCTGCGGGCCAGGGCAATCACCCCGCTGGTGTCGCGATCCAGGCGATGCGCCACCCACAGCGGGCCGAAGGCTTCTTTGAGCAGCCTCACCAGGTAGGGCGCGCCGGGCTGCCAGCCGTCGATCAAGGTCGGCAGACCGGCCGGCTTATTGACCACCAGCAGGGCTTCATCCTGCCATAAGACCCAATCGCGAACGTCCATCCAACGCTTCCGGCTTTCTCAGACCGCCGGCCCTTCTTTGATAACCAGCTTCCCCTGCGCTTCGCCCCGCCGGACCCCCATCATCATCAGCAAGGCCAGGAACATGAAAATCGGGCCGACGGCCATCACCAGGCCATAGTTGCTGCCCGCCAGGTAAACCACAAACCCGTTGATAACCGGTCCGGCGATAGCGGCCAGGGTCGAGAACATATAATACAGGCCGGTATAAGTTCCTACCAGTTGGTTGGTGGTCATATCGACCACCATGGGCAGCGAGTTGACGTTAATCAGCGCCCAGGCCGCCCCGGCCGCCATCAGGATCAGCCCAATGACTGGCACCACGCCCAGCACCGGCAGCTTCGTGATCTGAATTAGCAGGGTATGGGGGGGCAAGAGGTACATACTCAACAGGCAGGCGATCATCAGCGCCAGGCCGGTCATGATCGTGCGCTTGCGCCCAATCCGGCCTCCGATATAACCGGAAGGCAGGGCAAAGATGACGAAGATCAGCGAGAGTTGCCCAAGCAGGCGGGCGCCATCTTCGCCGGGCAGGCCGAGGTGGTTCTGGGCGTACAGGGTGAAGAAGGCTTCGATGGCGTTATAAGCCACAAACCAAAGGAAGATAGACACCAGGATCAGCAAGGGGCTTTTCTCCTGACCCTGGAAGACATCTTTCACCGCCGCCCACAGGCGGGGGCTTTCCTCGCCGCGCGCCTCATACGCTTTCGGCTCTTTGATGAAAATAAACAGCAGCGTAATCGAGATGATAATCAGGGCCGACCCAAACCAGAACGGGTAGGCATGGTTGAGTTTATACAACTGCGAACCGCCCAGGGTGGCGATGATGGCGCCCATCCCGCCCATAAAGTTGATGATCCCATTGGCCTGCGAGCGGAACGGAGAGGGAGTCACATCGGGCATCAGGGCTACCACCGGTGTGCGCCAGAAGGCCATGCTCAACAGCAGGCTGCTGGTGCAGGCCACAAACAGCGGCAAAATAGCCGCCACCGGGATCAGCCCAAAGGCAAGCGCCGCAATTGGCGCGCCAATCAAGATAAACGGCATGCGCCGCCCGATGGGCGTGCGCAGCCGGTCGGACCAGGCCCCTACCGGCGGCTGGATGAACAGGGCGGCGATGTTATCCAGGGTCATAAAGAAGCCGATAATGGCCGGGTTGAGGTTGAACTTGTTCGCTAAAAACAAAGGCACAAAGGCGTTATAGGTGGACCAAACAATCGAGACTGAGAAGAACCCCAGCCCCAGCACGAAAATCTTGCCGTACTTTAGCTGCATGGAAGCCTCCGAGATGGTTTGCTTTTTCCGTTTTTTTTGCTTCCGCCG
>CAYQDU010000343.1:0-3372 GCA_964416275.1 uncultured Anaerolinea sp. | reverse complement strand
CGCTCTTGGAGCGCCCCCCAAGAGATGTTGCGTGGATTTTGTCGCACTTCGGGCGACAAAATCCACGATTACCCCTCTTTCGGCGAAGCTTGCCAGTCACATCCACTCCGGTTGAGTGGGGAGCTGCCCCAACATCGCCAGGCAGCAGATGCCCGATACAACCTTCGCCCTACTTCAACTGGCGATAGGCGCGGTTAAAATACACTAGCGGGCGCAGGTCTGGCCCGGCTTCCAGCGCCCCAGCTAACACCGGGGCGGTCTTCAGGGCCACCACCTGCCCCACAAACAGGGTATGATCGCCCACCGGGTATACGCCCACCACCTGGCAATCGAAAAAAGCCAGCCCGCTGGACAGGAACGGGGCGTCGCTGTTGAGGGTAAAAGTTGGGAGGCCGTCGAAACGATCTTCATCATCGCGGGTGCGCCCGGCAAAACGATCCGAAATTTCGCGCTGCATCTCGTTCAACACCGTGACGCCAAAGATGCCAGAGCCTTCCACCAGGGTATGGGTGCGAGTGGTCTGGGCCAATGAAACCAGCAGCAGGGGCGGATCGAGCGAGAGAGAGGTGAACGAGTTGACCGTCATCCCATGCCGGAACCCACCCAGGGCCGAGCTGACGATTGTGACCCCCGTAACCCACTGGCGCATGGCGACGCGCAAAGCTTCTTGATCGAGCATAGAATCATGATACCACAAAAATTTGCCCTTCCAAAATTCGCCAATCTGTGCTAAACTCCTTCTTCGGCATCCCCTAAAGGCTGCTTTCCGCTCCCGGCTGCGCCTACGGCGCTGTCTGGGGGCAATCCCGAGGAAAGGAGGCATTTCCATGCGCGAATATGAATTGATGTTCATCGTCCATCCCGATTTGGACGAGAGCGCCCTGGCCGATACGATCAAACGCGTCTCGAGCTGGATCACCGACGAAGGCGGTTCGATCATCAAGACCGATGTATGGGGCAAGCGCCAGTTGGCTTACCCTATCCGCAAAGTCAACCAGGGCCAGTACGTGCTGCTGCACGTCACCCTCGACCCCCAAGCTGGCGCCAAGGTTGAGCGCAACCTGCGGTTCCTGGAACCCGTGATGCGCTTCATGCTCACCGCCAAGTAAGAGGTCTTTTTTGCAATCGCTTACTGGTCTACCGGAAACAGGAGTATGTTATGACGCGAGGCTTGAACAAAGTTCTGATCATCGGACGGGTCGGACGTGACCCGGAAATGCGCTATACCCCCTCCGGGCGACCGGTGACTACCTTCAGCGTAGGCACCAGCCGCACCTGGAACACCGCCGACGGCGAAAAGCGCACCGAGACAGAGTGGTTCAACGTAGTGGCCTGGAGCAACCTTGCAGAAATCTGCAAGCAATATCTGGCCAAAGACCGCCTGGTTTATATCGAAGGGCGGCTGCAAACGCGCCATTGGGAAGACCAGGAAGGCAGCAAACACTCGGCCACCGAGATCGTCGCCAACGAGATGATTATGCTCGACGAGCGCCGTGAAGCCAACGGCAACCCGGAATTCGACGACGACGAGGACGAGGAAGTTTTATTCTCTTAGTATGCTGCTATCAGACTGTCAAGGAGTTCGTCTGTGAGTAACCAACCCTCCAACCCTAATGAAGGCCAGGGCGGCGGCCGCCGTTTCTTCAGCCGGCCGCGCGAATGCCAGTTCTGCGCCGATAAGAACGCAGTAATCGACTACAAGCTATACGAATCGCTGCGCCGCTTCGTCACCGACGATGGCAAGATCCGCCCCCGCCGCCAGACCGGGACCTGCGCCCGCCACCAGCGCGAGCTGGCCGTGGCGATCAAGCGCGCCCGCCACGTGGCCTTGCTGCCCTACACTGGCGAAGTTTTGCGCTAACCGCCTGGGGGCAGAGCGCGCCGCCGGTGAACCGACGGCGCGCTCTGCCCCTTTTTTATTTTCTGAGGTTGAAATGGCAAAACGTGACCAACCCACCGCTCTAACAAAGAAACACCAGGATCGCTTGCACCGCGAACGACAGCAAACCCGCTGGATCATGATCGGCAGCGCGGTCGTGCTGGCGGCTGTGATCCTGCTGATCGCCTATGGCGTGCTGGACCAACAGGTACTGCGCTACAAGCGCGCCGTAGCCACCGTCAACGGCGAGCGGATCAGCGCGGAAGAATTCCGCGGCTACACCAAGTACTATCGGTATAACATCATCCAAAGCGCCGAAAGCACTTACCAGATTGCCCAAATGTTTGGCGGCGACCAGACCATGCTGCAAAACATCCTGAGCCAGCTCAACGCCGCCCGCCAGCAGCTTGACCCCGAAAACGCGGCCGAGACGGCCCTGAACCAGATGGTAGATAACAGCCTGGTTCGGCAGGAGGCCAAAAAGCGCGGCATCACCGTCAGCGCCGAAGAAATCGAGGGAAAGAAGCACGAGGTGATGGGCTACTATCCAAACGGCACCCCCACCCCGCAGCCCACCCAGCCCCCGCAGGTCACCTCGACCCTCTCGCCTGAACAGATCGGCATGCTCAGGCCTACGGCCACCGCCACCCTGCCGGTGAGCAAGACCGTCACCGCCACCCTGGAGGCCACCGCTACGGCAACCGCTACGCCTACCCTGGCCCCCACCGAGCCGCTGACCCCCACCGCCACCCCGCTGCCCACCTCGACCCCCACGCCCTATACCCTGGAAGGCTATCAGAACGCCTACGCCACCATGGTGGGCGATTTCGCCAAGACCTACGAAATTCCGGAATCGACTCTGCTGTATATCATCGAATCGCAGATCTACCGCGAAAAACTCCAGGCCGAGGTGATTGGCGACATCCCCTGCACGCAGGCGCAGGTCTGGGCGCAGCACATCCTGGTGTCCGACCCTGCCCTGGCGAAGACCATCCAGGAAGAGGCCAAGGCCGGCAAGGATTGGTACGAGCTGGCCGCCCAATACTCCACCGACACCAGCAACAAAGACCAGGGCGGCGACCTGGGTTGGTTTGGCCCCGGCCAGATGGTGAAAGAGTTTGAAGAAGCCGCTTTCGCCCTGCAGGTCGGCCAGATCAGCGATCCGGTCAAGACCCAGTTCGGCTACCACATCATCCGCGTTCTGGGCCACGAAGATCGCCCGCTGACCACCGCCGAATGCACCCGGATGAAGACGGATAAGTTCCAGACCTGGCTGGCCGACCTGCGCAAGACCTCGCAGGTGCAGTTGCTGGATTACTGGCGGGAAATCTACCCGCTGCAGCCCACCCTGCCGGCCGAACTTCAGCAGATTCTGGACAGCGCCGCGGCGGGTGCGGGCGGCGGGGCCGCCCAACCCCAGCCGGTAACGCCTTAAGCAGTTAAAACAAGCCCTTCCGCCAAAGATAAGGCTGGAAGAATCTTTAAACCATCAG
>CAYQDU010000342.1:0-3384 GCA_964416275.1 uncultured Anaerolinea sp. | reverse complement strand
GATGGCGGTCCGGTTTTTGAAGTCACAGGATGCGATGGCGCCCGGAGTGGCCTGATAAACTCCAGCGCGCCCAGGGCGCCAGCCACCAACAGGCCCGGAGCTTTGCCAAAAGGCTTTGCTCCGGGCCTGTTTGCTTAAGCAGGCAGTCCTGGATTGAGGTGGGCTCGCTACGGCGTTCCCACTTGGATCACACCGGCCGGCTGCCCGGTGGCCGCCTCAAAGAACTGGATCATGCCTTGGGGGTTGCCCAGGGCCAGCAGGCGCCCATCCGGGCTGAAGGCGGCGCTGCGCCATTCCTCGTTCTGACCAGAACCCGCACTGAAGGTCAGGATGGGGGACCCACCGGCCAGTGGATACAGCTCGGCCTGGCCGCTCACCCCGCATGGCCCGGTGACCAGGCGCTGGCCGGGTAAGTCAAAAGCGCCGAACCACAGATCGACCCCACAATTAATCGATCCCGCACCTGCCTGCCCGGTGGCAGTGTTCCACAGCTCTACCCCGCCGCTCCGGTGCACCGCCAGCCAGGCCGCGTCTGGGCTGAAGCGGAGTTGATCGGCCAATCCCATGTCGATCGAGCCGGTCATTTCATACTGGCTCAGGTCCCAGGTTTGCAGCCGGCCATCCCTGGTCAGCACCAGCAGCGTGGCGCCATCCGGGCGGAAGGCAGCCGCCCGGGCACCGGCGGGGATTGGCAGCAGCCGGGCGAGCGTCCCCTCGGCCACGTTCCACAGTTGGACCCCATCCTGTTCGGCGGCCGCCAGCACTGCCCCATCGGGGCTGAAGCTCGCCTGGCCCATATCATCTGCCGCCAGTGAGCCCAGGCGGCCCAGCTGCTGCCCACCGGCGATATCCCAGATCTCCCAACTGTTGGCCCGCACCGCCAGGCGCTGCCCGGCCGGGTCGATGGTGGCCGCCGCCATCTGGTAAGCGGGATCTGTCAGGCTGAAGACCGGCTGGCGAGTGGAGGTGTCATAGACATAGATCCCGCTCGTGGTGCTTGCCAGCAGGCGGTCCGCCTGGGCGGCCCAATCCAGGCCAAAGACGATGGTGGGATAGGCGAGATTCTGATTGCCGGCCCTACCCGGCTCGGGGGTGGGTGGAATATCGGTGGGGAAGGCGAACTGGGCCCCTTCCCCCTCCGGCTTCACCGCCCACAGGCGGACGACCGGGCGCCAGTTATCGATCGAGGCCAGCCGGCTGCCGTCTGGGCTGAAGGCCATCTGGACGATCATGCCGGCCTCCAGCTGGATGGTGCGCAGCAGCGTGGCGCCGGAGGCATCCCAGAGCAGCAATTGGTCGTCCTGGTTGGTGCCCAACAGCACACCCGCCGGGCTGACGGCCAGGGCTTCCAGCCAGGCGGTGTTGCCGGGCAGTTTGCCTAACGCTTCACCACTGGCACGCGACCACATGCGCAGCGTGCCATCGTCACGGCCGCCGGCGCTAGCCAGCCATGTGCCATCTGGGGCGTAGGCGATGGCTTGAACCGTGCCGGTGTGCCCGGTCAGCTGGCGCAGGGCAGCCCCACTGCTGGCAGCGTACACCGTTATTGGCCCATCCCAAGTGCCTACCGCCAGCTCAGTACTGTCGGGGCTGAAGGCCAGGCTGAAAGCGCTGCCCGCCACCTGCCAGCGCAGCTTCCCACCGGCCGGGTCCCATACCTGCACCTGGCTGTTATAGATCACTGCCAGGCTGGCCCCATCCGGACTGAAGGCCAGCGGGCCAAAGAAGCCGCCCATGGGGTCGGTGAGGCTGGCCTGCACTACCAGGCTGTTCGCCAAAGCGCCTGTCGCAGCGTCGTGGAGCTCGATCGTAGCGTCGTTGGCGCCCATTGCGTCGTTGGCCACCCAGCGCCCATCTGGACTGTAGGCGACCACGCCCCCGGCGGCGTTCCAGCGCAGGGCCGGGACGGCTGGATGTGCATCCAGCTCCGCCAGGTGATAGATCAACACTTCATTCGCGTGGCGCACGGCCAGCGAGCTGCCATCAGGCGACCAGGCCAGGCCGGTGGGTGACTGGCCTGGCGTTTGTCCGGCAGCCAGGTCGATCTGCAGCAGTGGGCCGAAGGCAGCCGCGTTGCTGGCAGACAGGACCGGGTAGGCGGGCAGCCCGGAGGGCAGCCCGGCAGGCGTGGGCGTCGATACGCCGGTGGCAGCTGTAGGCGTGATCCCGGGCCGTGCGGTCTCTACGGGTGGGTTGGTCGCGCTGGCCGTCGCTGTCGCCATGAGCCGTGCGGGGGTGTGGGTCCCCGCAGGGGCGGCAGGCAGGACGCTCTGGATGGCTGCTTTCAGCCCGGCGACCAGCAGGATGGCCAGGCAGAGCCAGAGGGCAGTGCTCAAGGCGACTTTGAAGGTGCGTGGCATAACTGAACTCCTGTACGGGGAACGCCCCTCTGAGTGAGCGGGGTGATGGGCGGTGGCCGCTGATGCGGCCGCTGCGGCTTGAGCCGGCAGGGTCGCTTCGAGCCGGTGGATCAGGCTGGCATACTGGCGGCAGGCCGGGCAAGCCGCCAGGTGGGCCTCCAACAGGCGGCGCTGCTCGGGGGCCAGCGCCTCACCGGAGCGCAAGAGGTGGCGTACGTGCGGATGGGATAGTCCGTTCATAAGGCATCTCCCCATGAGCTTTCGGCCGCCGGATCGGTTACCGTCTGCAGTTTTAGCAGCGCATAATGCAGGCGGGAGTGGACGGTGCCTTCGCTCACGCCCAGCACTGTGGCGATCTCGCGCGTGGTCATGCCGTGCACAAAGCGCAGGATTACCGGCAGGCGGTGTTTTTCGTCCAGTGCGTGGACGCCGCGCCACAGGGCCAGGCGCGCCTCGCTCTGCAGCAGGTGCTCTTCCACACCCGGGGTGTGGCCCACCAGCCGCCCGGCGGCTTCCAGCAGGCGCTGCAGCGAGCGGCGGGCGCGCTGCCGGCGCAGTTGATCGCGGCACAGGTTGACCGCGATGGTGGAAAGCCAGCTCTTCACCTGCGTCCCGGGCTGGTATTTCCCCAGCGCCTGGACGGCGCGGATCAGGGTCTCCTGGGCGGCGTCCTCGGCCTCGGCCGGGTCGTCCAGGATGGAGCAGCACAGGGCGTACAGGTAGCCCTGGTAGGTGTTGACCAGGGCCTCGATCACCTGTGGGTCATCGGCGGGCAGCTGGCTGAGAAGCTCGTTCAAGTCGGTGGTGGCGTTGTCCATTCAGAGAGTAGAACGCAGGCGGAGGCAGATTCCTTTAAAAACAGAGGAATCAATTTTACTCTGTAAAGGGTGTATCCTTTCGTGTGAAGGAATGAAACCGGCCGTGCATCCCCCAAGCTTACCCAAATTTCTTTAAAATAGCAGCTTTAACCCCAATGATTTATCAACCAGATCTTCAAGATTCCTGAACAGGTCGGGCGTATCCT
>CAYQDU010000341.1:0-3387 GCA_964416275.1 uncultured Anaerolinea sp. | reverse complement strand
CGCGCATAAACTTGGGCATGGTGGTGACGTAGTTGTACAGGTGCGTCACAGCGTGCCATTCGGTGGCCTTGAACTGCTCGAACAGGTCGTCGTCGCCGCCGGCTACCAACGCAAACTGGAGCGGCAGCCCAGAATGGTTCAGCACGTGCAGCACATCCATCAACCCCTTGACCCGTTTGCTGCCGGTCACCAAAGCGGTGACCAGGCCCGGCGCCCAGCCCAGCTCGGAGCGGATTTCGTCCTTCGAGCGGGCCTCCCTGGCAAAGGCCGGGTTCACTGGAATACCGGTCACTTTCATCCGGTCTTCGGGAAAACCGTTTGCCAGGCCCTGCTCGAAGGCTTCCTGGGTCGGCAGCACGCACAGCTCGGTGCCGGGGTTGAACCATAAACGATGCACGTTCGTCAGATCGGTAACCACCGTCAGGAACGGAATAGTTCGCTTGCGCAGCGAGATATAGCCGTTGAGCGGCGACATATAGAACGGATGGGTGCTGATAACCAGCGAAGGCCGGTACTGTTTCAGCATGTTGCGGATCACCCGGAACAACATCACCATCAGGGCGCTGTCGAAGACCGCCGCCGGCACCGATGCGTCGCTGAAGGTGTAGTTCAGCTTGTACAGGTCGGGCATCTCGCGCACCAGGCGGTCGTAATCGGTCTGCGAGTCGCGCAGGATAGCCGGGGCCAGGGGATCGTCCATTGGATTGGCGACCTCAACCGTGCAAACATCGGGATAGGCATCCTCGAAGGCGGCAGCCAGGGCGTTCGCCGCGCTGCGATGGCCGAAACCGGCGTCGGCAGTTAGAATCAAGATCCTTTTCCGTTCGCTCATCGTTTCCTCACCCTAAATCACAAGACCGGTCTTGCCATACAAAACCGGTTTCTTTGCGTCCCTGGCAAGAAGCCGTTACAGCTTTCCCAACCCACGCAGGACGCGCTCGGGGGTCAGGGGGAACTCGTAGAACCATACTCCGGTGGCGTCGTGCAGGGCGGCGACAATGGCCGGGACAAGCGGCAGGAACGGCATCTCACCCATGCCGCGTGCCCCATAGGGACCAATTGGGTCAGGGTATTCCAGCACCCGCGCATCCACCCGCTCCGGCACGTCCAGCACCGTGGGGATGAGATAGTTCGACAACAGAGGCGTCTGCACATAGCCGCTTTGCTGGACGAAATTCTCCAACACGGCGTAGCCGGCGGCTTGCACCACTGCGCCTTCGATCTGGCTCTGCACCTGCTGCGGGTTGACCGCCTTGCCCACGTCGTTGGCCGAGACGACATCTAAGAGGCGGATATGACCGGTGTCCGTATCCACTTCCAGGGAGACGGCCTGGGCCACATACCCGTAGGCAAAGTTCGGCTCCGACTTGCCGGTTTGTGGGTCCAGGGGCGTGGTGCGCGGCGGACGATAAGTATAGGTAGCCACAGCCGGGCGCTCCTCGGCTTTCCAGCGCTGTAAGGCGGCCTCCACCGCCCCTTTGACCGAGTTCCCGGCCATAAAGGTCATGCGCGAAGCCGAAACGCTGCCCGAATTTTCGGTCAGGGCCGTGTCGGATACGATCAACGCGACTTGATCGAGCGAGACGCCGGCCGTCTCGGCCGCCGTCTGGGCCAGCACGGTGTACACACCCTGGCCCACCTCGGCCGCCGCATGACGCACCACCACCCGCTCGATCTGCGCTCCGCCGTGCAGCTCCACAATAGCGGTGCATTTCTCCGGCGCGCCGAACGAGAAGCCCACATTTTTGAATGCGGCGGCCACCCCTACCCCACGTCTGAGGTGCGGGGCCAGGGCCGCCGCTGCTGGCAGAATGGGCAGGTCTTGCCCGCGCCGGGCGTGCTCCTGGCCCTGGGCGTCGCGGGTCACCTGCCAGCCGGCCGCGGCGGCGCATTGCTCCAACACCTGCGGCAGACTGACGCCCGTGGGCAGCGGCGCGCCAACCGATAGCAGCGAGCCTTCACGCAGCAAGTTACGGAAACGGATCTCCACCGGGTCAAGGCCCAGGGCCTCGGCCAGGCGGTTCATCTGCGTCTCGGCGGCAAAGGCCCCCTGCGGGCCGCCAAAGCCGCGGAAGGCCCCGGTGACCACGTTATTGGTATATACGGCGTACGAATCGACCTTGACGTTGGGGATTTCATACGGCCCGGTGCACATCAGGGTAGCGTTGCCCAGCACTTTCGTCGAGGTGTAGGCATACCCGCCGCCGTCGGCCACCAGCTCTACCTCGGCGGCAATCACCTTGCCGTCATTGGTTGCACCCCAACGGGTCTTAATATAGTACGGATGGCGCTTATGATGACCGATGATCGATTCTTCACGCGTCCAGATAATTTTGATCGGGCGGTGAATGCCGCGCTGGGCCAGCCGCCAGGCAGCCAGGGCCAGCACAATCTGCACCGACATATCCTCCCGCCCGCCAAACGCCCCGCCGATGAGCGGGTAGATCACCCGCACCTGCTCCAACGGCAGGTCCAGGGCATGGGCAATCTGTTCCTGATCTTCGTGGGTCCACTGGCCGCCCACCACTACCGTCACCCGGCCAGCTTCGTCGATATAGCTCAAACCAGCTTCGGGCTGCAAATAGGCATGTTCCTGCACCGGGGTGCGGTATATCCCTTCGATCACTACATCAGCCCCGGCAAAGGCGGCCTCCACGTCGCCCTTACGAATGCGGTAATGGCAAAAGATGTTAGAGCCGCGGTCGGGGTGTAGTAGCAGAGCGTCGGCCTGCATCGCCTGGAGCGGGTCGGTGACGACTGGCAGGTCTTCGTATTCCACCTCGATCAGGCTGCGGGCCTGCTGGGCGATAGCTTCGGTATCGGCCACCACCACAGCCACCTGATCGCCCACCCAACGCACCCGGTCGGCATGGGGTTTACTCGAACCCGGCCCGCACAACACGGGTTGATCGGGCATAATCAGGCCGTACTCGTTCACTGGCACGTCTTT
Organism: uncultured Anaerolinea sp.; assembly: GCA_964416275.1. Classification (GTDB taxonomy): domain Bacteria; phylum Chloroflexota; class Anaerolineae; order Anaerolineales; family UBA4823; genus RBG-16-57-11. The sequence continues at coordinate 437 of CAYQDU010000341.1, read as the reverse complement.
TGCGGTAAAGACCGCCAGCACCCCCGGCAGCGCTTCGGCCTTAGAAACGTCGATCTTCTTGATGATGGCGTGAGGGCGGGCGGCGAACAGGATTTTCATGTGCGCCTGGTCAGGGCGGTTAATATCGCCTGCAAACTGGGCCTCACCGGTAACTTTGGAGTGGGCGTCCACTCGAATCACTGATTGACCAAAAGTCGGCATATCTGGCTCCCTAAAAACAGCGTTTCTAAACCGATGGTAACCTGAAATCTGCATCGCAAAACGATACGCTGCGCTCTCCACGGTCAAGCCTTCAGCCGGGCGAATTTTCACCGCAGCGAACGCGGAGTACACATTGTGGGGCTGCGCCCCACAATTCCCCCCCGCAGATCATTATCTTGTGGTGATTGCAGATAGCGTAGCCATCTGCAAACGCCACAAGGTAACTTTTGCTCGGC
>CAYQDU010000340.1:0-3402 GCA_964416275.1 uncultured Anaerolinea sp. | reverse complement strand
CGCTGGCCGTACCCGAGCCGCTGCACGCCGCCCTGGCCGGGCAGTTCCCCGAGGCTACCTGGGTCTTACTGCCGCACCAGGCCGGGTTTATCGCCGCCGAAGCCGCACCCCTCGTGCGCGGCAGCCTGGAACGCGCCAGCAGTCTGCTGGTAGGGCCGGGCTTTGGGGTCGAACCGGGCAGCCAGGCCTTTTTGGAGCAGCTATTTGCTCCCGGCGATCCACCGCTGCCGCCCCTGACCCTGGACGCCGACGGGCTGAAGCTGGCCCGCCGGCTGCCCGGCTGGCCCGGCTGCCTGCCCGCCCCGGCTGTGCTGACCCCCCACCCCGGCGAGTTTGGCCTGCTGACCGGGCTATCCAAAGACCAAATCCAGGCCAACCGGCTGGAACTGGCCCGGCGCTACAGCCGGGAATGGGGGCATGTAGTGGTGTTGAAAGGCGCTTTTACGGTGATTGCCGCGCCGGATGGACAGGCGGCGGTGATTCCGGTTGCCAGCGCCGCCCTGGCCCGGGCCGGCACAGGCGACGTTCTGGCCGGGCTGATCGCCGGGCTGCGAGCCCAGGGCATGGCGGCCTTCCCGGCCGCTGTAGCCGGGGCCTGGATCCACGCCAGCGCCGGGCTGCTGGCCGCCCAACGGTTGGGCAGCGCAGCCCCCGTCCTGGCTGGCGACGTGCTAAACGCGGTCATCGAAGTACTGGCCGACGCCGCCTGACGCGCGCATGCTACGGATGCAAAAATCGGGCAGCTTCGCTGCCCGATTTTTGCATCCGTACTATTGCGGCTCTTCCGCCGAAGGCGGAGTTTTTTGTCTATTGGAGGTTGCTGCGTGGCTACGCCACGCAGCAACCTCCCAATAGAACTTCTTTTCCCGGCAAAGCCGGAAGAGCCACGATTTCTTATTCCCCGACGGCAGGTTCGGTATCTTCGGGGTTGGGTTGGCCGCCGAAGGCGGGCAGGCTGCTCTTAAGCGTAGCAGCCTTTTCGCGCGTCGTCCGGCTGAGGTCTTCGGCCCGCACGCGCAGGTCTTCCATGGCCGCATCGGCTTTCTGGCGGGCGTCATCAAAGGCCCGCTGGGCCTTTGAGCCGGCGTCCTGGCTGTATTCCACCGCCCGATCCTTCAGCTCGATGCCCCGGTCTTTGATGACGGTGCGAGTTTCCTCGCCCGACTGCGGGGCCAGCAGCAAAGACACCGCCGCCCCCACCAGCCCGCCAACAATCAGGCCGGCAAAAAAGGTTCCAAAATCATTGTTATCCGACATATTTCACTCTCCTTTGGGGGATGATTTGCGCCGCGGCTTTTTCGCCAGGCCCAACACCGAGATGAGCTGCGAAAAGCCAGCCAGATATTCGTTCAGCTTGATCACCGGCTCGACCAGGTTATCGCTCAGGAAGTTGGTGGTACCGCGCAGGGTGCTGACGGTCTCGTTGGTCGAATCCAGGATCGGTTTGATCTCATTCTGCAGCAGGTTGGTGAGGCGCGCCAGTTGGACGATGAGAACAATCAGCGCCAGACCCAAGAGCAGCGATTGCAGCGCCATGAAAATGATAAAAATATCCCGCACCTTAGCCGTGTCGGTAGTGGGCTGGGCCAGCACCCAAATGGCGGCAATCAGTACGGCCAGAACGAGCACGGCTATCACAACGGCAATGAGGATGGCCCGCTTCGATTTATCCTCGGGAGGGAAATCTCCGGCTCGGATCGAATCCGGGTCATAGGCGGCATCACTGGCCGGCGCAATCTGCGCTTGCGAGGAGGTCAGATCATTGTCCATATTGCCCCTGATTATACTCCGTCCTCTAGTAGATGTGGCGCTCGAATCAAGCGGTTTTTCGAGCTATTTCGTCTATTTTATCGACCACCCATTTTAACTCGGCCGCCATCGGCCCATCCTGGGCGCCGTCGGAATTGAATATGTCTACTAGCGATTGATAATACCACATTGTCTGAGTCTTACTGGCGCTAAAGCGCTGCCAGACCGGGTCGCCATCTCGCAGCAGATCCACCAACAGCGATTGGGCGTTATACAGCTTGTCGGCCAGGGATACCCGGCGGGTATCGGCCGGGGCGTGACGCAAATGTTCGATGTAGCGTTCTTTGCGCGGTCGCCAGGCCGGCTTGGGCGTCTCGAAGGTATCGGTGCAGCCTTCCACAATCTGGGCCACTCGCTCGCCGAAGCGCCGGCGGATGTCGTCGAGCATCTCTCGCCCGCCCTGGTCTTCGGGGGCGTCGTGCAGCAGGGCGGCAATTGCCTGGTCTTCGTCGCCGCCGTCTTCCAGCACCAGGGCCGCTACGCCCATCAGGTGGGCAAAGTAAGGCGTGGCCTTGCCCTTGCGGGTCTGGCGGCCATGCGCCTGCAGAGCATAGTGAAGCGCATCGGTAAAGCGGGTACTCAGTTCCATAGATCAACCATCTTTCGGCGAAGTTCGCCAGTCACCGCCGCCACGGTTGAGTGGGGGCTGCTGGTATCGTCTGCACCCCCGAAATAATCCAGGGCGCTTCCGGCAGACACGCGATTGGGTCCGTGGCGGGATTGCAGGCGGCTACGCCGCCTGCAATCCCGCGATGGGAATTTTCCCGGCAACGCCGAGAGAGCTTCCAATCCTACGAAGCGCGCACCTCGGAGAGAATCGTTTCGATCTGTTCGGCCACGCGCTGGTTTTCAGGGTGGTCGGCGCGGTTGAGCATCAGCTGGTTGGCGATCCGGCGCAGCACGCCAGGGTTGACCTCGGCCAGGTCGGTGGTCACTTTGTACCACAGCTTGCGCAGGTCGGGGTTATGGTGGGTAGCGGCATACACCGCAATCTGGGCCGGCGACGACATGCTCAGGTTCCAGGAGCTGACGTTGATATCCAGCTCGCGCCCGGTGTTCGACCAGAAATAGGCCAGCATCGGGTTGATCAAACCGCGCATCCGGCCCCACAGCGAATCGTCCTCCTGGACCAGATGGAAGAAAGCCAGGTAATACGGGCGCGCCCCGCTGTAATCCCGGTTAACCTGCGAGAGCTTACCGGCGATAGCCGAAGCATAGGAGGCCATGTACCAGCGCAGGTCTTCCAGGGTGGCCCCCGGCTCATCCCGCTCGACCGCGTCCCATTGCATGCGGCAGGCCAGCAGATAGGTGCTGCTGGAAGCCGCAAAATCCTGAGAGCGCTGCACCATCGCCTTCTTCGCCAATGAGCGCGCTGTCTCTACGCCCGGCAGGGTGGCTTCTGGAATGACAACCTGCTCGATATCCCGGCTTAGAATGCGCAGGGCCGGGTCTTCGGCAAAGGGAATATTGCCCCGGCCGGGCAGGCTATAGCGCTGGTTGCGGTAGGTAATCATGCCCCGGTTCTTGAGGTCGTCCAGCAGGTCCTGAATGTACTCAACCTGGTTGCGGTCGTTCAGCAGCAGGTAGGCCAGC
>CAYQDU010000339.1:0-3497 GCA_964416275.1 uncultured Anaerolinea sp. | reverse complement strand
GGTCGCTCAAGGTGGCCCGCGAGTCCAGCGTGACCCGCACCTGGATTCCCAAGGTGATCGACAATATCGGCTTGCTGCCGCAGTATGGCGTAGGCGCCTACTCGGCCATAGCTGTCGACAAGCAGGGCCGCCCGCACGTGGCCTACTACGACATCACCAACCAGGATCTCAAATATGCCTTTTGGGATGGCGATTGGGAAGGCGTAGGGCAGTGGAATATCTCGACCGTAGACGCGCCCGGCGACGTAGGCCGCTACGCTTCGCTGGCGGTCAACCCCACCGATGGCACGCGCCACATTTGCTATTATGACCGCACTAACGGCGACCTGAAATACGCCCGCTGGGAAGCAGACGGCCCCTGGCAGATCCAGTTCATCGACGGTTCGGTGGCCGACGGCGACGGCGTGGAAGAGGGCGATGTGGGCATGTACTGCTCCATCGACCTGACTGCCGCCGGTCAGCCCGCCATCAGCTACTACGACAACTCGCACGGCGACCTCAAGCTGGCCCTCAGCTATCCCCTGCCGCCGATGACGATCTTCCTGCCCATCGTCCGACAAGAGCCGTAACCGGGCATCTAACCACAAAACAACTCTTCCGGCCTGGCCGGACAAGGACACGATATTAGAGAGCGCTGCGTGGCTACGCCACGCAGCGCTCTCTAATATACAAGAATTCCCGGTTCTGCTAGAGCAGAATCAGGCCAAGCTGCACCCCATGGCGCACTGCTTCGGTGCGGCTGCTCACCCCCAGCTTGCCATAAATGGCCGAAATATGAAACTTGACGGTATGCTCGCTGATTCCCAGGGCGACAGCAATCTGCTTATTGGCTAACCCCTGCGCCAGCAGGTTTAACACCTGGGTTTCACGCCCGGTCAGGGCTTCGGCCAGGGCGTCGGACGCTTCGGCGGCCAGCAGTTGCCGGGCTGTGCTGCGCCGGAACAGGGCCGGCGCAGCCGCCACCAGCCCCTGATGCACCGCCTGCAGCGCCGTTCGCAGCTCTTCTGGAGCGGCTTCCAGCGGCAGCAGGCCCCAGGCCCGCAGAGGCAAGGCCGCCAGGGCCTGGGCCAGTTGGGGCAGGTCGGGGCTGTCGGTCAAGACTACCACCCCCAGGGCGCCGGGGTCGGCTTCCGCCAGAGCCCGCAGCCGGTCTTCGGCCCACGCCTGGACGGTGAGCAGTACCAGATCCACCCCGGCCAGGACATCCAGACTGGCCGCCTCCTGGGTCACTTCAATGTCTCCGCCTTCGATCAACGCCCGCAGCCCGGCGCGCAGCGCCAGGGAAGGGCTGATAACAGCCACGCGCATAGCTTCTCCAGACTGTTTCGGTGCAAAAGTTCTCTGTGCAGAAATTGTAGATCTGCGCCCCACAATTTGATAGCTCATCACGCAACTGGGGTGGAGAGAACTGGCAAGCTTCGCTCGCCTGAAAAGAAGGTTCGTCGGGGATTTTGTCGCACCGGGTGCGACAAAATCCCCGGTAGATCTCTTTTTCAGGCGTTCTTTGAGCGCTGCTCTTTGAGCGGCGCTTAAAGAGCGCCAGAGAGTACTCCACGGTTAAGCGGGGTGGCGCCCACAATTTCCACCCAGGGAACTAAAACCTCAAATGTGAGCGGTCACGAACTCGGCGGCTACGTGGGCGGCCAGCGCAATGCCCTGGTCGCCGCCCACGATCAGGGTGTTAATGCCCACCACATCGCCAGCCGCGTTCACCAGCGGCCCGCCGGAATTGCCGGGCGCCAGGCGGGCATCCGAACGGATCACATCCACCCGGCCGCGCGGCCCCTGGGTACTGGCCTGAAGCAGCCCGCTCACCAGCCCCAGCGTGACCACCCCGCGCTGGCCCCAGGGATGCCCCACCGCCAGCACCAGTTCGCCAATCCGCAGGCGGCGCGAATCGCCAATTCGGGCAGGCGGGGCGTCGGGCGCTTCGATGTGCAGCAGCGCCAGGTCGATCTCCTCATCCTGAGCCAGCAGGCGGGCGGGGTATTCGCGCTCGCCGGCCAGCGTTCCCGGCAGGGAAGCCCGCAGGGCGCGCCCATGCGTCACAACGTGCTGGTTCGTCAAAACATACGCTCCCCGCTCGTCGCTGGCCCACACAATCCCGGCTCCCATGCCATGCCGGCCATTGTGCAGGGCCGCCAGGCTGTCCCGCGCCTGCTGCACCAGCCGGCCGGCCGCGCCGGTCAGCGGGCCGGCGGCAAAGATAGGCTCGGCTAGGGCATTCATTTACGCTCTCCAATTCTAACCGAAATCGTTGTCTTTTGACCGCCGCGCAGCACTTCCAGGGGCGTGTTCTGGCCTACGATCTCGCCCACCAGGCGGGCCAGCAGATCGTCGGGGTCGCTCAGCGGGCTGCCGCCCAACCCCACCAGAATATCGCCCACCATCAGCCCGGCCTGGGCGGCCGGGCTGCCGTCTTCGACCTCCATCAGCAGCAAGCCCTGGCCCTGTTCGCGATCCAGGCCCTTGCGTTGGGCGGCCGGGATCATCACCGGGCGGCTGGCAACCCCCAGATACCCCCGCTGTACTCGCCCGTGCTGAGCCAGCGCCTCGGCCACCTTCCAGGCCAGCCCGGCGGGGATGGTCAGCGAAACGCCGCTGTGCCCCAGGCCCGAGGTGTTGATCCCCAGGATACGCCCGGCTGCATCGACCAGAGGCCCGCCGGAAAAGCCCGGGTAGGGGATGGTATCGGTGCGCAGATATTGTCCCAGCAACCCGCCGCGCCCGGTGCGGGCCGGGCCGCCGATGGCGCTGACCACACCCAGGCTGGCCTGTATGCCTTCGCTGGAGGGCCGTCCCAACGCCAGGGCGAGCTGGCCAACCCGGGCCGGCTCCGGGGCCGGCTCGGCCGCGGCCAGGCGGGCATCCGACAGGCGCAGCACGGCCAGATCGTTGCCGGGGTCACGCCCGGCCAGGGTTACCGCCAGGGGGCTGCCGTCGGGCAGCAGGATACGCAGGTCGTCATCGCGCTCTACGACGTGGTCCGCAGTCAGCACCAGGTTAGCGGCGAAAGCGATCCCGCTAGCGGGCATACGCTGGCGGGTATCGACCGTCACGGTCGATGCTCCGGCTTTCGCGGTCGCATCGGCCATCGCATCGGATAAAGCAATCAAAGGGTTCACATCCACAGACATCGTGTTTTTCCTTTCACTGTAAACTGGCTCTATCATAGCCGCTCTACGCCGGCCTTACATCGCCCAAACGGGCGGTTTGGCCCCTGGAAAAACGGGTAGGTGCGGCGCGGCAAAGCAGCGAATTGTGATAAACTTGCGGGCATTATGAGCCGCGCACACCCTCAACGCATCGTAGTCAAGCTCGGCACGTCGACCCTGACGGCCGGAGCGTCGCGCCTGTCGCTGCCGCGCATGGTCGATCTGGTGCGCCAGATGGCCCAACTGCACACCCAGGCCGGTGCGGCGCTCATCGTAGTCTCTTCCGGGGCGATGGCTGCTGGGCGAGAATGCCTGTCATTTCCACAACTCCCCAAGGATATC
>CAYQDU010000338.1:0-3503 GCA_964416275.1 uncultured Anaerolinea sp. | reverse complement strand
ACCGTGGCCGGGGCAAACCCGGCGGCGGCAGCCGCAATTCCGGTTGGTAACAACCTCAGCTGCCCTGTAAGCTAACAGGAAATGACCCGAGAAAGGGCTGTCTCAAACAGCCCTTTCTCTATTTTTGCCGCAGTCGCTGGCTTCACCCTCACCCCCGGCCCCTCTCCCTGAAAGGGCGAGGGGAGCTGCTGGGGATGAGGGGCGATTCCGGCCGATGCAGTTTCTTACCAGTAGACGGACCGTTCCCCGGTCTGGGCTGTAAGCCCCGCCGATCTACTAATGATACGCGGCTCCAACCGTCATTGCGAGGCAGCGCTCTTTGCTGCCGAAGCAATCTCAGGCATAGCCAGCTCCCAGGATGGCTATGCCTGAGATTGCTTCGCACAGATCGCTCGCAGTGACAGCAGGCCAGGCACCTTGTTAAAGCCCTGTCTTTGTGGCTTTCGTGGTTAAATCTGCACGGCATATCATGTATAATTACCATACACCACAGCAGACAACAAAATAATTAGCTGGCCGGCGGGCAAAATACAATGGAAAGCGATCCAGCAAAAACCATTCTCCTGGTCGAAGATCAGGCCCTCATTGCCATGTCCGAGGCGCGCATGCTGCAGAAGTACGGGTTCGATACCCTCACCGTCTGCAACGCCTGGCAGGCCATCGAGGCCGTGCAGTGCTCGCCTCACATCGACCTGGTCTTGATGGACATCGACCTGGGCCATGGCGAGATGGACGGCACCCAGGCGGCCGAGATCATCCTGCAGCAGCGCGACCTGCCGCTGATCTTCCTCTCCGGCCACACCGAGCGCGAGGTGGTGGAGAGAACCGAAGGCATCACTTCCTACGGCTACATCGTCAAAAACTCGGGCGAAACGGTGCTGATCGCCTCCATTAAAATGGCCTTCCGCCTGTTCGAGGCGCGCCGGCTGGAACAGCAGAAAGACGCCGCCCTGCGCCAGAGCGAAGAGCGCTTCCGCCTGGCGATGGAGGCCTCCCAGGAAGGGCTGTGGGACAGCGACCTGGCCGCCGGCACCTCCTACTACAGCCCGGCCTATTGGAAGATCCTGGGCTACGCCCCCGGCGAGCAGCTGCCCTACCCCAAGGACTGGTACAGCCTGGTCCACCCCGACGACCGGGCGGCCGTCTGGCAGGCCAACCAGGACTGCGCCGAGAACCGGGTGGACAGCTTCCTGGTCGAGTTCCGCATGCGCACCAGGACCGGGGAATGGCGTTGGGTGCAAAGCCGCGGCAAGGCCTTTGTGCGCGACGCCGCCGGGCGGGCGCAGCGCCTGCTGGGCACCCACATCGACATCACCGAGCGCAAGCTGGCCGAAGCCGCCCTGGCCCAGAGCGAGCAAAAGTTCGCCACCGCCTTCCAGCACGCCCCGGTGTTCATGTCGATCAGCACCATCGATGAGGGCCGCTTCATCAGCGTCAACGACGCTTTTGTGCACGTCACCGGCTTTACCCGGGAGGAAGCCCTGGGCCATACCTCGGGCGAGCTGGGACTTTTGCTGCCCGCCGACCGGCCGCAGATGATCGAGGCGCTGCGCACCAATGGACACGTGGAAGAGATGGCGTTTACCCTGTATACCAAGGACAAACGCCCCATCCAGGCCGCCTTCAACTGCGAGATCATCCTGGTGGGCGACAAACCGCATATGCTGGCCATCGTGCAAGACATGACCGCCCGCAAACAGACCGAGCAGGCCCTGCGCCAGAGCGAAGCCCGCTTCTACCAGGCCTTCCACGCCGTCCCGGTGGCCCTGGCGCTTTCCTCGCTGGCCGATGGCCGCTACCTGGAGGTGAACGATGAATTCACACACCTGTTTGGCTGGAGCCGGGAGCAGGCCATCGGCCGCACCGCCCACGAGCTGCACCTGTGGGCCGACCCCGGGCAGCGTCAGGTGATCATGGCCCAGCTCCAGGCCCACGGGGCGATGCGCGGCTTCGAGATGCAGGTGCGCGCCAAATCCGGCCAGCTCAAACCGATCCTGTGGTCGGCCGAGCTGGTGCCGATCGGGGATGAGCTGTATGTGCTGGCCGCGGCGCTTGATATCACCGAGCGCAAGCAGATGGAACAGGACCGGGAGACCGCCCTGCGCGAAAAACACGACCTGCTGTGCGAGCTGCAGCACCGGACCAGGAACAGCTTCGCCGCCATCGACGGCCTGATCAGCTTCATGGCCGGCGCCAACCACAACGCGGCCACGCAGGCCGCCCTGGCCGAGCTGGGCACGTGGGTCAAGGCCCTGACTACCTTGTACGACCTGCTCTACACCGGCGAGACCAGCGCCGCCACCCCCCTGGATGTCTACGCCGCCCGGGTGGCAGAGGCCCTGCCGCGGCCACCCGGCCTGCACCTGGTGCAGGCCTGTGACCCCATCCTGGCGCCGGTGCGGGTGGCCACCCCACTGGGGCTGATCCTGACCGAGCTGCTCACCAACGCCATCAAACACGCCTTCCCTGCCGGGCGCGGCGGCGCACTCTCGGTCACCCTGCGCCGGGCAGGGGAACGCGTCACCCTGCAGGTAGCCGACGATGGGGTGGGCCTGCCGCCCGGGTTCGACCTGGCGCGCACATCCGGGCTGGGCCTGGGCCTGGTGCAGGCCCTGGCCGGCCAGATCGGGGCTACTTTCAACATTGATAATGCCGCCGGCACGCGCTGCGTGGTAGAATTCCCCTTAGAGGCGGGCGAGCCAATTCCGTAAAGAGATCGTAAAATCTGTCGGAATCTCGCTCCGGCGTCGGAACTATCTTTATAGTTAGCCATTAACGGTGCTCGGGTACAGTGGGGTTTATTGTCTGGAGGGCACACATATGCAGAATAATTCATCCCGTTATCTGGTGCTGGCCGCCGGGGTTTTCCTGGTGGTCGTGTTGCTGTTCGGCAGCTTTGTCCTGGCATCGGCCCAGGGCAGCCAGGCCACGCTGGTCGTCCAGCAGGGGCGCGCCCGTCTGACCAAGGGCAGCGGCCTGGCGGCCTGGCTTTCGGCCGGGGCCGACGTCGTCGAAGCCGGGCAGATGGAGACGGTCAAGACGGGCGACAAAATCTCCCTCTCCGGCGGGTCGGCGGCGGAATTACGCTTCTTTGATGGCAGCAGCGTCACCCTGGCGGAAAACACCAACCTGGTCGTCCAACAATTAGACACCTCCCAAACCAGCTACCAGGTGCGCCTGCGCCAGTTCAGCGGCGCCACCCTCAACCGCGTCCAGCGCCTGTTGAGCCCCGGCGATGCCTTTGAGATCAACACGCCTTCATCGAATGTATCCGTGCGCGGCACCGAGTACATCGTAGCCGTGCTGGCCAGCGACCAGACCTGGGTGGCAGTCAACAAGGGCCTGGTGCACGTGACGCTGGGCGACCAGTCCATCGACGTGCGCCCGGGCGAGCAGCTGTTTGCCGTCACCGGCCAGCCGCTGCAGACCCAGCCGCAGGCCGGCGCCTGGCCGCAGGATAACACCTGGCCGCCCGTCCCCTCGCCATCCATCACCCCGCCCGC
>CAYQDU010000337.1:0-3508 GCA_964416275.1 uncultured Anaerolinea sp. | reverse complement strand
CCGAGCAGGTCGAGGCCGATCGCAGCCGCACCACGAACTTCACCTACGACAGCCGCGGCAACCTGACCGGGCTGTGCAACGCGCTGACCGACTGCAGCGCGTTCACCTACGACGGGCGCGGCCTGCCCATCGAGGTGTCCGACTTCAACCGCCACCCCACCACCAACACCTACGACGCCGAAGGCGACCTGGTCGCCGTCACCAACGCCGAAGGCGAGACCACCCGCTTCGACCACGACGGCCTGGGCCGTGTGGTGGCGATGGAAACCCCGCGCCACAACGCCTACACCTATACCTACGACCCGGCCGGCAACCTGACCGGTGTCAGCGGCCCGCTGGGCTACACCCTGGGCTACCGCTACACCCCCACCGGCAAGCTCCAGACCGTCATCGACCCTAATCAGGGCGAGACCAACTACGAATACGATGAATCGGACAACCTGTTGTCCGAAGAAAACCAGCTGCACTTCTTCACCCGCTACACCTACGGGTTGATGAACGAGCTGACCGGCTACCAGGACGCCGAGCTGCGCGAGTGGACCTACCAGAACGACAGCCTGCTGCGCCCGACCGGCCTGTCTGGCCCGCTGGACTACCACGTATCCTACACCTACGACGCGCTGGGCAACCTGACCAGCGAGACCGACGCCGAGGGCCGCCTGACCCGCTACACCTACAACGCCCTATCGCAGCGCACCAGCGTCACCCGCAATGAGCGCCCCGGCCAGTCGGACAGTGCCGATAGCAACCTGACCACCACCTACACCCTGGACCTGATGGGCAACGTGCTCAGCGCCAGCGACCCCGAGGGCAACACCACCGAATACGCCTATGACCTGCTGGGCCGGCTGGTCCACACGCGCAGCGCCGAGGGCCAGGAATGGGACTACGCCTACGACCCGCAGGGCAACCTGACCCGGGTCACCAACCCGCGCCGCTTCTCCACCGGCTACGGCTACGACAAAGTCGACCGCCTGCACAGCATCACCGATGCCCTGGACGGCGTGACCACCTATGAATACGACGATGACGGCAACCGCAGCGATGTGATCGACGCGCTGGGCGTGGTGACCCATTACGCCTACGACCCGCTGGGGCGGCTGGAAGACGAGATCCGCAACTACCGGCCCGGCCAGCCCGCCGACGCCCGCACCAACGTCACCACCCACTCCGCCTATGACCTGGCCGGCAACCTGCGCTTCGTCACCGAGTCGCGCGGGTTCAAGGCCGAGTACCAGTACGACGCCGCCATGCGCCTGACCGATACCTACGACTATACGCAGGCGCACACCCACCTGGAATACGACCGGGTGGACAACCTGCGCCTGGTCACCAACGCCAACGACTTTATCACCGAGTACACCTACAACGCCCTGGACCAGCGCACCCAGGTCACCAACCCCGAGGGCCACACCACCGTCTTCACCTTCAACAAGACCGGCGGGCTGCTCGAGCGGATCAACGGGCGCGGCTATGCCACCCGCTACACGCTGGACGCGCTGGACCGGGCCGTGCTGCGCAGCGACGCCCTGGGCGGCGAGTGGCTGTACAGCTACAACCGGGCCGGCAAGCTGCTCTCCGAGACCGACGCCAACGGCCACACCCGCGCCTACACCTACGATAAGGTCTACCGCCTGCTGACCAGCACCGACGCCGAGCTGCACACCACCCAATTCGCCTGGGACCCCAACGACAACCTGGTGCAGCGCATCGACGGCAACCTGCACCGCACCGTCTATGCCTATGACAAACTGGACCGGCTGGAGGCGCTGACCAACCCCGAGCTGGAGACCACCACCTATGGCTATGACGCCGTCGGCAACCAGGTCACCCTGACCGAAGCCGACCTGACCGTCACCGCCTATGGCTATGACCCGCTCTACCGCCTGGAGCAGGTGACGCAGAACCTGCGCCCGGATCAGGCGTCCGCCAATGACGTCAACGTGGTCACGCGCTACGTCTACGACGCCAGCGGCAACCTGGCGCAGAGCATCAACGCCAACCTGGCCGCCACCACCTTCACCTACGACGGCATGGGGCGCCTGCTGAGCGAGGTCGCCCCGCTGGCGAACACCTGGGTCTACACCTACGACGGGATGGGCAACCGCCTGACCCGCCTGGACGCCAACCAGGCCCTGACGCAGTATGCCTACTATCCCGACGACCAGCTCAAGCGCATCGACTACGCCGCCAGCGGTACCTCGGTGGCCTTCGAGTATGACGAGAACAACAACCGCACCCGGATGCGCGATCCCCTGGGCGATACCGCCTGGGTCTTCGACGCTCTCGACCGGGTGACGGGCGTGACCGATGCCTTCCAGCGCCGGCTGGGCTTTGGCTATGACGCGGTGGGCAACCGCCTGAGCATGACCTACCCACAGGGCGAGCAGGTGCGCTACAGCTACTACCAGAACGACTGGCTGGCGAGCATGACCGACCCGGCCGGCAACCTCACCCGCTACACGCGTGACGGGGTGGGCAACACCCTCACCGCCGCCTACCCCAATGCCATCCTGACCAGCCTGACCTACGATCAGGCCGACCGGGTGCTGACGCTGGCCAACCAGCAGACCAGCGGGGCGCAAAAGACCAACAGCGCTTTCAGCTACACCTACAACGAAGTCGGGCACGTGACCCAGGTCGCCAACCAGTACGGCTGGCGCCAGCCGGCCCAGGTGACCGAGCGCTACACCTACGACGGGCTGCACCGCCTGGCCGGGATGAGCGACAGCGAAGGCGTGGAAATGCGCTACGCCTACGACAAGGTCGGCAACCGCCTGAGCTGGACCAGCAGCGACGACCTATCCAGTAACACGCCGCGGGATGGCTTCAGCGCCAGCTACACCTACAACGCCGCCAACCAGCTGCTGCAGGCGCAGGTGACCGGCGACCAGCCGGTGAAAGACAAGACCATCATCTTCACCTACGACGCCAACGGCAACCGCATCCACCAGACCTGGAACGGTCCGCAGGGCACGCCGGTGCAGGGCACCGACTACGCCTACGACCCGGAGAACCGCCTGGTGCAGGCGCTGGACTACCAGCACCTGGGCGGCAAGCGCGTCGACCGCGCCCTGACCACGCTGGACTACGACGGCGGCGGGCGGCGGCTGGTGCAGGTCCACGACCCCAAGAACGGCGCCAGCGGAGCCAAGCGCATCGAATACACCTTCGACGGCCTGGACCCGGTGGCCGAGTTCAGCCTGCTCAACGACCAGCGCGACAACTTCTACCGCGGCGACCAGGGCCGCATCGAGACCCTGCAGCACTTCCCCAGCGGCAAGCCGGGGCAGATGTTCTGGTACAGCTACAACGCCAAGGGCGACGTCGCCGGCCTGAGCAAGCAGAGCGGCCAGAGCACGCACAACTACCGCTACGACCCCTACGGCGCCGTGATCCCCGACAGCGGCAACTTCACCGACCCGCACAACCACTACACCCTGACCGGCAAGGAGTACGACGAGAACACCGGCCTGGTGTACTTCGGGGCGCGGCACTACGATCTGGC
>CAYQDU010000336.1:0-3563 GCA_964416275.1 uncultured Anaerolinea sp. | reverse complement strand
TGGAGCGCGCCGGGCTGATCACCCGCCGCTCCGAGGCCCAGTGGCGCCTGGCCCGGCTGGATGCCGGGCCGCTCAGGGAAGCCACCCAGTGGCTCGAACACTACCGGGGTTTTTGGGAAGAGAGCTTTGACCGCCTGGACGAATTTTTACGTGAGATCCAAGGAAAGGAACAGCCAGATGAGCAGCAAGAGCATGGAAAACAGCCCGGCGCGCCCCAGCAGCGCCGCCCAGGATCATGATTTGGTGATTACCCGTATCTTCAATGCCCCGCGCGAGCTGGTATGGCAGGCCTGGACCGAACCCGAGTATTACAAGCGCTGGTTCGGTCCCAAAAACTATACCATCCCCCACTGCACCATCGACCTGCGCGTGGGCGGCCGCTACCACTATTGCATGCGCAGCCCCGAAGGCCAGGATTTCTGGGCCGGCGGGGTGTATCAGGAGATCAGCGCGCCCCAGCGGCTGGTGATGACGGATACCTTCGCCGACGAACAGGGCCACCCGGTGCCGGCCTCCCAATACGGCATGGACGCCGACTTTCCGGACGAGCTGCTGATCGAGGTGACGATCGAGCCTGTCCCCAACGCCGGTGGGAACGGCGCCGGCCACAACCGCACCCAAATGACCCTGCGTCACCGCGGCCTGCCTGCGGGTAATGACCGCGAGATGACCACTGCCGGCTGGAACGAGTCGTTCGATAAGCTGGCCGCAGCCCTGCAGGGCGCCCCCAGCCTGGTGGCCGTGCCAGGCAAACCCGAGATCGTCATGTCGCACGTCTTCGACGCCCCGCGCGAGCTGATCTTCCGCGCCCTGACCGACCCGCAGCTGATCCCGCGCTGGTGGGGGCCGCGCCACCTGACCACCACCGTCGAGCAGATGGACCTGCGCCCGGGCGGCGGCTGGCGCTTCGTCCAGCGCGACGCCGAGGGCAACGTGTTCGCCTTCCACGGGGTCTACCAGGAGATCGTCCCGCCCGAGCGGGTGGTGGATACCTTCGAGTTCGAGGGCATCCCGCCCGGCCACGCCGTGGTCGAGACGATGACCCTGGAGGACCTGGGCGGCGGCAAGACCCGCCTCACCACCCGCTCGGTCTACCAGTCCATCGAGGACCGCGACGGGATGCTCCAGTCGGGGATGGAGGGCGGCGCCACCGAGTCGCTGGTGCGGCTGGCCGAGCTGCTGGCCACCCTGCCCAACCGCTAATATTTTCCTACGCCGGGACAGAATCGGGGAGCGGGCCGCACCCAACGGCGCGGCACGCTCCCCGAATTCTTGCAGCACGGTATAATTTGGGGAGCGTGCCACGCCTGGCGTGGCACGCTCCCCAAATCCTTTTAAACCCAGGAATACCGACATGCCCACAACCATCACCATCATCCGGCACGCCGAGAAAGAAAAAGGCGATTTCCTCAACCCGCACATCGGCCACCAGGACCAGCCGATCAGCGCCCACGGCTGCCGGCAGGCCGAGCGCCTGGCCGGGTACCTGTGCACGCGCCAGCCGCCGGTCAGCGCCATCTACATCAGCCGCTACCAGCGCACCGGCCAGACCGCCCGCCCACTGGCCGAGCGCCTGGGGCTGGCGCCCATCCTGGACCCGCGCCTGGACGAGATCGACACCGGCTACTCCGACACCATGCCTGATGAAGAAGTGCAGGAGAAGTTCCCCGATGTCTGGCGTGCCTATACGCAGCGCGACGCCGACTTCCGCTTCCCCGGCGGCGAAACCGGCGCCGAGGCCCAGCAGCGCATCCGCACCTTCATCGAAGAAAAACGCACCCAGCACGGCGACGCGGCCCACGTCGTCGCCTTCGCCCACGAGGGCCTGATCCGCCTGCTGCTGTGCTCCCTGGTCGGCCTGCCGCCCTTCAAACGCGGCAATTTCTACGTCGACTTCTGCGGCATGCTGCAAGTCGTCTACCAGCCGCAGTGGGATACCTGGAAGCTGCTGCGCTTCAACCACACCTGCGAGTAAATCCTAATGGCTGCCGTCACCACCACCACCATCACCATCCTGCGCCACGCCGAGAAAGAGAAAGGCGATTTCTTCAACCCGCGCCTGCGCCACCAGGACGAGCCGATCAGCGCCAACGGCCGTTTGCAGGCCGAGCGAGTGGCCGCATACCTGGGCCAGCGCCAGCCGCCCATCCGCGCCATCTACATCAGCGCCTACCAGCGCACCGGCCAGACTGCCCAACCGCTGGCCGAACGCCTGGGGCTGGCGCCCGTGCTGGATGAGCGCCTGAACGAGCTGGACAACGGCATCCTGGACGACATGCCCGACGCGGTGGTCCAGCGCCAGTACCCGGACGTGTGGCAGGCCTTTGTGGAGCGCAAGCAGGATTTCCGCTTCCCCCAGGGAGAGACCGGCGAAGAAGCCCGCCTGCGCATCCACAGCTTCCTGGAAGAGAAGCGCCGCCAGCACCCCGCCGAGCACCTCCTGGCCGTCTGCCACGAGGGCCTGATCCGCCTGACCCTGTGCCACCTGCTCGGCCTGCCGGTCTACCAGCGCTGGAATTTCTCGGTCGACTTCTGCGGCATGCTGGAGATCAGCTACCAGCCCGCCTGGGAGTGCTGGAAGCTGGTGCGCTTCAACCACATCTGCACCTGAGCGCCTCCAACCTGCGCGCGCTTACTTCCCCGCCGCCACCTGGTAATCGAAGTTGAGGGAGGCCATGTTTTCGGGCAGCAGCGCCTGGCTGGCGGCCGGGTCGCCCGCCAGGTGGGCCAGCAGGAAGGCGCTGGTGAGGTGGTGGATCTCCCTGCTCATCGTGGGCCAGCCCAGGTCGTGGTCGCCATTGGGTACGATCGCCAGGCTTTTCGGGGCGGCCCCCAGGTGCGCGAAGATCGGGTAGGCGGCCGTCTCGGGCGGGTAGGTGCTGTCCTTTGCCCCAGCGATGATCAGGGTGGGCGCCTGCACCCCAGCCAGGCCGGCATAATCCTCCCCCCACACGTGCCCGGGCGGGGCCATTGCCACCACGGCTTTCACACCCGCCGCACGCATCGACGGCCATAACCCCTGCGGCGCCATCGACAGCCCCAGCCCGCCGGCTATGTCCCCGGCGTGCGCCTGCAGGTCCTGGCATTCCGCGCCCACCTGGCCGCCCGCGCCGCTGGAGTG
Source organism: uncultured Anaerolinea sp. (assembly GCA_964416275.1). Classification (GTDB taxonomy): domain Bacteria; phylum Chloroflexota; class Anaerolineae; order Anaerolineales; family UBA4823; genus RBG-16-57-11. Next base: position 442 of record CAYQDU010000336.1, on the reverse strand, counting down.
AGCGGCGCACCACCCCAGGTCCAGCCGGGCGCCTCCCGCCGCCAGGGCCGCAAAAGCCCCGGCTGAGCGGCCCATCACGCCGATGCGCCCAGTGTCGATCAGCCCGGCGAACTTGCCCCCCGGGGCGGCCTGCTGCCCGGCATAACGGATGACGCGCGGCATGTCCACCGCCCGGTTGAGATAGCCGCGCCACGCCTGCGCCTCATCCGCACCGCGCGGGTCCGCCGTGATGACGAACAGCCCATGCGAGGCCAGGCGCTTGAGGTCGTAGCCCCCATCGCCGCCCGCGGTTTCGCTACCGGTCATCCCCACATCCAGCGCATAAATAACCAGCGGGTACGGGGGCTGCGCTTTGCCGGCCTCGGGAGAGGTAGACGGATAGAAAGCATACAGCCGCAGGCTGCCCTGCTCGTCTTTCAGCTCAGCCGTCTCCTGTGTGACG
>CAYQDU010000335.1:0-3640 GCA_964416275.1 uncultured Anaerolinea sp. | reverse complement strand
GGCACCAGGTCGTAGTTGTCCATCGCTTCGGGATAATCGCCGATGGCGGTGGGGTCGCCCATGACCACGAATACATTGCGCAGCCCCAGGGCATGGGCGGCCAGCAGATCGCCCTGGACGCGCAGCAGGTTGCGCCCGCGGGTGGGGAAGTGCAGGGTGGTATCCACGTCTACCTGGCGCTGAATTAACTGGCACACCGCCCAGGGGCTCATGCGCATGCGGGCCATGGGGCTGTCGGCCACGTTGATCACGTCGGCCCCGGCTTCGGCCAGCAGGCTGGCCCCGGCCAGCAGCTTGTGGGTCGAAAGGCCGCGCGGCGGGTCCATCTCGACCGAGATCACAAACCGGCCTTCGCTCAGCTTTTGGGCCAGGGGCGAGGCCGGGGCGGGGGCTTCGGCGTTGGCGTCCAGTTCAGCCACGGCGGCCGGCTCGCCAATCGCCGGGCCGCAGCCTTCGGGCAGCCGGTCGAGGGCGGCCCGCATGGCGGCGATGTGTTCGGGGGTCGTGCCGCAGCATCCGCCCACCAACCCGGCCCCGGCCTCGCAAAAGGCCAGGGCGTATTCCCCAAAATAGGCCGGGTTGGAGGGGTACATGATTCGCCCGCCCACTTGCTCCGGCCAACCGGCGTTGGGCATGGCCGAAAAACGGGCCTGGGGAGCCGCCTGGCGCATGGCCTTGAGAATGCGGTACACCTGAGCCGGGCCGCTGGAACAGTTGACCCCAATCAGGTCTACGCCGCATTCGCTCAGATGAGCCGCCACGCGGGCGGGCGAATCGCCCAGCACGGTCAGGTCGTCGCGGGTGAAGGTCATTGAGGCCGCCACGGGTAAATCGCACACCTGGCGGGCGGCGGCCACCGCCTCGCACAACTCGTACAGGTCGCTGAACGTCTCGATAATCAGCAGGTCGGCCCCGGCCTGGGCCAGGGCGGCGATCTGCTCGCCGAAGGCGGCCCGGGCCTGTTCCGGCTGCACCCGCCCAAAAGGCGCCAGGCGCACGCCCAGCGGGCCTACGTCGCCGGCGATCCATACCTGGCGCGCCTGTTCCTGGGCTGTACGGCGGGCCAGTTCCACCCCGGCCCGGTTGATTTGCTCCACCCGGCTCTCCAACCCGTAGGCCGCCAGCTTATAACGATTGGCGCCAAAGGTATTGGTCTGGATTACCTGCGTCCCGGCCTGGAGATAGGCGCGATGCATGCCGGCCACCAGCTCCGGTTTTTCCAGGTTCAGAGCGTCGAAGCATTTCTCGAACCCGGCCCCGTGGGCGTTCAGCAGCGTGCCCATCGCCCCGTCGCCTAAAAACGGGGCGGGGGCCTGATCGAGCGCATCCAGGAAGGGCATATTGGGCATGGACGGTCTCCTTGATTTTGACAAGAATAGGCTATTTTACCCTATTCTCTGGCGCTCTTCGGGCGCCTTCAAAAAGATATATCGTTGTGGATTTTGTCGCACTTTGTGCGACAAAATCCACAATTACCCCTCTTTCCAGGCGAGCGCAGCTCTCCTGTCACACCGAGTGGCGAGCTGCCCCAACGGGTATGTTACAATACAGGTCGATTTTGAAGAACGCTTGGTCTGGAAAAGGTGTTATGATCCCGATCCAACTTACCATTGCCGGTTTCCTCTCCTACCGAGAGCCGATAGATGTCGATTTCACCCGCTTTGACCTGGCCTGCATCGCCGGGTCGAACGGGGCGGGTAAATCCTCGCTGCTCGACGCGATCACCTGGGCGCTGTTCGGCCAGGCCCGCAAGCGGGATGATTCCGTCATCAACGTCCAGGCCAACGCCGCCCGGGTCGAACTGATCTTTGGCTACGAAAATAATGTCTTTCGAGTGCAGCGGGTGAAGCCGCGCGATAAGACGATGCTGCTGGAATTCCACATCTGGGATCCAGGAGAGATTACCCCCCAGGCGACTGGCTCCGACGAGCGCGCCGCGCCGCGCTTGCGGCTCAAGGGGCTGCTGCCTAACGGCTCCTGGCGACCGCTCACCGAGCGCACCCTGCGCGAGACCGAGGCGCGCATCCTGCAAACCCTGCGCATGGACTACGAGACCTTCACCAACGCTTCGTTCTTCTTGCAGGGCAAAGCCGATCAATTTACCCAGCAGCGCCCTGGCGACCGCAAGCGCATCCTGAGCAGCATCCTGGGGTTGGAAATCTGGGAACGCTACCGCGAGCAGACCGCCGAACGCCGTAAAGGGTTGGAGGCCGAGATCAAAAACTTGGACGGCCGCCTGCAAGAGGTGGCGGCCGAACTGGCGCAGGAGGCTGAGCGCCGCCAGCGTTTGCGGACCCTGGAAGATGAAGTGGCCCGCCTGGCCCAGCAGCGCCAGGCCCAGGAGAGCATCGTCCAGAACGCCCGCCAGATGGCCGCCTCGCTCAAAGAGCAGGAACGCCTGGTGGAGGCCCTGAGCCGTCAGCTGCAGGCCGCCGACCAGCGCCGGGCGCAGACCCAGGCCCGCCGTGCGGCCCGCAGCCAGGAGCGCCAGGAGCTGGCCGAAAAACTGGGCCGGGCCGGGGAAATCGAGGCGGCTTACGCCGCCTGGCAGGCCGCCCGCGCCCGCCTGGAGCAGTTCGAACAGACCGCGCTCCAATTCCGCGAGCAAGAACTGGCCCGCCAGGCCCCGCTGGCCGACCTGCAGGCTGCCCGCGCCCGCCTCGAGCAGGAGCAGGCCGGTCTGCGCCAGCGCCTGGCTCAGTCGGCGTCGAACCAGGTCGAGATCGACCGGCTGCGCCAGCAACTCGAGGCCGAGGGGGCGGAAATCCTGGCCGCCGAAACTCGCCTGGAGCGTCGTCAGCATCTGGACTCGGCCCTGCAGGACCTGCGCCAGCGTCAGGCCGACGCCAGGGCCGAGAACCCGCGCCTTAAGAAAGAGATGGAAGATCTGCGGGCCCACATCGACAACCTGAGCCAGTTGGAGGGCGTCGAATGCCCGTTCTGCCGCCAGCCATTGGGCGAGCCAGAGCGCCTGGCGCTTATCCAACGACTGACCGACGAAGGGACTGAGATGGGCGACCGCTTCCGGGCCAACCTGGCCCTGATGAGCAGCGTGAAAAGCGAGCTAAGCGACCTGGAAGCCCAGATGGGCGAGCTATCGCGCTCCGAGGCCGACCTGCGCCAGCACAGCCAGGCCCAAGCCCAATTGACCGCCCGGTTGGAAGGGCTGGAGGCCGCCGAAAACGAGTGGCAGGCTGGCGGCGCGGCGCGCCTGGAAGCAGTGGATGCGGCCCTGGCAAACGAAACCTATGCCCCCGAGGCCCGCGCTCGCCTGGAAGCCATCGACGCCGGGCTGAAGCAGATCGGGTACGACGCCGCCGCCCACGATGCAGCCCGCCGGGAAGAGGCCCAGGGCCGGGCCAGCGAGGCCGATTTGCGCGAGCTGGAAAAAAGCCGGGCCGCCCTGGCCCCCCTGGAGCGCGAGATGGCTGAGGTGGAAGTGCAGCTTGCCGCTCAGGCGGCCGAGGTGGAGCGCCAGCAGCAGGAATACACCCAGGCCGCGGCCGCCCTGGCCGCCGCCCAGGCCCAGGCGCCTGATCTATACGCCGCCGAAACGCTGCTGTTCACCCTGCAAGAGCAAGAGAACCGGGCTCGCATGGATGTGGGCGCAGCCCGCCAGAAGGTTAACGTGCTGGATGAT
>CAYQDU010000334.1:1546-3641 GCA_964416275.1 uncultured Anaerolinea sp. | reverse complement strand
GCAGCACCTTCATACCGCCAACAGCTTGAACAGCTTAGGATCGCTGTTCCAGGATATGGGCGACCTGCCCGCCGCTCGCACCTACTATGAGCAGGCTGTAGTTATCTGCCGAGCCGCCTTGGGCGAGCAGCACCCCGCCACTGCCACATGCCTGAACAACCTGGGGATGCTGCTCCAGGATATGGGCGACCTGCCCACCGCACGACCGCACATCGAGCAGGCCCTGACTATTCGCAGGGCAACTCTGGGCGAGCAGCACCCTGATACCGCCACTAGCCTGATGAACCTGGGAAGACTACTCCAGGATATGGGCGACCTGCCCGCCGCCCGGCCGTATCTCGAGCAGGCCCTGGCTATCCGCAGAGCAACCCTGGGCGAGCAACACTCTGATACCGCCACCAGTCTGATGAACCTGGGAAGACTACTCCAGGATATGGGCGACCTGCTCGCCGCCCGGCCGTACCTCGAGCAAGCCCTGGGCATCTACAAAGCAGCCTTGGGCGAGCAGCACCCCGATACCGCCGACAACCTATACGCCTTGGGGACGCTGCTCCAGGCGTTGGGGGACCTGCCTGTCGCCCGGTCATACTACGAGCAGGCCCTGGACATCCGCCAGGCGACCCTGGGCGAGCAGCACTTCGTCGTTGCCACCAGTATCAGCAGCCTGGGGACGCTGCTGCAGGCGATGGGCGACCTTCCCGCCGCCCGCCTGTACTATGAACAGGCCCTGGCTATCCGCCAGGCGACCCTGGGCGAACAGCACCCCGCTACCGCCACCAGTCTGAACAATCTGGGGATGCTGCTCTATGCAATGGGCGATCTGCCCGCTGCCCGGCCATACTTCGAGCAGGCCCTGGACATCTATAAAGCCGTCCTGGGCGAGCGGCACTCCTACACCGCCACCAGCTTGAACAATCTGGGGATGCTGCTTTATGCAATAGGCGACTTGCCCGCTGCCCGGCCATATTTCGAGCAGGCCCTGGACATCAACAAAGCTGCCTTGGGCGAACAGCACCTCAACACTGCCATTAGCTTGAGCAGCTTAGGATCACTACTCCAGGAGATGGGCGACCTACCCGCCGCCCGGCCATACCTGGAACAGGCCATGGACATCTTCAAAGCCACCCTGCCGCCCGACCACGCGCGCATCCGCAATGTCGAAAATGAACTCGCCCGGCTCAGGAAATAACTGTTTACCCCTTCGTGATGAAGTTCTTCCGCCCGCTCTGGCCGCCGGACAGCCTACGTCACGCCCTCCGCACTAATCCGCTAAATCCGCTGCGATGCTACGCATCGACCAAATCCGTTGACAGCCCTTCACCTCGCCGCCGCACCTCCCGCCACGACTCGGTGATCAGGAAGCTCTCCTCCATATTCCCCACCATCTGCTCGAAGCGCGCCAGCGGCACGGCAAAGGTCAGCGTGTCCGGCGGCACCCACGGCCGCGCCGACACATCGAACATCCCCAGCACCGCCCGCGGGCTGGCCGACTGCGCTTCATCCAGCGGGTATTGGATGATCGACCCGCACCCCGAGCCCATCGGCGTGACCACCCCGTGCAGGTCGGCCCGGTCGTAATTAGCCAGGGTGAACAGCCCCGCCAGCACATCCGGCGCAGCAAAGAAGACCACCACCTGGGGCTGCTCACCGGCGGCAAAGCGGTCCAGGCGTTTGAACACCAGGTGCGTACCCGGGGCGCGGAAGGGCGGGTGCGCCGCCAGGTACTCCTGCACCAGTGCGGGCGACTGCTTATAGCGCTCGCCCTCCAGCTCGCCCGGGATACCGCACGACAGGAAGTACTCGAACTTGGGGCGCAGGTTATCGCTGAACCCGGTATAGCGCTTACCGCCCGGGCAGCCCGGCGTGCTGCGCTGGTAGACGAACGGGAAGCCCTCCCGCACACGCCCCAGGTTGCCGATCAGGCAGCGCTGCTCCACCCGGCTGGCCTGCAGGTCCTCCGGGCGCGGCTGGTCGGTATAGTAAGCCCCCACCGGCAGCCCGGCCGGCGCAAAGTACTGCTCCCATAGGGAGATGAATTTTTTGATAAAGTTTGGATTCATTGGGCATCCTTTCATTAGTAACTTGAACCACGAAG
>CAYQDU010000334.1:0-1446 GCA_964416275.1 uncultured Anaerolinea sp. | reverse complement strand
CTTGAACCACGAAGACGCGAAGGGAACGAAGATCACGAACCTGATCCGTGTCGATCCGCGTCAATCCGCGTACCCCTCGTTTTATCCTGGGCTGCAGTCAATTATAGCCATTTTCCGCCCCGATCCGCGTCAATCCCCGCGTGCCCCTCCCTATGGTCTACTCATGTTTCCTTCCCCGATCTTGAGAAAACCATACCACCCCCTACCTCCTTTCCCCCCTTCGTGCCCTTTGTGCCCTTCGTGGTTAAATCTTTGTGTCCTTCGTGGTTAAATCTCCGCCTCCCCCGGCGATTGACACCCCAACTGGCATAGATCGTTGTATACTAGGCCCTATGCAGCAACCAGAAACCCCCGCCATCGAGATCGTGCAGCTTCCGGTAGAGGAATGGCAGGCCTACCGGGCGCTGCGCCTGGAAGCGCTGAGCGAAGCGCCCCAGGCGTTCGGTTCAACCTACCTGGACCAGGTGGATAAGCTGGAGACCTTCTGGCAGGCCCGCCTGGAGGCGGCCGCCCGCGGCGAAGACAGCTGCCTGCTGTTCGCCCGCATGGGCGAGCGCCTGGTGGGCATGATGGGCGCCTTCCGCGAGACGGCCGGCACCGACATGGCCGAGATCGTCTCGGTGTACGTCAGCCCCAGCGCCCGCGGCCTGGGCGTGGGCGCCCGGCTGATGGAAGCCATCCTCGAGACGCTGCAGCGCTGGGGCGTGCGGCGGGCGCGCCTGGGGGTCAACATCGAGCAGACCGCCGCCGTGCGCCTGTACCAGCGCTTTGGCTTCCGCGAGGTCGAGCGGGTGCGCCACACCATGGGCGACGGCGCCGAGCACGACGAAGTCTTCATGGAGTGCGAGCTGCCGCGCCAGGGCCGCCAGGCCGCCGGCGCCAAAAATCCCCCCTCGAAAAAATAAAAAAAGTCCCGGTTTTTTCAATAGTTATGTTACAATTTTCGTGCGCGTTGCCCGAAAGATGGCAGATTTGAGAGAAGTAGTTCAACCGGCGGTATGAGCACCTATGCCCAGCCGCCCCTCCAGGAGATGAGATGGAAAGCAAATTGTATGTTGGGAACCTGTCCTATAACACCAGCGAAGGGGATTTGGAAGCGCTATTTGGACAGGCAGGCGTCGTGAAGTCGGTTCAGGTAATCAAGGACCGGGACACAGGACGTTCGAAGGGCTTCGGTTTCGTTGAGATGTCGAGCCAGGAGGAAGCCGAGAAGGCCATCAGCATGTTCAATGGCCGGGAAGTAGCTGGGCGGGCGCTGACGGTTAACATTGCCCGGCCCAAAGAAGAGCGTGGCCCTGGAGGCGGCGGTGGTTACGGTGGTGGCCGCGGTGGCTATGGCGGCGGCGGCGGTGGTGGTGGCCGCGGCGGCTATGGCGGCGGCGGTGATCGTGACCGTGGCCGGGGCAAACCCGGCGGCGGCAGCCGCAATTCCGGTTGGTAACAACC
>CAYQDU010000333.1:0-3703 GCA_964416275.1 uncultured Anaerolinea sp. | reverse complement strand
CGATATCGCTGGCAGCGGCTACACCCCCGAAGGCGAGTTCCGGGTGAACGGCAAGCCGGTGAATCTGTCTGATTACCCGGCTGCCCTGACCAACCTGTGGGTGGCGGCGCTGAACAACGACGCCGGACTGGAAGAGAGCGGCAGCGAAAACGGCAAGACCACCTACCGCATGGTGGGCGACCCGACCGAAGGTTCTCTGATCGTGGCGGCGGCGAAGGCTGGGGCGGCCTCGAATGAGCTGGCCCAGGCTTACCCGCGCGTGCAGGAAGTGCCGTTCGACTCGAACCGCAAGCGCATGGCGACGATCCACCGCATCAACGACCCGCAGCCAAAGGATTTTTCGCCTTTCTACGACCGCCAGAAGCAAGAATGGTTCGCCGTCACCGTCAAAGGCGCGCCGGATGTCGTGCTGGACCTGTGCCAGTATTATCAGACGATGGAAGACCGGGTGGCCCCACTGGACGAAACGACCCGCATGCAGGTTCTGACCGCCAATGACCGCATGACCCAGAACGCGCTGCGTGTGCTGGGGATGGCCTACCGGGTGATGCAAGATACGCCCGACGTTTCCAACCCCGACTCGCTGGAAGAGGGGCTGGTCTTTGTGGGCCTGATTGGCATGATCGACCCACCGCGCCCGGAAGTGCCGCCGGCGCTCAAGAACGCCAGCCGGGCCGGTATCCGCACGGTGATGATTACCGGCGACTTCGCCAATACCGCCCGCGCCATCGCCGAATCGATTGGCCTGCTACGCCCCGGCCATCAGGTTCTGACCGGGCCAGAGCTGAATGAGATGAGCGACGAGCAACTGCGCTCTCAGGTGGAAAATACCGACGTATTTGCCCGCGTCTCTCCTGAACACAAGATGCGCATCGTCCAGGCTCTGCGGGCCAATAATGAAGTGGTCGCCATGACCGGCGACGGTGTGAATGATGCGCCTTCTATCAAGCAATCGGATATTGGCGTAGCGATGGGCATCACCGGCACCGATGTGGCGAAGGAAAGCGCCGATATGGTGCTGACCGATGACAATTACGCCAGCATCGTGGCTGCGGTGGAACAGGGCCGCATCATCTACGATAACATCCGTAAGTTCGTCTTCTTCCTGCTCTCGTCCAACGTGGCCGAGATTATGATCATCTTCCTGGCGACGCTGGCCGGCCTGCCCACCCCGCTCACCGCCATCCAACTGCTGTGGCTCAACCTGCTCACCGATGGCGCCCCGGCCCTGGCCCTGGCGATGGAAAAAGGCGATCCCGACATCATGCGCCGCAAGCCCCGCCCCGCTAAAGAGCCGATCATCAACGGTTCGATGACCCTGGGCATCACCGTCCAGACCATCACCCAGACCGGGGCCGTGTTGACCGCCTTCATCATTGGCCTGCTCTGGCATTTGCAGCAGGCCCTGCCGGTTGGCGAAAATATCCTGTTGGGGCTGCTGCGCTATGACTGGCGCGGCGTAGACGTGCAGACCGCCGAGACGATGGCCTTCGTAACCCTCTCGCTGTGCGAGCTGTTCCGGGCTTACACCGTGCGTTCCGAACGGCTGTCGATCTTCAAGCTGGGCGTGTTCTCGAACAAATACATGCAGTACGCGGTTGGTTTGTCGATCTTCCTGCTGCTGCTGGTCGTGAGCATCCCCTTCTTGCAGCCGATCTTCAATACTCACTTCATGACCGGCACGGAATGGCTGATCGTTTTGGGTCTGGCGCTGATTCCGGCTGTTTCGGAAGAAATTACCAAATTCTTCCTGCGCCGCCGCGAAGCGAACGAATAGCCCTTAACATCAAAGGGCTATTCCGCTGTAGCTTGCCACGCAACCGTAGTGGAGCATGATTGGCGAGCTTCGCCGGGGAAGAGGTTCTATTTTGGTGAAATGGGTGACTACGCTATCCATTTCACCAAAATAGAAAAAATCCCCGAAGACCCTTTTTAAGTCGTAAGGGCGGTGGTCGGTTTTGCCGACCACCGCCCTCTTTAGTCCAGGGAAAAATGGAAACTGCGCCGGTGGATGGGCGATGGCCCCAGGGCCTGTAATGCCCGGCGGTGAGCCAGCGTGCCATAGCCCTTGTGGATGGCGAAGCCATAGCCGGGGTGCTGCGCGTCGAGCTGGCGCATCACTGCATCGCGGGCGGTCTTGGCGCAGATCGAAGCGGCGGCAATGCTCAGGCAGCGGGCGTCGCCTTTCACCAGGCTGGTCTGCGGCAGGGAACAATCGCCCAGGGTCAGATAATCCAGCAGCAGGTGTTGGGGGCTGGGAGAGAGGCCATGCACCGCCCGCCAGGCGGCCAGGCGGGTGGCGGCGGCAATTCCCAGGGCGTCGATCTCGTCCGGCCCGGCGAAACCCACCGCGCAGGCCAGGGCCGTTTCGGCCAGCCGGGCGGCCCAGTATTCGCGTTGGGCGGGGGTCATCTCTTTCGAATCACGCACGCCGCTCAGGCGGGCGGCCAGCCCGGCAAGGCGGGGCGGTAGAATCACCGCCCCAGCCGCCACCGGCCCGGCCAGCGCCCCCCGCCCGGCCTCGTCGATCCCGGCGATCCAGGTTACGCCCTGTTCCCACAAGGCTTGTTCGAAGCTCAGATCGGGCGCAGGCGGGATCAGCGAGCGGTCGAAGCGTTTCATGCCGCCTCGCCGGCCCGTTTGCCGTACCAGAAATGCCGCCAATCGCCCTGGCTGGATTGCGGCGCCAGGAACGTGTACAGCGCCTCGACCAGAGGCAAGGCTTTTGCGATCTTCATTAATATCTCTATCCTTTCCAGTACCATCCCACTTACCATGGAACAGCCTATGGCGCTCTGAACAGGAACTGTTCAGGAGATTTTGTTGCACGAAGTGCGGCAAAATCCCCTGAGAAACCGGCTTCGCAAGCGGGCGCAGCGCAGGTGCGCTGCACGCCAGGCATGCTCGCCACGGTTAAATAGGGGGCTTATCCGTCTATCCGCGATTTGCTTATTGTGGCGAACCCATACGCGCCCGGCCCGATGTGCGCCCCGATCACCGGGGTGATATCCGAAGTTAGAATTGGCCCCTCCGGCAGATAGGCGCTGGCTTGCCGGCGCAGCTCGGTCACCCGGTCGGGGGCATTGGTGTGTAAAATGGCAACCCGTTCCAGCTCACCAGCCGCCTCCAGCATTTCGAGCAAGCGCCGGGTGGCTCGCTCGCGGGTGCGCGCCCGCTCGGTGCCGGGCCGTCCATCCTGCATGGTGAGGATGGGCTTGATTTGCAGCAAAGAGCCAAACCCGGCCAGGAAACGGCTCATCCGCCCGCTGCGTTTCAAGAATTCCAGGGTATCCAGGGCGGCAAATACCCGGCTGCGCCGGGCCTGGTCTTGCAGGGCCGGCAAGATTTCCCGCGCCGGGCAGCCGGCCTCGGCCATGCGGGCGGCGGTTTCTACCAGAAAGCCCGTCCCCAGGCTCAACTGCTGTGAATCGACCACCGTCACCGGCACAGCGGTCATCTCCTGGGCGGCCATGCGGGCCACGTCGGGCGTGCCGCTCAGGGAAATCGAGATGTGAATCGAGATCACCTCGCTGGCGCCTTCGTCGGCCAGGGCGGTATACATGGCCCGGAACTTCTGCGGCGAAGGCACAGCCGTGGTCGGATGTTGGGGGAAATAGGGCAGGCGGGTGTAGAATTCCTGGCGGGTCAGGTCGATCCCATCCAGATAACCCTGGTTGCCCACGTTGATATATAAAGGGACGAC
>CAYQDU010000332.1:0-3755 GCA_964416275.1 uncultured Anaerolinea sp. | reverse complement strand
CTGACTGTCACCCTGTCCTGCCCCTGACACAGCACACCCGACCTGACTGTCACCCTGTCCTGCCCCTGACACAGCACACCCGACCTGACTGTCACCCGGCGCCAGGCGCTGTACCCGCTCATTGACCCAGGTCACCAGCGCCGTCCGGATGGCCGCGGACACGTTGCGCGAGGCTGCCACAGGTGGGGCCGGCAGCCGGTCGATATTGCCCTGCAGCCAGCCCAGCAACCCCGCCGCCAGTGTGGGGAAGAGACCGTAGATCAGCGCCGATCCGTACAGCTCTGGCTCAGCCACCACCCGCAGCACGTCGGCCGCATTGAACCAGCCGTCCACGAACACAAACAACGCCAGGCAGGCATACGCCGACCGCCGCACCGCCTGGCTGCGCCGGTCTTCGCCCTCGCCCCGGCTGGCGCTCAGCCGCGTCCAGTACGCCGCCGTATACACCGACGCCCCCAGTCCGCCGGCAAACAGCCAGCCCAGAACCCCCGCCCGCATCGCCTCAGCCGAGAACTGCCCGACCCGCGCCAGGGTGATCGCCAGAAACACCGCCGCCATCCCGGTGGGAAGCTTACGCATGGCTCGCCCCTCCCGATAAGCGCAGATAGCACTCGATCTCCTCGATGGCCTGCCCGGCTCCCCAGCAGGCCATCGCCAGATAGCCCTGCCCCAGCATGGCCTCCAGGAACGCCTCCTGTTCAGCAGTGAGGGTATTGCTGCCGTGTTTCATCTCGATGAACAGCCCGTGATACCGGCCGTGCGCCGCCGGCAGGAACAGATCCGACACGCCCGGCAGCAGTCCCTCTGCCTTAAGCCTGGCAGCCTGCCGGCAAACCTGCACCACCTTCCCCTTGCGCACCTCGGTCGTGCGCCCCAGGTAGGCGCCGTTGGGGATGGCAAACAACCAGACCAGTTCCGGCCACATGCCGGCATGCAGGCGCGCCCACTGGATCACGGCCGCCTGCTCTTCGTGTTCGCTTGAATAAGTTCTCAGGGTCATTCCTGTCTCTCCTTACCTGTAATCAATGGTGTTTCTGCAGAAACGGTCTTGCACCCGGTACTACTACTACCCGCGCTGCGCCGCGCCAGCCATTGTTTCGGTAGTAATACTGGTAGTAATACCTGTAGTAGTGCCCTTTTCGGCCTCCATCCGCCGCTTGACCTCGACCACCGCCGCATACGCGCTCCCGCCCGGGTAGCCATACACCTCCTGGCAGATGCGGTTGATCGACCAGCCGCGCAGCAGCAGGCTGCGCACCGTCTGCTCGCGCAAATCCTCCTCGCCCGGCGCCGGCTGCGGCCCGGGCAGCGCCACCCACTCCGGCGCCGGCAGCGCCATCACCGGCCGCCGGCTGACAAACTCCTGCAACTCGGCGTCGCTGGGGGCAAAGGCCTTGCCGTGCACCACCTGCTGCAAACGGGTGAGGAAGTGCTGCTTCGGCAGCCGCTCGGCGCCGTTTTCGTTCAACACCACCCGGCTGGCTGCCTGGTCGTGCACCCGGAAGATGACCGGGGTCATGTTGCGCCGTGTGGGCAGATCCATCGACTGCCACGTCGGGTCTTGCAATGCAACCGCCATGTGCACGCCGCACTTGCGCCCCTCGGCCGTCGCCATGCGCAGCGCCCGCCACAACCCCCGCCGCCCGGACTCGGCCGGCATCTCGTCCGCCAGGTTGGAGAACTCGTCTATCACCACCAGCACCCGCGGCCCGCAGCCGCTCAAGCGCGACCAGGTCGAGACGTTGGCGTTATACAGCAGCCGGTTGCGGCGTTGGATCTCGGCAAACACCGCCTCCAGATACCCGGTCGCCTGCTCCGCCTGATCGATGAACACCAGCCGGGCGTTGGGCAGCCCGTCGAAGGCGCGGAAGTCCGGGCGCTGGCGGCCGATCAACACCACCTGCCAGCCATTGGCCAGCGCCTGCGCCGCCAGCGGGCGCAGACCGCCGCGGGTCTTCCCCGAACTGGTCGTGCCGGCGTACAGCAGGTGCGGGTTCTCTTCCGGGTCGATCACCACCGGCCCTTCCGGGTTGACGCCCAGTATCACCTTGCCGGGCTGGTACAGGCTGTCCAGCGTACGCCAGTCGGCGTCCACCACCACCTCTGCCTCAGGTGTGACCGGCGCCGCGGGTGTGAACGCCTCGCGCACCGGCCCGGCCGTCGCACCGCCCACCCGTGCCAGTTCAATGGCCTGCTGCCGGCGGTTCTGTTCCACCTGCTGGGCGCTCACCTCGGGCGAGACGGGAATGACATAGTCCGCCTGGCGCGGCAGGAGCCCGGGCGCCAGCAGGCGATCCGGGTCGAGCACGCCGCCCTCGGGTGGGATGACCAGCACCGCCCCGTTCGGGCGGCGGATAATCTGCGGCCGGCGCGCCAGCGTCCGGGCAAAGATGTACACGCCATAGATGGCCAACGCCAGCAAGGCGCCCAGCCCTACCCAGGGCGCCACCGCCCGCACCACGTTCATGCGCTGTTCACGCTCCAGCGCCAGGCGGTTCGAGGCGATGATGATCTCCTGGTTGGCGCGGAAGGCCTCGGCGTCGGCGGACTCGCGGGTCTGGATGGTATAGACCGCCGCCTGGGTGCGGGCTGCCGCGGTGGCTGTGGCGACGGCGGTGGCGGTATCGGCGGCGTAGGCGGCTGCCAGGGTGATGGCGGCGCGGGTTTCGGTCTGGATGGCGGCGTAGCGCGCCTGGGTGGCGGCGCCTGCCTGGACGGTGGCTTCGTGTGTCTGGGTCAGGTGGGCGCTGTAGGCGTTGGCGGTGGCCATGGTGTCTTCGTAGTGGCGCTGGACGCGGGTTGCTTCGGCAAAGATATCCGGGGCCGGGGTGCCGGTGACGCCTGGCCGCGGCGCCGGGCTGGCCTGCGGGGCGTTGACGACCCCGCAGCCGGTCAGCAGGATGGTTACCAGTAAGAATGCGAGACTCTGCCGTCTCATTGCTGCCTCCTTTACCGCCACTCTTCTCGCCGTTCGATCTCCGGCCGGCGCTCGCTCATTTCCATGGTGATTTTCATCGCCAGGTAGGTCTTGAGGATGTCCACCAGGTCGCCCGTCTCCAGGCCGGCCGGCAGGGCCGCCGGCTGTGAGCGGGGTGCGTCGATCCGCTGGATCTCGCTCCGCTCGCGGCTCGCTTTGTTCCGGGCGGTGCGCTCGCGCAGCAGCAGGACAGCCAGGGCGAGGATGGTGAGGTTCTGCAGCCAGTCTCCCAGGGTTGTGAACCACGACCCGATGGCCTGGCTGCCAATGGCCAGCTGGGCGGTGTGCGATTGTTCGATGCTGGCCTGCGCCTGGGCTGCCGATGAAAGGTTGCCCGACATGACAGTGGTGCAGACGACGATCAGGATCAGGGCTGCAACAGCTGCGAGGAATTTGCTCATGGTTTCCTCTCTTTCCTATCTTATGGCTTTGGGTACATAACGCTATAGATGATCCTGGTTGCCGGCGCCATAGTACCGGTTGGGATCCAGACTCTTTGAGCTATCATTTCCGTTAATATCAACAGGATTGGTTTACAGTTACACTTGTAAGGCGATTCCTCCTTGCTTATGAACGCCGTCGACGCTGCATCGTGGTTATACCGGAACGTTGGCGTTTTTACGATTCGAGCTCGTGCGCCGCCGGATGGCGCCGTTTGGCTCGTCGATATCATAACCGTCCGGGTCTTTGCGTACGATTTGCAGGATCCGCATCGCCCGGCTGATACGCTGTTTACGCGCCTGGATATCTAGCTGCTCATCATCGATCGAACGTTCCA
>CAYQDU010000331.1:0-3822 GCA_964416275.1 uncultured Anaerolinea sp. | reverse complement strand
CGAACATGCCATGCCCGCCGGGGTCCAGCCCGGTGGCGATGCTGGTCCACGAGACTTCGCTCTGAGGCGGGTTCGCCACCTGGAAACGGCTGTAGCCGCCGCGGGTGATCAGCTTGCCCAGGTTGGGCAGTTTGCCCTGGTTATACAGGGTTTCGACAAGGTTGGGGTCGAAGGCGTCGAGGCCAAGGATAAGAGTACGCATGCAATCATCGCTTCATCAGGAATAGCCGGTCTATTATACCCTTCTTCAGCGGGGTGAGGTTGGCTCTTCTCTATTCAACCGTGGTGGAGGTGAGGCAAGGGGAATAAGCGTGGATTTTGTCGCACGAAGTGCGACAAAATCCACTGTTAACGCTCTTTTCGGGCAAGCTTTGCTCGCCCCGCTACGCTTTGCTGGCGGGAGGCGTTTGCAGTAGATGGCGGGTCAGGGCATCGACGCACATTCCATCGAACTGCACGTTGATGTTCTTGTGCAGATAGTCCAGGGCTTCTTCCAGGTTCATTGCCTTGCGATAGGGGCGGTCGGTGGTCAGGGCGTCATATACGTCGGCAACGGCTACAATCCGCCCCATTTGCGAGATTTGCTCGCCATGCAGGCCCATCGGATACCCCGTGCCATCGACGCGTTCGTGATGTTCCAGCACGGCCGGCAAAATGTTGCGCAGCATCTGCACTTCTTTGAGAATCTTGTAGCCTCGACCGGGATGTTTCTTGATCTGCTCGAATTCTTCATCGGTCAGTTTGCCGGGTTTGCCCAGGATCAGATCGGGGACGCCCAGCTTGCCGATGTCGTGCAGCAGGCTGCCAATGCGCAGATCCATCAGCGCGTCGCCCTGGATGCCCATCTGGACGGCAATCCCAACGGTGTAATCGGAGACGCGCTGTGAATGGCCGCGAGTGTAAGCGTCTTTGGCATCGATGGCCGCCGCCAGGGCCTGGATGAACTCGAGGAAAAGCTGGCTGGCCTGGCCGTACAGGGTGGCGATTTGCAGTACGGTGCTGGTCTGGCTGGCCAGGATTTCCATCAGTTGGATGTCTTCGGCGTCGAACTCGCCGCGTGGCTTGTTGAAGGCCATCAGTTCGCCGATGATTCGTTCTTCGAGCAGGCTGCGCTCTTTCCCTAATACGATGGGCCGGGCGCGCAAGGGGGCGGATACGACCGAATTAGCTTGAAAACCCTTGCTTTGCTGGCGGCTCAACTGGCCGGCAATGGGAAGGGCCGGGTGCGTTTCGCGGCACGTTTCGGCCGGGTGACACCGGGTGAGAAGCTGCGCCCCGCTTTCGCTGTCTTCCACCAGGTACACCGAGCTGTTTTCAGCGTGCAGCAGGTCAGCCGTGTGACGGGTAAGCAGGGCCAGCAACTGGTCGCGGTCTAGCACCGCTCCAACCTGGCCGAGCACATCCACCAGGGCCTGCAGGCGCTGGTTCGAGCGCTGTGTTTTTTCCAACAGCAGGGTCTTGTCGACCTCCGAGGCCATGCGGCTGCCCAGGATTTGGAGCAGTTCCACCCGGGCGTGGGTAAAGTTGAAGATCTGCACCGCCCCGATGGGTTTAGCGCCCATCAACAGCGGTAAGGTGATAACGTTGCGCAGGCGTTGGGCCAGTTCGGGGGTAAACTCGCGGTACCAGCGCGGGTCGTTTGCCAGATCGTTAATCACAATGGGCGTGGCCTGTTGGATGGCCACCCCCACGATCCCCATCGTTTCCTTGATTCGCCGCCCCTTCAGGCGCATGTCTTCCGGGCTGCCGCGGACCACCATAAAAACCAGCTCGTGACTGAGCGGTTCGTGCAGATAAAGCGATCCGTTGGTGGCCCCTGAAACCCGGATCATCAGATCAAGCATTTGTTCCAGTAGATCGTTCAGCGTGGTCATGCTGGCGATCTGGTTGGCTTCCTCCAGGACGCGCAAAATATCCCATTCTTCCCGCTCTGGCGCGGCCGCGCCAGGCGAAGCAGCCTGAGAGGCTGGCGGCGAAGGGGCGGAGGTAGGGGCGCGTTTTGATAACACGTCTGGCGTTATCCGGGCTGAACGGCTTGCGGCAGTTGCTGCGCCTGCCCGATCCAGTGGCTCACTTCGGCCAGGCTGGGGGCTTCGGCCAGCAGACCGGCTTCCTGGTTGATTTTATTTAGTTCTTCGGTCAGGTTAGCCGGGTTGGCCGCGGCCAGGTCGTTCACCCCATGCACGCCCACGCCATCCAGCAGCAGGGCGTGTTCGGTGTTCAGGCCGCGCACCCGGAATAGATCGACCACGTTGACCCAGGTGGCTAATTCGGCTGCATCTATCCCGGCTTTCTCGGCCAGCTTCAGGCGGCTCTCGGGGGTAGCGCCTTTCTTGAGCAGCATCATGGGCATTGACACCCCGGCAGCGCGCAGGCGGCGGGCGAATTCCGGCTCCATAGCGGGCAGGCCGGCCAAGTCCTGGCTGAATTTGGCATGCGTCTGCTCGGCGGTTTCCTGCGGCTCCCAGGCCAGAGCAGGGGCCGCGGCTGCTTCGTTCAGCCAATCGGGCAGTTCCTCAGCCGGGGTTGAGCTGGCCGGTTGGTGGGTTGAGGTAGGCGTAGCGGCCGTCTCGTTCAGCCAGTCGGGCAGTTCTTCGGCTGGGGCCGGAGCTGAAGCGGCCGAGGCAGACGGCTCGGCGACGCCGCGAACGGCGGCGGTTTCTTGCAGCCAGTCGGGCAGCTCGTTCGAGAGCGGCTCGGCTGGGGGCAGGTCGTAGGCAGTCTCAGCCGGCGGGGTGGGCTGGCTGGGCGCAGCTTCTTGCAGCCAATCGGGAATTTCCGCCGGGGTGGCCGGTTCATTGGTTGGGGCCGGCCTGGAAGCCTCATCCAGGCTCAAAGGCGCGTGACCGGCCGGGAGGGTTTCCTCTATCGCAGCGGGTGACGTTGAAGCCTCAGCCGTGCGGGCGCGGGTGCGCCTGCGCGCCCGGTTGAACAGGAACAGGATCAACGCCAGGCCCAACAGCAGGGCCAGGCAGGCCAGCAGCCCTGGCGCCAGCAGGCCGCTGATCAGGCCGCCCAGGCCCCCACCTCCACTTGCTGTTGGGGTAGCCTGCCCGGCAGCCGCAGGCGCTGTAGCGGCCGGTTCGCTGGCCGCCGGCTGCGGGCTGGCCTGACTCACGGGTTGGGCGGTGTTCGGCGGTACGCCCGGCGGGCTTTGCAGCACCGCGCTGGCCCCCACCGCGTTGGCGAACGCCTGCACCGCCTGGGGGGTCTGGTTGAGCGGGTTGGAATTGATGGCCGAGAGAGTCGATGCGCTGTATTCGCCCAGCGAATCGTACCGCTCCTTTGCCAGATTCGCATCCTGGTTGACCATATACGAATCAATGGCAGCGCGCAGATAGAGCTGGCGGCTGTTGGCGTCCAGAATGGCCGGGGTGGCGTCTTTCCACGTCACCGGCCACACGCCCCAACCAATAATCAGCCCAAATATGGTTCCCAGTACGAACCCGATCAATACAGGGGTAACCCACCCCAGGGGTGATTTGCGCTTTTCTTCCATGCCCTGTCTCCTGTTTGATTTTATTGTATCAGAAAATTCTCATCTTACGAGAGCCTCCGAAAACCGGCTGGGGCTGTATTTGGGGTTGGCGGCGCCATGCGGCCATCAGCGCCTGCAAACGCAAGGGGCTGTCCCAAAAGAAGTATTTGGGACAGCCCCAGGGCTAAATAGAGAATTTTGGGAGTATGTTGCCCCCCACTCGTGGGGGTCAACATACTCACCCACTTTTTAGACAGCCTCTTGCGGCTCTTCCGCCGCCGGGAAAGACGGTTAATCGTGGATTTTGTCGCCCGAAGTGCGACAAAATCCACGCAACATCTCTT
>CAYQDU010000330.1:0-3873 GCA_964416275.1 uncultured Anaerolinea sp. | reverse complement strand
CGGGCGGGTGCTGCACCAGTGCTTCGCCAACCTGTGCCTGATGTTCGACCTGAACGCCAGCTCTTCCCGGCGGGTATACCCCGAGCCGCTGGGCCGCTCTTATCATATCTTGAACTATCCGAAGATGCGCGCCAGCTCGCCCGTCACCGAAACCGCCGCCGTGCGGCTGATGGTGTGGGAGGCCTACCCCGTGCTGGCCTTCACCCAGCGCCAGGAAATTGGCGTGAGCGTGTACGAAAACGGCCAGCCCGCCCTGGGGCTGACCCCCACCCTGTGGCTCAGCCTGCCCAACCAGCCGCCCATCGAGCGCCCCTTCCCGCCCACCGCCGCAGATGGCATCACCCGCCTTAAGCTCGACCCGGTCGAAGCCGCCAACGGCGACCGGGCGCTGTATAAGGTCTGCCTGGCGCTGCCCAACGGCCAGCCAACCTGCACCGGCGGCAGCTTCGTTATCTGGAACAACCCCTGAGCAGAAATCATATTGGGAGCGGGTGCGTGGCGCAGCCGCACAGGTCGCTCACCATTAAACCGAGGTGGAGGTTAGTTGATCTTTGCCTGTTCCACGGTTTAATGCAGTGGCGCCGCGGCGGAAGCGCCGCTATTCTAAGCTGATTTCCAGGCGATCCTGGGCGGTGTCTAGCTGCTGATTGCCCTCTTGCAGGGCGCTCTCGGCCAGCAGTTGGTGCAGACGGTCGGGCGGGTAAACGCTCAATACCGGCGAGAACTGTCCACCCATGTACAG
The DNA here is from genome assembly GCA_964416275.1 of uncultured Anaerolinea sp. GTDB lineage: Bacteria > Chloroflexota > Anaerolineae > Anaerolineales > UBA4823 > RBG-16-57-11. The sequence continues at coordinate 3,131 of CAYQDU010000330.1, read as the reverse complement.
TACCGTGTTCACCAGCCCGGCCGGCAGGCGCATATCCAGCTTGGATTCGCCCGTCGCCAGGTCGTTGACCCGGAACCGCACGTGGCGGCGCTCGCTGGCCGGAACCTGGGGCGCCAGGCGGGCAAACGCGCCGTCGCCCACCTGCTCCAGGGCCGCCCCGGCCGCCTCGGCGCTCAGCTTGCCTTCTTCCAGGTCTTGCAGAATCTCCAGCCGCTGGTCGATGGCCGCCCAACGGGCCCGATCTACCAGCCGTTCCAGCGCATAGAAGCTGACCGCCGCGATCAGCCCCAGCACTCCGGCTGCATACCACAGCACGTTCGGGTTCAGGTTGTCCAGCACCAGCCCGGCCAGCAGCGGCCCGATCATGAACGGGATCATCCAGCTAAAGCCGAAGGTCGCCATATACCGGCCGCGCATGGCCTCCGGGGCCAACTGGGCCACGATGGCCTGCCCCACCGGGCTGACGAACATCTCACCTAACGTGATGATAATCATCGCCAGCAGGAACAACGGGAACGTGGCGATAAAGCCGTACATGGCAAAGCCCAGCGCATACAGGAACGTGCCGATTGCCATGACGACCAGCGGGCGGTAGCGGGTGATGCGCCGGGTGATGGGGAACTGCATCAGCACTACCATGGCCGCGTTCAAAGCCAGGATGTAGCTGAAGCCGCGCTCGTCTACCCCGTATTGATCGCGCAAAAAGACCGCCAGGCTGGAATTCATCTGGATGTAGACCAGCGCCATCAGGGTGGAGGCTACCAGGAACCATACAAAAGCCGCGTCTTTAAGCGCCAGGGAGTAGCCCTTGAAGGTATCCGCCAGGCTTTCTTTTTCTTCGCCCTCTTCCACCGTCACGGGATGGGTTTCTTTCAGGGCCAGCAGCACAATCAAGGCGGTGGTGCAGCTTGCGATGGCGTCGATGACGAACAGTAGCAGGTACGATTGGGTCGCCAGCAGCCCGCCGATCAGCGGGCCGATCACCACGGCCAGGTTGAACACCACCCGCAGGATGCCGTAGCCTTGGGCGCGCTTGTTTTCGGGCAGCAGGTCGGCCACCAGGGCCTGTTGGGCCGGGCCGCCCGCATCCGATAGGATGCCCACCAGCGGGATGATGATAAAGAAGAGCGTCAGGTTGCCGATCACGCCCATCAGCAGGGCCGAGAGGGCGCTCATCACCAGGCCGAACAGCAGCATGCCCTTGCGGCCCATGCGGTCGGTCAGCGCGCCGCCCACCACGTTGCCGATCATGCTCGAGAGGGCAAACAGGAAGAACAGCACGCCCACCTCGGTCATGCCGATGGCGAACTTCTTGGTCATGTACAGGGTGAAGAAGGGGAACACCATCGCCCCGCCCAGGCGGTCGATAAAGCTGGCCCCTACCAGAATCCAGAACTGGCCGGAGAATTCGTGAAACGTGCCGCTGAATCGCTGAATCAGCGATTGCGGCGGATTAGAAGATGGAACCGATTGAGTCATCGTTTGTCTTTCCTGAGTTTGGCAGAATTTGCGCCGCGGCTGGCCAATAAAACGTGCATTATTGTACCGCGCCGTTTGAACATTCGCCCTGTCCATGTGGATAGTTCAATCGGACTGTGAAAAATTCTCGCCCTTTTTGATGGCGCTCGCGGAGCGCCATACTTGCTCTCCGGTTGAATGGGGTGGTACCACGCGGCCGGGCTTGGGGTTAAAGGGCGTATAATTAGCGCATCTCACCCCCAAAGGACAACCCACTATGTCACCCGAAACCATCATCCATCTCTCGAAAGCCCAATTCGAGACCCAGGAAACCCTGCTCGTCCAGTATGGCGAGCTTTCGGCCAGCGGCTTCCGCTTCCCCAGCGGGGTTGAGGCGGTGCGCCTCACCAACAGCCGCGGCGAGTTGATCCTGCTGCCGTTCCAGGGCCAGCAGATCTGGCGGGCCAGCTTCGACGGGCGCGAGCTGGGCATGCGCTCGATGTTCGAGCAGCCGTACCCCACCCGCGACTTCCTGGCTACCTACGGCGCGTTCCTGGTCCACTGCGGAGCCACGGCCATGGGCGTCCCTGGCCCGCAGGACACCCATCCCCTGCACGGCGAGCTGCCTAACGCCCCCTATCAATCGGCCCGCCTGGTGGTGGGCGAAGACGAAGGCGGCCCCTACCTGGCCCTGACCGGCAGCTATCGCCACCAGGTGTTCTTCAACTACGATTACATCGCCCAGCCCGTGACCAGCCTGTACGTCGCTTCGACCGTGTTCGACGTGTCGCTGACCGTGACCAACTTGAAGCGCAGCCCCATGCCGCTGATGTACCTGGCCCACATCAATTTCCGCCCCGAAGACAACGCTCGCCTGTACTACACCGCCGACGTGACCCCCGAACACGTGCGGGTGCGGGCCAGCTTCCCACCCTTCATGCAGGTCGATCCGAAATTCCGCCAGTTTGCCGAAGCGCTGCGCGAGACCCCGGAAAAGCACCACGTCTTCGAGCCGGGCCTGGCCTACGACCCCGAGCTGGTCTTCTTCATCGACTACCTGGCCGACGAGTACGGCTGGGCCCACACCCTGCAAATTCACCCCGACGGCAGCGGCGATGTGATGCGCCACCGCCCGGCCCAGCTCAAGCGCGCCCTGCGCTGGATCAGCCGCACCCCCGACCAGGACGCCCTGGGCTTTGAACCCGCCACCGCCGAAGGCAACGGCTTCACCGCCGAAAAAGAAAAAGGCAACCTGGAGTACCTGGCCCCCGGCCAGACCTTCCACTGCGACATGCAGATGGGCTACCTGACCCCCGAAGAAGCCGAAGCCGAGCGCGACGCTATCGAGGCGATCTTGGCCTAGCCGCCTGCAAACCCCGCTTGTCTGCTGGTGGTAGCTCCCCTTTAATGGGATGGCGCCCTGCTGGCGCAGCCGGGAACCGTTTTGTTTGCTTGGGCGTCCTGAATATATAAGGTTCTTCCACCAAAGGCGGGAATTTTGCTATGTTTTGGGGAAAATGTGTACGGCGTAGCCGCACATTTTCCCCAAAACAGTACCTCTTTCCCGGCTAGGCCGGAAGACCCTTATATAAGGAAATCGCCTCATTTGTAGAGGCGCAACTAGTAGTCCGTCAAACCTGAATCCTGGGATACAGGTGAGCTAATTTGATGCG
>CAYQDU010000329.1:0-3881 GCA_964416275.1 uncultured Anaerolinea sp. | reverse complement strand
CCTCTACGTATAATTTGGGACTGATACCGAAAACTAAAATCGGGCAACCACCCCCACTCCCGCCCTCCAGACGCGGAAGCAGGCGACTAAGATGGGTAGTGGATGATCCATAAGATTTTCCCTTCCCTAATTGGTCAAATATGGCTTGCAAACTGTCGCATCGGGTGATGATAATGCCCAGGCTTATTGCCCGCAGGTCGAACAAAAGACGGAAATTATTTAGATCGCGGTCATAGAACGGATCTTTGTTATTCCATTCTGTTTCGATGGCAACCAGATTCTTGTAAAAATCAACCTTGTGGGTTGGAGAAGCCATTTCCCGGTTATCGACGGTTATTTTGGTATCAAACGATTTTTCGCACCAACCCCGTAGAAAGAAGGCCTGGTCGATACCCACGGCAATCGGAGATTTGCCGCCCCCCGGAGTCAAAATTTCAGATCGTTTAAGCCGAAAGTTAGATAGTACTTGTATCAGATCCTGCCATTCTACGGGGAAATCCTTTTCTAGAATTACTGAGGCGTGCCGCCATTCATGAACTTCATAATACGTCAAAATAAAATCGGGAAGGTTGGTAAGAGCCATGTTGTATCTCCGCAGGCAGATTATAACGCAGCTTCATTGGCTCCTCCAACTGGTTAGGGAACGTCTCAGGTATTGTTCTACATATTCAGCGCTGGCGGAAAATTCGTCCATCAGCGCCTGGCGCAGCGCCGGGTCGAGGCGGGGTGCGGGTTGCTCTTGCAGATTGGCTTTGCGCAGCGCCAGGCGGACCCGGCTGAGCGGGCGACGGATTGGTTCGGGCAGGCTAAGTCCAAAGGTGGCCTTTTCGATCCCAAAGATGATCTTTTGCAGCCAGGCCCGCCGCACCTGCCCGGTGACGTTAGCGTGCGCCTCCGGCCGCGGGGGGGTAAAATCAGGGTCTACGCCGATGCTCTGGTACAGACTGCGAATGAAGCTGCCGGGATGATCCTTCAGGTCGTCGAACAGAAAAACGTGCATCTGCGCCGCCGGGAACAGGGCTGTAAAGCGCGGCAAATGCAGCTCGTAGCGGCTGCTGGAGCAAATTTCGTCCCAGTAAGCCGGGCGCTGGCGGTAGAGGGTTTCGAAGTCGGGCAGGTCGTAGCCCAGCTGGCGGTCGTAGGTGTAGTGCGAATACAGCCGGTCGGCCGGGTTGCGCAGGATGAAGATCAGCTGCGCATCTGGCAGCCTCCGATGGATCAACCCGGCCGCCTCCGGGCGGGTCAGGTAGTTGACCGAGGCCTCACCGTAGGCCGTGACTCCCGGCCGGGCCTCGAACAGGTTTTGATACCATGCCCAGCCTTTGGCCTGGCGCGAGTACCAGGCGTCGTCAACAAAATAATTGACCTCTTTGATTTCGGGCAGCCAGACCTGCGGGTGGGCGCGCAAAAACTCCCACAGCGTGGTGGTTCCAGACTTGGCTGCTCCGCACAAGAGAAAATTGGGTCGGGTCACACGCGAAGCGCAAAAAGCGGGAGCTGATGAAAGCTCCCGCTGGCGACAATGCCGGGGGAATAAGACCTAAGCAGCCTTATTCAGCGCGTTCAGGCGCTTCATCAGGCGGCTCTTGCGCCGGGCAGCATTGTTCTTGTGCAGGATGCCCTTCTCGGCCGCTTTGTCCAGCGCGCTGATCGCCAGGCGGGTCGCTTCGACTGCGGTCTCGGTCGAGCCGGTCTCCAGGGAAGCCTGGGCCTTGCGGACCAACGTTCGGGCACGCCCGACATAATAGCGGTTGCGCAGGCGGCGTTTTTCGTTTTGCCGGTTGCGTTTGATTTGGGACTTGATGTTAGCCAACGTACTCCTCCAAGATAACACTTAATTCTTCAGATTGCACGGCTTGCTATTTTACTTGACCCTGGGGTTTTTGTCCAGTCTATCGACAAACAAATTTGCCGGTTAAACTTAAATTAACCTTCTTTCGGCGAAGCTCGCCAGTCACACCCACACCGGTTGAGTGGGAGACACCCTTCCGCCGAAGACGGGGATTTCTCCGTATGTGGGGTGATTGCATGGCGCCGCCATGCAATCACCCCACATACAACTTCTTTTCCGGCGAAGCCGGAAGGAACGCTTATTCTCAGGTAGACGGCGCGGCAGCGCCGCCTACCGATCATACCCGCCGCGGTTAAGAGGGGCGTCCGCTTGCCGTCACAGCGTATTTATACGGTATACTACAGGCCAGGAAATCATTGGGTTGATGACAATGCTGCACGACGATTTGAGCGAACGCGAGTCCGAAATTCTGCGCCTGTTGGCAACCGGGGCCAGCAATAAAGATATTTCCACCCGATTGGCGATCAGCCCCAATACCGTCAAGGTGCATCTCAGAAATATTTTTGCCAAGATTGGGGTGAATTCTCGCACCGAAGCCGCCCTGTATGCGGTTAAAGCCGGTTTAGCGCCGGTTGCCGCCCTGCCGGAAGAATTCCAGGCCGGCGAACCGCCCCTGGACGCAGACGTCCCACCTGGGCCGCTGGAATCTGGCAGGGGAGAAGAGATGGCGGCTGTGACCGAGATCCCCGCCCCGGCGCGGCCTTTACCGGAACCGCTTCAAGCGCGCTCGCTGGCGCGGCGAGCCTGGTTATGGATGGGGCTTGGCCTGGGTCTGGCTATCTTACTTTTGGCAGCCTGGTGGCTCTGGCGAGCTAATCGCCCGACCGCGCCCGGCCTATCGGCCCTGCCGGAAGATTCAACCCGCTGGCGGGAGCTGACGGCGCTGCCTGCGCCGCGTTATGCGATGGCTGTCACCGCCTACGAAGGGCTGATCTACGCTATCGGCGGCCAGACCGAGCAAGGGATTACAGGGATCGTTGAGCGGTACGATCCGACTCGCGATACCTGGACGGCCCTGACCCCCAAGCCCACCCCAGTGGATGAGATCGGCTGCGCTATCCTGGGGGGCAAGATCTACGTGCCGGGCGGGCAGACCGAGGCCGGAAAAACTACCAACGTGCTGGAAATCTACGATCCGCGCCGCGGAGACTGGCAAACGGCTGCCAGCCTGCCGGTGGGATTGAGCGCGTACGCCCTGGCGGCTTTTGAGGGCCGCCTGTATCTGTTTGGCGGTTGGGACGGCCAGCAGTTTGTCGATACCGTCTACCGCTACGATCCAGACGGTGATCAATGGACGTGGGCCGGGGCGCTGCCCTCGCCGCGCGGCTACGCCGGCGCGGCTGTGGTAGGGCGAAAGATCTTTTTGTTGGGGGGATACAATGGCCACAAAGCCCTGGATGAAAACCTGACCTATCAGCCCGATCTGGCCGAGAGCGGCAGCCCATGGGGCAGCGCTCAATCGCTGCCAGCCGGTCGGTATGGGATGGGGGTGACCGTCATTGCGGAAATCGTGGAAGTGGTGGGGGGAATCCAGGAAGGCGGAGATGCGCCGCTGTCTTTGAGCTATTTCGCCATCAATGATACCTGGCGCGAGTTCGGTCCGCTGGAAACGGCTCATATCCTCTATCCCGGCAGTGCGGCGGTTGGAAATTATCTGTATATCTTTGGCGGCCAGGTCGATGGCAAACCTACCGCTCAACACCAGGCCTACCAGGCTATCTACACGGTATCGTTTCCCATTATTCGTTAACCACGGGTGGACGGTGCAGCCCGCCCGTGGTTTCAGCGGGAGATGGGTTGTGAATTGCAGGGCTGCGGGCGGCTGCAACGCCCGCAGCCCTGCAATTTTTCTGCGCTTCAGCGCGCCAAAAGCTTGTATACCGCCATTGGCTCACTCTGGTATAACAGGCGGGCATGGTCCTTAAACAGCCCTGCCATCAGGTCGGCGTTTTTCTGGTTATCGGGGTAGGGAAAGCGGAACAGGTTGCTGCTGTTGTTAAACTGCTTTCTGAAGATGCAACAGTACCTT
>CAYQDU010000328.1:0-3907 GCA_964416275.1 uncultured Anaerolinea sp. | reverse complement strand
ACGAACAACCCCAGCCCGAACAGCCCGTATACCACCGAGGGGATGCCGGCCAGGTTGATGATCGCCAGGCGGATCAGGCGGGTGGCCCAGGTATCGGGGGCGTATTCCGAGAGATAGATGGCTGCCCCCACGCCCAGCGGCACCGAAAAGACCGCCGTTCCCAGGGTCAGGTAAAATGTGCCAATGATGGCCGGCCAGATGCCCCCGGCCTTCATCCCCTGGCTGGGAAAGGCAAAGATGAACCCTGGCGAGAGGGCCGGCGCGCCCTGGGCGAGGATATAGATCACCAGCAGAATGATCGGCAGGACGGTCAGCCCGGTCAGCAGGGCCAGGCCGCCGAAGCCGATCTTCTGGATCAGGTTGCGGGTGTTCGACCGGGCCAGAAAACGCTGCAAGGCCTCGAAAGACGAGTGGGCGGGAGGGTTCATAGGCGATCTCAAGAAAGGATGCGCTCCGAACGCTTGGGCTGCCGGAAGACCACCGCCGAGGCGGTCACGTTGACCGCCAGTTCGATCAAGAACAGCACCAGGCCAATGAAGAACAGCACATGATAATGCGCGCTGCCGGTAGCCACTTCGCCCATCTCGGCGGCTACGGTGGCGGTCATGGTCCGCACCGGGGCAAACAGGCTGCCCAGGCGGGTGGGCATCACCGGGGCGTTGCCGGTCACCATCATCACCGCCATGGTCTCGCCAATCGTGCGCCCGATGCCCAGCATAACCGCAGTCAGCACCCCGTTGCGAGCCGCCGGTAGGGTGACGTGCCAGATGGTCTGCCAGTGGGTCACGCCCAGGGCCAGCGAGGCGTCGCGGTAGGCGCGTGGCACGGTGTCGAGGGCGTCTTCGGCCACCGATACGATGGTGGGCAGCGAGACCCCCGCCAGCAGCAGCGACCCGGCCAGGGCGGTCAGCCCGGTAGACAGGTTCAGCGTCACCCGCAGGTAGTGGGCCAGCACCAGCACGCCCAGGAAACCCAATACTACCGATGGGATGCCCGCCAGCACTTCCACCAGCGGCTTGAGGATCTCCCGCACCTGGCGCGGGGCAATTTCAGCGATGTAGATCGCCGTTCCAATGCCCACCGGCACGGCGATGACTGTAGCGCCCAACGTGACCAGCAGCGAGCCGCCGATCAACGGCAGGATGCCAAAATGGTTCTCGATGGGGTACCATACGGAACTGAACAGCACGCCAAGCGAGGTTTCGCCCAGGGTGGGCAGGCTTTCGCGCAGCAGAAAGAAAAAGATCAGGCCCACAAAGACAATGGCCGAGTAACCCGACAGGCGGATCAGGCGGGTGATGAGGCTGTCTTTCCAGTTAACGTTTTCCATGATTGATATTTGAGAATTGATGATCGCGGTTCTTCCGCCGGAGCTATTTGGCTACCGGCACAAAGCCCAGGTCAATCACGATTTGTTGGGCTGCCGGGGTGGTCAGCCATTCCAGGTAAGCCCGGATGGCGCCGCGCGGCTGCCCGGCGGTATACATGTACAGGTCGCGAGCGATGGGGTAGCTTTTATCGTTGACCGTAGCGGCCGAGGGCAGCACGTAAGGTTGGCCGGGGCCGGGGCTGATCGCCAGCATCTTGACCGCCGGGGTGACGTAGCCCAGCCCGTCATAGCCGATGGCGTTGGGGTTGTCGCTGGCCTCGGCGGTGATGCCTTCCGAAGAGGGCAGCAGCAGGGTATCGGCCGAGAACAGGGTCTTGTTCTGCGAGTCGCCCAGGCGCAGCACCTGCTCGAGGAAATAGACATGGGTTCCGGAGTTGGTCTCGCGCGACAGGCGCACAATGGGCCGGTTTTCGCCGCCCACCTCCTGCCAGTTGTTGATCTCCCCGCTGTAGATGTCGGAAATCTGCTGAAGGGTGAGCTGGTTCACCGGGTTATGCGGGTTGACGATCACGGCGATGGCATCCCGGGCCACTACATGCTCCACCGGCTCGACCCGATTTTGTTCGGCTGTGATGGTTTCCTCGGCCTTGATCTGGCGGGAGGCGTTTGCCAGGTCAACCGTGCCGTTCACCAGTGCGGCAATGCCCGTGCCAGACCCGCCGCCCGTGACCGAGATGCTCACCTCTGGCTGCACCTGCCGGTATTTTTCCGCCCAGGCCAGGGCCAGGTTCACCATCGTATCCGAGCCTTTGTTCTGGATCGAAATCGCAGCCCCGGCCTGGGCCGCCCCGGCCGCCGGCGCGGCGCGCCCGCAGCCGCCAAGCAGGCCAGCGCATAGCAAGACAATGAGGGCCAGGTGAGTTTTCATCGGGTGGGATTATACCTCACGGGCGGGAACATCGAATATAATCGGGCTATGGAATTAAACCGTCCAATCATCGAAGTCCAATGGCTGGATTTCTACTATGGGCCCTCGCTGGCCCTGCGCCAGATCAGGATGGACATTCGTCCTACCCGGGTTACGGCGCTGATTGGCCCTTCCGGGTGCGGCAAATCAACCTTTCTGCGCTGCCTCAACCGCATGAACGACACCATCCCCAACACGCGGGCCATCGGCCAGATTTTGCTCAAAGGCCAGAATATCTACGACCCGCTGTTCGACCTGGCCGACCTGCGCCGCCGGGTAGGGATGGTCTTTCAGCGCCCCAACCCGTTCCCGAAATCGGTCTATGAGAATGTCGCCTATGGACCGCGCCGCCTGGGGCTGGCCAACCGCAAGCTCGACCTGGACGGCCGGGTGGAGCGCTGCCTGGGCCAGGTGGGCCTGTGGGACGAGCTGAAGGATCACCTGAACGACGACGCCCTGGGGCTATCCAGCGGGCAGCAGCAGCGCCTGTGCCTGGCGCGGGTGCTGGCTGTAGAGCCAGAGATCATCCTGATGGACGAGCCAGCCTCGGCCCTCGACCCCATCGCCACCAGTCATCTGGAAGACCTGATTGCCGAGCTAAAGAGCCAGTATACGATTGTGATCGTAACCCATAACATGCAGCAGGCCGCCCGCATTTCCGACGAGACGGGCTTCTTCTGGCTGGGGGAGCTGGTGGAGTTCTCGCCCACCGGCCAGATGTTCACGCGCCCGAAACAGGAGCTGACGGAAACCTATATTACCGGACGCATGGGGTAAAATTACCCCGGCAGGAGACGTTAAGCATGAACCAACCGGTGCAAACCGCGTTTGATCGTGAGTTTCAAGAAATTACCGCCAACCTGGCCCAGATGGGCGGCCTGGTGGGCGCGGCCATCGAGCAGGCCATTCAGGCCCTCACGGCCCACGATATGGCCCTGGCCCAGCAGGTGATCGCCAATGACGCCCAGGTAAACACCCTGCGCTTTCAGTTGGAAGAAGAGTGCCTGACCCTGATCGCCACCCGCCAGCCCATCGCCAGCGATCTGCGCCAGGTGGTGGCCGCCATGCACATCATCGACGAGCTGGAGCGGATGGGCGACCACGCCGCCGGGATTGCCAAGACGGTTATCCTGATGAGCGACGAACCGGCCCTCAAGGTCCTCAGGCGCATTCCCAAGATGGCCGAGCTGAGCCAGAAGATGCTGGCCGACTGCATCCAGGCGTTCATCGCCCGCGATGCCGACTGGGCCCGCCAGATTGCCGCCCAGGATAGCGAAATGGATCAGCTTTATAAAGGCGTGTTCGAGAAGCTGGTAGAGACGATGGCTGAAAAGAAGAACCTTGTGGCTGGCGCCACCTATCTGCTGTGGTGCGCTCACAACCTGGAGCGCATCGCCGACCGGGTGACCAATATCGCCGAGCGGGTCATCTTCATGACCACCGGCGACCTGCGCGAGCTGAACACCTAGCCGGGCTAACTCACGCCCAGCTTGGCGGCCAACTGGGTGTTGGATGGCTCGACCAGCAGGCTGCCATCCGGGAACAGGATCGTTGGCACGCTGCGGTTGCCCCGGTTTACCTGCAGCACATAGGCTTCCGCCTCTTTGTCG
>CAYQDU010000327.1:0-3947 GCA_964416275.1 uncultured Anaerolinea sp. | reverse complement strand
GATGCCGGGCGATCCGGTGGCGGTCATCACCCAGAAAGTGGCCCAGGGCATGTCCAGCCAGTCGGGCATCCAACGGGTGTACGAACAGTACCAGGAAGCCTTTGGCACTAACAAGCCCATCCTCACCCAGTTCGGCCTATATGTCAGAAACGTCTTGCGGGGCGATTTTGGCGTCTCGTTCACCCAGTACCCCCGCCCGGTGGCCGACATCCTGCGTGCATCGGTCTGGTGGACGATCATCCTGCAACTGCCGGCGATCCTGGTCGGCTGGCTGTTGGGGAACGCCCTGGGGGCGCTGGCGGCCTACAAACGCGGTATCTACGACAAACTTCTCATGCCAGCCAGCATCTTCGTCAGCAACCTGCCCTACTTCGGCATGGCAACTATCTTACTGGTGATTTTCGCCATCGAGCTAAAATGGTTCCCTACCTCCGGCGGCTATGGCTATAACATGATCCCCAACTGGAGCTGGGATTTCGTCTGGTCGGTATTCATTCATTATCAACTGCCCTTCTGGTCGATTGTGCTGGTCAACCTGGGCGGGCAGGCAATTGGCATGCGCTCGATGAGCATCTACGAGCTGAACGCCGATTACGTCAAGTACAGCCGCTACATGGGGATTCGAGATCGAACGATTATCCAATACGTGTTCCGCAACGCCATGCTGCCGCAGGTCACCGGCCTGGCGCTCGCCATCGGCACGATGATCGGCGGCGCCCTGGTGGCCGAGATCATCTTCAGCTATCCAGGGCTTGGCTCCACCATGCTGACCGCGGTGATGGGCCAGGACTATCCGCTCATCTCGGCCACCACCCTGATCCTGGCGCTGATGGTGCTGATTGCCACCTTTGCCATCGAAATCCTATACGGATTTATCGACCCGCGCATCAAAGCGGCCCAATCCGATTGAGGAGAGACGCGGCCATGAAACATATCCTGCAACAGGTCTTTCGCTCGCCCAGGTTTGTGGTCGGCTTCTCTATCTTTGCATTTATCGTGCTGGGGGTATTGATCTACCCCCTGTTCGTGCCAGCCGACCCGCTGGCGATCATTGGGCAAGGCACCTTCTTCGAGCCGGGCATCTACGTCAACGTGTACGACAGCCTGGGCGCCACTCCCTATACCTTGAACCTGACGGACGCAGCCGCCAAACGCGTGGCAGACAAGCTGTCTGCTGAAGACCGGCTGGCAATCAAAGATTGGTTGATCGCCGCCGGCCTCCCCGAAGCCGAAATCGACCCGGCCGACACCCCTAAACTGCTCGACCAGTGGGTTAAGAATTACGACCCCAAGAAAAAAATCAGCGGGATGACCAACGCCAGGCGCAACTATTACGCCCGGCTCAACAACGCCCTCAAGGGCCTGCTCTCGAACGAAGGGGTTGTCATCGCGGTCAAGAACCCGCAGACCGGCGCGCTGGAAGAATCTGGCCTTGTCCAGCAGACCGATTACGTCAACATCGGGCGGGTGGCAAACCTGAGATACCTGCCCCTGGGAACCGACAACTTTGGCCGGGATGTGCTGACCGAGCTGGTTTCCGCCACCGGCACCTCGCTGTTGATCGGGCTGATCGCCGGGCTGATCGCCACCACCATCGGCCTGGTATTGGGCCTGCTGAGCGGCTTTATAGGCGGGCTGGTGGATGATACGATCATGTTCGTCACCAATATCTTTACCGTCATCCCCTCGTTTGTGCTGTTGATCCTGATCTCGTACGGCATCGGGCAAGAGAAACGCGGCGCAACCACCGTGGCCGTGGTGATTGGCTTTACCTCGTGGGTGTGGACCGTGCGGGCGGTGCGAGCGCAGGTGATCTCGCTGCGCCACCGCGACCATGTGAACCTGTCACGCCTGTCGGGACACCCCATCACCCGCATCATCTTCACCGATATTCTGCCCTATATCGCTTCATACGTCTTCATGGCGCTGATTTTACAGATTTCGTCTGCCATCCTGTCGGAGGCTGCCCTGTCGATCCTCGGCCTGGGCCCCAAGACGACCGAAACGCCCACCCTGGGCCTGATGATGAACTGGGCCATGATCTACTCGGCTCACCTGATGGGCAAATGGTGGGCGTATTTCCCGGTGATCGTGGTCATCGCCCTGATTTCGTTCTCGCTGAATCTGATGAATACCGGCCTGGATCGGATCTACAATCCGGCCTTGAGGGAGTAGGTGGCGCTTATGGCCGAAGTCATGCTCGAAGCCAGGAATCTGACCACGAAATACATCACCCGGTATAACGAAGATATTTACGCGGTGGATCACGTCTCGCTCAAGGTAGAGGCCGGGAAATCGCTGGGCATCGCAGGCGAGTCGGGCTGCGGCAAATCGACCCTGGCCCTCAGCCTGATGGGCTATTACTTTCCGCCGCTGCACTACACCAGCGGCGAGATCATCGTCGAGGGGCGCAATATCATCGCCATGCCCCCGGAAGAAGTGCGCAAGACGATCCTGGGGACCGAGATCGCCTATATCCCCCAGGCGGCCATGAACGCCCTCAACCCCACCCGCAAGATCATCCATTACATCGAAGACGTGATGCAGGCCCACGATTTTTACATCACCAAGAAAGACATCTACGACCGGGCCCGCTCGCTGTTCGAGACCCTGGGGCTTCCAGCCAGCGTGCTGCAAAAATACCCGGTTGAGCTTTCGGGCGGGATGAAACAGCGCACGGTAATCGCCATTTCGGTGCTGCTGCTGCCCAAAGTGCTGATCGCCGACGAACCCTCATCGGCCCTGGACGTGACCTCGCAGAAGATGGTCATCAAGATGCTCAAGCAGTTGATGGAGATGGACCTGATTAGCTCGCTGATCTTCATCACCCACGAGCTGCCGCTGCTGTACAACGTCACCGACGACATCCTGATCATGTACGCCGGGCAGATCGTAGAGCGGGCCAGCGCCAAAAAGGCCGTGTTCGACCCGCTGCACCCCTACGCCAAAGGGCTGATGGGGTCGATCATCGTCCCCGAAAAGGGCCTGCGCGACGTGAAGCTGACCGCCATCCCCGGTGTGCCGCCCAACCTGAAAAACCCGCCTTTCGGCTGCCGCTTTGCCGAGCGCTGCAAATATGTCCGGCCCGAATGCCGGACGGCGCAGATCGAGCTGCGCGAATGCGGCGACGGGCGCGCCTACCGCTGCATCTTCTCGGAAGACGAATTACGCGATCGGTATCGCAAAGAGGCGGTGAACAATGGCGCTTGAGCGCAAGATCTGTCTGCAAGTCGAGGGCCTGACCAAGGTGTTCGGGTTCGGCAGCAACCGCACGCTGGCTGTCGATCATGTGGATATGGAGCTGTACGATGGCGACGTCATCTCGATTGTGGGCGAATCGGGCAGCGGCAAGACCACCCTGGCGAAGATGCTGCTGGGCCTGACCCCCCCCACCGAAGGCCAGGTCTACTTCCAGGGCCGCAAGCGCGATCTCAGCTCGCATAAGAAGAAACAGGAATACTGGAAAAACATCCAGGCGATCTTTCAAGACCCGTTCTCTTCGTACAATCAGTTCCACAAGATCGACGCGGTGCTGCTGGACTGCATCCACATGCGCGGCGGGAAAAGGCTGCCGCAGGCGCAGAAAGTGGAGCTTATGACCGAGGCGTGCAGCTTTGTCAACCTGAAATTCGAGGAGCTGACCAACAAATACCCCTTCGAGCTTTCCGGCGGGCAGATGCAGCGCTTGATGATCGCCCGCATCTTCCTGCTCAAGCCCAAAATTTTACTGGCCGACGAGCCCACCTCGATGATCGACGCCTGCTCGCGGGCCACCATTCTCGATATGTTGATGCAGCTCCGCAGCGAAATTGGCATGACGGTGATCTTCATCACCCACGACATCGGCCTGGCCTATTACGTCTCGGATAAAGTGTATATCATGGAGCACGGCCGGTTTGTGGAAAGCGGCTCGGCCGACGAGGTGATTCTATCCCCCCGCCACGCCT
>CAYQDU010000326.1:0-3963 GCA_964416275.1 uncultured Anaerolinea sp. | reverse complement strand
CCCGCAGAACATGGTCATCGACCTGATCTTTCGCCTGCTGTACAACGAAGGCAACGTGGCCCTGGTGCGGTTTACGGAAGTGCTGAAAATTCCCAAGAACCTGATCGACGAAGTGCTGATGTGGATGCAGAAGGAACACCTGGTGGAGGTGTCGAAGGCCAGCGTAGAGCTGGGCCGCCTGGGCAACGTGTACACCCTCACCAGCGCCGGCGAAGAGCGGGCCATCGCCTCGATGGAGCGCAGCCAGTACGTTGGCCCGGTGCCGGTGGCGATCCCGTACTACAACCGGGCCATCGAGCTGCAAACCAAGAGCCACCAGCAGGTCACCATCGACCAGATGCGCCAGGCCCTCAACCACCTGATTCTGCCGGGCGACTTCCACCGCAAGGTGGGGCCGGCGGTCAATTCGGGCAAATCGCTGTTCCTGTACGGCCCGCCCGGCAACGGCAAGACCACCATCGCCATGGCTATCGCCAAGCTGCTGGCCGGCACCGACCCGATCTGGATTCCCTACGCCATCACCGCCGGGGGCCAGGTGATCCAGATCTTCGACCGGCTGGTGCATAAGCAGATGGACGTAGCCAAAGGCAAGACGGCCGAATTCGGGCGGATGGACATGCGCTGGGCGCTGATCGAGCGCCCGGCGGTGACGGTGGGCGGCGAGCTGAAGATGGAGGCCCTCGACCTGCGCTACGACCCGATCTCCAAGCTGTACGAGGCCCCGCTGCAGCTCAAGGCCAACGGCGGCATGTTCCTGATCGACGACTTTGGCCGCCAGCAGGTTTCCACCACCGACCTGCTCAACCGCTGGATCGTGCCGCTGGAAAGCAGCATCGACTTCCTGCGCCTGTCGAGCGGGCAGACCATCGTCGTCCCCTTCCGCCAGTTGACCGTATTCAGCACCAACCTCGACCCGCACCAACTGGTCGACGACGCCTTCCTGCGCCGGATTCAGATGAAGGTGGGCGTGTTTTCGCCCGACGAAAAGCTGTTCTTCCAGATTTTCAGCCGCATGGCGACCGACCTGAACGTGCCGTTCAACAAAGACGCCTTCCTGCACCTGCTGCAAAAATGGTACCGCGAGCCGGGCCGCAAGATGCAGGCCGTCCACCCGCGCGACCTGCTCAAGATCGTGGTGGCCCTGTGCCAGTATGACGGTTCGCCCCTGCGCCTGACCCCCGAGCTGATCGACGAGGCGTGCAGCAGCTATTTTGTGACCTGAACGCGGCGCGTACGGAGTTTTGAGGAAGCCGTAACCCGACCGGGAGGGGCGCATATGCGCCTGGGGGTCTTGGTTGCGTGTAGCCATTGCAGGAAGGCCCTCACCCCCGGCCCCTCTCCCATCGGGAGAGGGGGCGCGGTGGGGGGGGGCGGGTCGTCTGGGTTTCACTCTTTCCTCAAGGAGCTTCTATGCCTGATCTGCGCGCCATCCGCATGCAGCTTCAAATCAACGGCCTGGGCGGTTCGCTGCGTATCTTGCGCTATACCCTGCGCCGCGACCGCCTCAACGCGGCCTACGAGCGCCAGCACCCGCCTCGCCCTCTGCGCCCGCTCGATGAGCGCGATTCCCCCGGCGTTGCCCGCGAAATCGATCCGCTGCCGGATGGGGCGGTGTGCCATTTCGAGCGGGTCGACCTGGACGTGCGCTTCCTGGCCCCGGATGTGGTGCGCTATACCTGGCAGGTGGGCCGCCCGCCGGTTCCTTACGCCATCGCTCAGCCCGATTGGCCCGGCGCAGCGGTGACGGTGACCCGTTTGGGGGTCGATCTGGTCAGCCTGAAGAGCGAGGCCCTGGAAGTGGAGATCGGCGCAGACGGCGGGCTGGAATTCTACGACTGCCGCCCCGGCGCTTCGCCCGACCCCGTGCGCCGGGTGCGCTGGACGGGCTTCGCCGACGCGGCCAACCCGGCCGTTGCCAGCCTGCCGCCCTCTGACGATGACCTGATCTCGCAGGAGACCGCCTGGCTGGCCGACGACGAGCGCCTGTACGGCCTGGGCGAGCGGGCCGGCGGGCTGAGCTGGCTGGGTAAGACCCACCGCCTGTGGAACAGCGACCCCTATGGGGCCTACCAGCCCGGCGACGACCCGCTCTACATGCCCCTGCCGGTCTACCTGGGCCTGCATTCCGGCGGCAGCTACCTGGTGTTCTACGAAAACTATCACCCGGCCACCTTCCAGGGCGGGCCGCCCCTGCGGGCGGCCTTCGAGGGCGGCCAACTGCGGGTCTATTTCTTCCTCGGCCCCCTGCCGCACGCCCTCGAGCAGTTTACCGCCCTCACCGGGCGGCCGGCCCTGCCGCCGCGCTGGGCCCTGGGCTATCATCAATCCCGCTGGAGCTACAAGACCGCCGCCGAGGTGCGCCAGGTGGCCCACGGCTTCGCTGCCCGCGACCTGCCCCTCAGCGCCATCCACCTCGACATCGACTACATGGATGGCTTCCGGGTCTTCACCGTCGATAGCCAGCGCTTCCCCGACCTGCCCGGCCTGGCGGCCGAGCTGGCCGAGATGGGCGTGCGCCTGGTGACGATCCTCGACCCCGGCGTGAAGCAGGACCCTGATTTCGACCTGTACCGCCAGGGGCTGGAAGCCGGCCTGTTCGTCAAAGAGCCGGGTGGGCGGCCCCTGCACGGCATCGTCTGGCCGGGGTGGAGCGCCTTCCCCGATTTCACCCACCCGGCCGCCCGGGCCTGGTGGGCGGCCCAGTACTCGCGCCTGCTCTCGCAGGGGGCGGCCGGCATCTGGCACGATATGAACGAGCCGACCTCCTTCGCCGCCCGCAACGGCCCTTACCTGCCCAAAGACGCCCGCCATCACCTGGACGGCCAGGGCGGCAATCACCGCAGCGCCCATAACCTGTACGCCCTGCTGATGGCCCGCGCCGGCTTCGAGGGCCTGACCCAGGCCGCCCCCGACCGCCGCCCGTGGATCGTCAGCCGGGCCGGGTGGGTTTCGATGGCCCGCTACGCCTGGAACTGGACCGGCGACTCGCACACCTCGTGGGACAGCCTGCGCATGACGGCCGCCATCGTGATGATCTGCGGCCTGTGCGGCCAGCCCTACAACGGCCCCGACATCGGCGGTTTCAGCGGCGACCCCGAGGCCGAGCTGTACCTGCGCTGGTTCCAGATGGCGGCCTTCCTGCCTTTCTTCCGCACTCACTCGGCTTTCAACACCCAGCCGCGCCAGCCCTGGTCGTTTGGCGAGCCGTACACCCGCAGCGTGCGCCAGTTCCTCAAGCTGCGCTATCGCCTGCTGCCCTATTTCTACAGCCTGGCCTGGCAGGCCAGCCAGACCGGCCAGCCCCTGGCGCGCCCGCTGTTCTGGCTGGACGAAACCGACCCGCGCCTGTGGGATCAGGACGACGCCTTCCTGCTGGGCGAGAGCCTGCTGGCGGCCCCCCTGCTCCAGCCGGGGGCGGTGAAGCGCACGGTGAGCCTGCCCCCCGGCGGCTGGTACGATTTCTGGAGCGACGCTTTCTACCCCGGCCCCGGCGATGTGGAGATCGAAACCGGCCTGGAGCGCATGCCCCTGCTGGCGCGGGCCGGCAGCATCCTGCCTATGGCCGAGGGCGAGCGCCTCGAGCTGCACCTGTACGCTCCGCAGGCGGCCGGCCCCGCCCTGCCGCCGGAATTGCAGTTGTATTCCGACGCCGGCGACGGCTACGGCCCGCACCGCCTGGATTACTTCCGCCTCCAGCCCGGCGCCGATGGCCGCCTGGCGGTGGCCTGGCGCGGCGAGGGCGACTATCCCTTCCCCTACGCCCGCGTCGAGCTGATCCTGCACGGCGCGCCCGGCCGGGCCGATTGGGGCCCGGCCGGCGGGCCGGCGGGGGGGTGATCCCGGCGGCAGGCCCTCGCCCCTGGTTACTCTTCCGGGGGAGAGGCGGGCAGGGCCGGCCTCAATGATTTCCGCGCGCCGCGTTTTCCGCGCAATCCGCTTGATCTGTGGTTCAATTGGCTTATC
>CAYQDU010000325.1:3474-3993 GCA_964416275.1 uncultured Anaerolinea sp. | reverse complement strand
CCACCCACACCAACGCCGGCAGCTACCCCAGCGACGCCTGGTCCTTCGCCGGCAATGTCAACTACAAACCCGCCCAGGGCACGCTGACCAACACCATCGCCAAAGCCGGCCAGGTCATCACCTTTGCCGCCCTGCCCGACCGCCGGTTGAACAGCCCCGACTTCACCCTGGACGCCAGCGCCTCCTCGGGCCAGGCAGTGAGCTACACCGCCGACGGCGCCTGCACCGTCGCCGGCAGCCTGGTGCACCTGAGCGCGGTGGGGGTGTGCAGCCTGACCGCCCTCCAGCCCGGCAGTGCCAACTACGCCGCCGCCCCGCAGGTCTCGCAGAGCTTTACCGTCCTGCCGGTCGTTATCTATTTGCCGGTGATCTGGCGGTAAGGGCCGGGAGGCGCGGCGCGCCGGCCAGAATCCAGAGTCGCCAGACCGCACACGGTTGGTGGTTTGCGGGCGGCTGCGCCGCCCGCAAACCACTAAATAGAGGTCAATCCCGCCTTGGAGCGTTGATTTGACGCTGCCG
>CAYQDU010000325.1:0-3374 GCA_964416275.1 uncultured Anaerolinea sp. | reverse complement strand
CCGAACAGGACGAACGGGGGAGCCTCGATTTTCCAATAAAACGCTTATTTGACGCTGCCGCCGAACAGGACGAACGGGGGAGCCTCGATTTTCCAATAAAACGCTTATTTGACGCCTATCGCCAAACATGATAAACTTCGTCATCAATCGGAATGTAAAGAGAGGCCTATATGCTGTCGGAATCGACTCAAACTGAAGTGATTACATTAACTCCCGCCGCGGTTACGGCCGTGCGCGATTTGCTGGCTAAACGCAACCTGGAAAATTACGCCCTGCGGGTGTTCATCTCTGGCGGCGGCTGCTCGGGCTTCCAATATGGCATGGCCCTGGAAGGCAACATCCGCGAAACCGATCTGAGCGCCGACTTCGACGGGGTCAAGGTGGTGGTAGACGAGGTGTCGATTGACTATCTGCGCGGCGCAACGGTCGATTTCGTTGACGACGTGATGGGCAGCGGGTTCAAGATCGAGAACCCCAACGCCATCTCCACCTGCGGCTGCGGCAGCTCGTTCCGCGCCAAAGACGGCGGCCAGGCCGAAAGCGGCGGCTGCGAAGGCGGCTGCTGCCACTAAGCCCAACGAATCAATCCAGGTTCTTCCGGCATGGCCGGGAAAGCGATACTATTTGGGAGAAGATGGGTGGCAGAGCCACCCATCTTCTCCCAAATACAGAAAGAATTTCCTGCCTTTGGTGGAAGAGCCAGTGAATCAAAAAAGCCGGCCTGGGCCGGCTTTTTTGATTCACTGGCTGCTGGATGGTTTCAGTTCACCTGCGCGCTGGGGAAACCGCCAGGCCGCGCCGTCAGCCCCGGCTGAGGAAGGACACCAGCGTGCCAACCATGCCCAAAATCGCCAGGCCGATAATCACCAGGGCCATCGGCACCCGGCCGGGGTTCGCCAGGGGCGCGTCGGCGGGTAGGGTGGGCGTGGGCAGATCGGGCGGCGGGGTAAAGGTGGGCAGGCGGGTGGGCGGCGCCTCGACCAGGAACTGGGCCGCCAGGGTGGGGTCAATCGTGGCCGTGGTGGCCGGGGTAGCCGTGGGCGGCGGCTCGACCACCGGCACCTTGCCGCGCAGATCGACCAGGTCTTTATACACCCAGGCCACCCCGCCGGGCGCGCCGGCATAAACCACCTGCACCCAATCGCCGCCCGGCGAGCGCCCAATCGCCGGCGCCGACTGGCCCGAAATCAGCATGCCCACCACCGGGTAGGCCACCGCGTGCGGGCCAGAGCGCAGGTTGGCGAAGCCGTCTGGGTTATCCAACACCACCGCCAGGGCCGCCACCGGCGTGCCGGTGACAGTCGGAATCGAACCGGTGGGAATCTGGGCCGGGGCCTCGGCCCGCCCGCCGGGCGGCAGGGCCAGGGCCAGGAACAGCCCGCAGAATACAGCCAACGCCAGGATTTTCTGGCTGGGGGACAACCGTTTAAGCATGGGCGGCCTGCCTTGCGCGGCCAGTAAGCGGCCAGGGTTTCACCCCCAGGCGCCACCCCATTAAGCCGTGGAGCGGCCCCCAAAGAGATGCTGCGTAGATTTTGTCGCCCTTCGGGCGACAAAATCTACGGTTAACCCTCTTTCCAGGCGCGCAAAGCTCGCCAGCGGCCCTACCCCGGTTGAGTGGAGCGCGCGCCATCCTCAGGCGGAGGGGGAAGAACGCCGGTTGAAGCGTGCCGCGGGAAAATCGGGATGGCATGGGCAGAGAGAAGGAAGCGCCGGAGGCCGCCGGGCTAGGGGGCGCGCAGAATTTCAATCGCCTGGCGCATCTCTAAGAGCAGATTGGCCTCGTCCAGGCGCTCCGGGTCGAGGCTGCGGACGTTGCGCAGCTCCATGCGAGCGGTCAGGCGCTCGAGGGTAGGCAGCGCGTCGAGGAAGCCCAGGCGGCCGATGAAGTGGGCCGCCTGCCAGCGCACCTCGATAAGCAGGTCGCGGTTGGCCAGGATTTCGGCCATGTGCTCGCCGGCGTAAGAACAATAGCTGAGCAGGGCGGCCACCATCGGCTCGGTGGCGGCGTCGAACTCGGCCACCTGCAGCAGGGCGTAGATCGGGCGGGTGCGCATGCCGCCCAGGTAGGCCAGCAGATTGGCGTACGCGCCGGGATGGATGGGCGCAGCCGGGTCGGAAGCGCACAGGGCGGCCCCCAGCAGCTCGACCACCCGGGCGCGCAGGGCAATGTCAGGTTCGATCAGCCGGGTGGCTAACACATAAGCCACCAGCGGGTACTGCCGGGCGGCGTCCAGTCCGGCCAGGCGCTTGACCCCCTGCCAGCGCGTCTCCAGTTCGGGGGCGGCCAGGGCTTCAGCCGCCTGCCAGACTTCAGGCAGCAGATCGGCGCGCAAATCGGCCGGCAATTCGGCCCGGTTGGTTTCGGGCGCAGCCAGGGCTTCGGCCGGTTGGACAGGCAAGATCATATGTGGGTCAGGATCCATAGGAAGGGTACACGATTTCCAAACCGGAAGGGTTCGTGAGGCGAATTGCGGGGCTGAAGAAACAGACAATATCCATACAGAATTTTTGCCGTATCTGTTCAAGTATACCCGAAATCAGGTTAAGCTTTGGTTGCGCCAAAATTAAGGGTTGTTAAAGCAGTTTTATCAAAATGGTTAAATTTCCACCGCCGCGGCGGGATGGGGATAAAAAATACGCCCGCCTGTGATACAATCGAGGCCGATAACGGTAGTTGTCCAGACGAATTCTTACAGGCCGTTTAGATGGAGGTGCGCGATGATTCCTTTCAATCTGCTGCGAAATGTGCCTTTCTTTGCGCCGTTCAGCGAGGCCGAACGGCGCGCCATCGCCCGCTTTGCTGAGGAAATACCGGTCAAAACCGGCCAGGTCATTTTCAGCGAAGGCTCGCCGGCCGAAGCGCTGTACCTGCTTGTAGAAGGCAACATCGAGCTGTTCTACCGGGCCGAAGAAGCTTATCCCCAGGATATGCTGCACGAGTTTTCGGTGGGCGAAATCCTGCCGGGCGAAGTGTTTGGCATCAGCGCCCTGATCGATCCGTACATTCTGAACGCCTCGGCCCGCAGCCTGCTGGAGGCCCGCCTGGTGCGCATCCCGGCCCTCGATCTGCGCAAGCTGATCGAGGGCGACCCGCTGCTGGGCTACGTGGCGATGCAACAGGTGGCACAGGTACTGATCCAGCGCCTGTCGTACACCCGGGTGCAGCTGGCCGCGGCCTGGGCCTGAACCGGCCTGTAAGCCCGCCCGCAGCCGCGGTGGGTGTGAGCGGCGAGCTTCGCCTGGCATGCTTCACCAGGCGTGCTGCGCCCGCCTGGGAAGAGGATTAATCAGGGATTGTGGCGCACTGCGTGCGCCACAATCCCCGGGTTACTCTCGCTACAAATCCTTGAAGAAATACTCCAAACTGCGAA
>CAYQDU010000324.1:0-4025 GCA_964416275.1 uncultured Anaerolinea sp. | reverse complement strand
CAGGATCGAGACGCCCGAAATGGTGGAGATCTGAGCGTCGCCGAAGATGTTGTTTTCCGGGTCGAAGAACAGCATGTTGGGGGTGTTGCGGTTCAGGGCGAAGATCAGGGTCGCAATCACCACCAGCGCGCCGCTTACCGCCAGGATGGCGTTCATGCTGCGCTTCTTATCTTTGAACAGCCACACCAGCCCAGAGATAAAGCCCACCAGCCCGCTGCCGATGCTCCACTGGGGCGAGAGGCCAAAGCCGGTCAGGGCGTCGCCAAACATATTGCCCACCGCCCCGGTGAAGAAACCTACCACCGGGCCGAAGGTGTAGCCGAAGAACATCGGAATGACGATGGCCGGGCGCAGCGAGACCTGGCTGATGGAGGGGACCACAAACACGGTGCCATTGAAGACAAATGAGAAGAAGGCATACAGGGCGGCGCCAATGGACATATATACCACCTCGCGCGTGCCAACCGTCCACATCTTGTTCTCTTTCGTAGCCATGTAGACCCCAAAGGCTACCAGCAGGCCCACAATGACAAAGATGAAGCGCATCAGCGGGTTTTCGCCGGTCTTCAGGCGTTCGATCCCCAACATCGTCCCACCCACATAGACCAGCAGGACGAAGATCACCAGCACGGCGATCAGCGACAGGATAACCGATTGCAGTTTCTTATCCATCTTGTTTTTTCCTTCCGCTCCAAAAATGCGATTCTGGCGGGAAACGACCTCGCCGCCCGCAAAAATCAAAGATGGGCCAGGGCCTCGGCTCGCAGGAAGCGCCCGGTTTGCGGCAGGCGTTCCAGGTTGAGGCGCAGCAAAGAAGTTGGAACCAGGCGGTTGCGGCGCAGGCGCTCTTCGTCAGCCAGCACGTCTTGAGGGCGGCCGTCGGCCACCAGTTGGCCGTCGTTCACCATCAGCACCCGGTTGGCATAGATTACCGCCAGGTCTACGTCGTGAGTGATGAATAAAATGGCCTGGAAGCTGGGCAGCTTCAGGATGGCGTCCATAAAGTCCATATAATTGCGGTAGTCCTGCCCGGCGGTCGGTTCATCCATCACCAGGATGCGCGAGCGCATCGCCAGGATGGCGGCGATGCTGACCCGTTTTTGCTGGCCGAAGGACAGAGCCAGCGGGGCGTCTTTCTCGCGCCCGGTCATGTGGACGATTTCGATGGCCTGCTGCACCTCCTTTTCGATCACTTCCGCCGGGTGGCCCAGGTTGGTGGGCCCAAATGCCAGCTCTTCGCGCACCGTGGGGGCGAACAGCATGTGGCTGGGGCTTTGAAAGACATAGCCCAGGGTGTTGGCGATGGCTGCCACGCTCAGCTCGCGCGTGTCGCGCCCGTCTACCAGCACCCGCCCGCCTTTGGGTTTGAGCAGCCCGATAGCGTGCTTCACCAGGGTGGTCTTGCCAGCTCCGTTGGGGCCCAGCACGGCGATCACATCGCCCCGGCGGATATCCAGGTTGACCCCATGCAGCACTTCCTGCTGCCGCTCGTAGCCAAAGCGCACATCCTCGAAGCGCACCAGGGGCGCTTCGCCGGCCGGGCCGGCCGGCGAGAAGCTCACCGGTTCTGGGGCCGGCTGCCCGGCAGCGCGCTCTACGATCATCGCAGCCGGGATTTTGATCTCGTGATAATTGACCACCTGGTATAACCCGGCCACCGGCCCCAGGTAGCGGGTCTGCCCATCTTCCAAAAACAGCACCCGGTCAGGCCGGATCGAAAGCACATCCTCCACCCGGTGCTCGACCATCACCACGCTCATCCCTTCATCGCACAGGCGGCGCACCAGGCCCAGAGTCTCCTGGGCGCTGGCCGGGTCCAGGCTGGCCAGGGGTTCGTCGAGCATGAGCATTTTGGGACGCATGGCAAGAATGCCCGCCAGGGCCACCTTCTGCTTTTCACCGCCGGACAGGTTGA
The DNA here is from genome assembly GCA_964416275.1 of uncultured Anaerolinea sp. GTDB lineage: Bacteria > Chloroflexota > Anaerolineae > Anaerolineales > UBA4823 > RBG-16-57-11. Next base: position 2,110 of record CAYQDU010000324.1, on the reverse strand, counting down.
ACGTTTCGCGCTCGCGCAGGCGCTGAATGCCCAGGTAATCCAGGGCTTCGTCGATGCGGGTGTAAATCTCGGCCCGGCTCATGCCCAGGTTTTCCAACCCGAAGGCCACCTCGTTGCGCACCCGGGTGCCTAAGATCTGCCGTTCGGGGTCTTGCAGCACCGTGCCGACCAGTTGCGAGATGCGCGCCAGCGGCAGATCGCGAATATCCTGCCCGTTGATGGCGACCTGCCCGCTCAATTCACCCTTGTAGCTGCGCGGAATCAGCCCGTTCACGCAGCGGATCAGGGTGGTCTTGCCCGACCCGCTCGATCCGGCCAGCAGCAGCAGTTCGCCAGGACCAACCTCCAGGTCGATGCCCTTCAAGGTGGGCTGTTCCCGATCGCGGTAGCGGAAGGTCAGGCTGCGGATCGATAGAATCGGGGCGGCCTCAGGCAAGCGTGACCTCCACCAGGTCGCCTACCTGGGCCTTGAGGCGCTGGGCGGCGCTGCCATTAACCACCGAGATGATCAGATTGCCAGTGCTGCCAAACAGGGCGATCAGCGCGCCGGGTGGGCGCTCGCCAAAGGTGTTGACCAGGCCGGAGATGCGCTCGCCGCCCACCTGCACCCAGGCCACCGCCTGCCCGGCCAGATGTTCGGCGTACAGGCTGGTCGATAAATTGCCGAAATGGTCGATGTGGATGATCTCGGTCTGCCAGCCGTGGGCGCTGCGGCGCGGCTGGGGCAGGGCCAGGCGCACGGGGTCATCGATGGGGCTGCCCAGGGCCTGCAGGGGGACGCCGGCCGCCAGGTGGGCCGCGCTGGGGGCGAAGATATCGCGCCCGTGGAAGACGTGGCTCACCTCGGGCAGCCAATATTTGGGCTGGTCGAGGCGCACAAAGCAGGCCGGGCGGCCTTCGCGCTCCACCCGCTCCAGCCAGCGGGTGAGGGCACCGTTATCTGGGCCGACGTAGTACTGCCCGTCCAGCTCGGCTGCCAGCGGGCGGCGTTCTGTGCCAACCCCTGGATCGACCACCACTACGTGGATGGAGCCGGGCGGGAAGTAAGGCACCGAGCGGTGCAAAATCAGGGCCGCCTCGCCCACCTGCTGCGGGCCGATCAGGTGGCTCAGGTCGATCATCTGGGCTTGCGGGGCAATCCGGGCGATCACGCCCTTCATCACACCCACGTTGCCGTCTTTCAAGCCGAAGTCTGTCATCAGTGTCAGGATGGTCATGGCAGCCTGTCCTCGCCTGCGCCGCAGGTCGCTGGTCAGTCATCTATGGTCGGTGGTCTACTGTCTCTTAGGATAGCACGATGGGCGCGCTACGTCAATATGATACAATTTGGGCGCAGTTTGCACAATGACGCAACCTTTTGGAGCCAGGCGCATCTAATGAATCAGGACGGACGAAAAACGGAAGATTTCTCGCTGGAAGCCCTGCGGGCTAAGGATCGGGCGGAGTTTGCTCGCCTGGTGGAGGCCTATTCAAGCCTGATTTACCGCCTGGCGGTCAAGATGCTCAAAGACCCGCAGGACGCCGAAGACGTGCTGCAAGAAACCTTCCTGAAAGCCTATAAGCACCTGCCCGGCTTCGACGGTCGTTCCAGTCTGTCTACCTGGCTGTACCGGATCGCCGCCAACGAGGCGCTGATGCTGCTGCGCCGCCGTAAGGGAACCCCGGTTTCGATTGACGAGCCGGCCAACGACGATGACCCGCTCCAACCGCCGGTGCAGATTGTGGATTGGTGCTGCCTGCCGGAGAAGGAATTAATGTCGGCCGAGGCGCGAGCGTATATGGATCGGGCGGTGGAGGCCCTATCGCCGGCGCTGCGAGCGGTGTTTGTGCTGCGCGATATCCAGGGCCTATCGACCCAGGAAACGGCCGATGTGTTGAGCCTGAGCGAAGAAGCAGTCAAGACCCGCCTATCACGCGCCCGCCTACGTCTGCGTGAACTGCTGTCGGAATATTACGGCGAGCGCGTCCGGCGGCAGTCCAAGAAGGATGGCCCTTCCACCGAAGGTGGGTAGATCTCCAGGCAATGGTAAGGGGTGGCATTGGCGCGCTTCTCTAGCTCGAAGGGCGCAACCGTGATGGAGGTGACTGGTGCGTCTCGCCGGGCGAATTT
>CAYQDU010000323.1:0-4093 GCA_964416275.1 uncultured Anaerolinea sp. | reverse complement strand
GGCGCGGCAAAATCCCCTGCTAACCCGCTCATATCGCTGATGAATTTAGAACAGGCCCTCGAATACTTCGGGGTCGCCTACCGCCAGGCCCACGATGGTGTGACCGGTGTGCGCCCCCAACACCGGGGCTACCACGGCCACCGGGTCGAACTGGCACTGGAAACGCTTGAGCATGGCCTCGCGCAGCATTTCCACGCCTTCCATGTTATCACCGTGCAGCAGTTGGACGCGCACCTTTGCGCCTTCCCCCAGGATGCGGCAGATCACATCCGGGAAACGGTGCATGATTCGCCGCCAGGTCACGTCTTGAGCGTAGGATTCATATTTGCCGTGGACTTTTTCAGGGCCGATAATGGGTTTGATGTTGAGCATAGAAGCCATCAGCCCGCGCAGGTGGCTGATGCGTCCGCCGTGAATCAGGTAGCGCAGGGTGTTAAGGGTGAACAGGCCCTGGGTGCGCTGCTGCATGCGGTGCAGCAAGGCCAGGATGCGCTCGACCGGCCAGCCCTGGGCCAGGGCCTGGTATGCGGCCTGTACCATCCAGCCTTCCGGGCAGGAAAGGGTCATCGTGTCGAAGAAAGTCACTTTGGCTTCAGGCACCATGGCGGCCCCGGCTCTGGCCGAGTCGAGCGTGCCGCTCAGGCCGCTTGAAACGTGGATCGAAAGGATTTCCGGCTCGATCTGGGCCACCCGGCGGTATAACTCGGCAAACTCGCCGGCCGACGGCTGAGAGGTGGAGGGGTAGGACTCGGTTTGCTGAATCAGAGTGTAGAACTCGGATGGGAGAATATCAACGCCGCTGCGGTAGGTCTTGCCTTCCAGGGTCAGCAGCATGGGCATGACATGCAGCCCGAACTGCTGGATTTGCTCTGGGGTCAGATCGCAGGCGCTATCGGTTACTATTTGCATGGGGAATACTCCAGTTATCAGGGGTGAAAAATCCGTCCGGGGCAGGATGGACGGTATAAGAAAGTGGCATCATTATAAACCCAATAGAGCCACAAGAGTTTCGCGGCCGACGTTTCTTTTAAGATGTCCTCAGGGCCGCGCCGGGAGAATTCTATGTTTGCCTACTCTTTGTCTTGGTCGTCGAATTTATCGAACAGATCGCGCAGTTTTTCTTCCCAAAAACCGGCGTCGGGCGAAAAGATCGTTTCGGTAAATTCATCCGACAGGCGGCGCAGGTAGGCGCGCACGTTCAGATCTGGGGCGGCCTGTTCGATCTCGTCCACCCGTTCGTTGACAACCTGGATCAAATAGCGGCTGCGGTTTTCAAGCTCGCTCAAATCCAGGTCGAGCTGGAGCATGTAATTAACCCGCCGCATGACCCCCAGCCAGGCGGTAAAGTCGTTTTCCAGGCGGATGGCGCTGCCGGCTTGCCCCAGGGTTGAGAAATCGTAAGCCGGGACAAAAGCGTATAGCCCGACGTATTCCATACGCTGCTCGCCGGCCCGCCGGCAGATGTACGAGCCGATGCTGGCTCCACCTTTATAGTCGGATAAATCTACGGCCAGGTTTTCCACCTCGCGCTTTAAGCGCCGCAAGCTGTAATTGGCCGAGATGGGGCGCTCTTTGTCATAGGGCAGTTCGCCATACACCCCGCCCAGCCCGATGATCCGCCGCACGTTCAGGCGGCGGGCCAGCTCCAGCAGGCTGGCGACGTAGCGCTCGATGTCCAGGTGCGGTTCGTCGCCCAGGAAAATCGCCAGGCCATGCGAACCCTGTTGGGTATAGAAAACTTCGTTGTGGGGGGTGGTCAGTAACTCGGGAAAGCCGTTGTTGAACTGCACCAGCGGGCGCACCAGATCGTGCGTGCCGGGGATCTGGAACAGATAGAAGCCATCCGGGCGGATCGACCCGATGGAGCGGGCCTGGGTCTGCTGAGCCAGGTACTGCGGCAGCCCGGAAGACACTGCCCCGGCGTCGGCCCATTGGCGAAAGCCGACGATCAGATCCATCTGCTCGGCTTCGGGCCGCTCTATCAATTCAAGCGCGTCGTTCATGGCTGTATCTCCATAAGTTAAATCATACCATAAGGGTGGAGATTTTTGACTGGGCGCAGTTATCCCACAGATCATCTTTTTCCGGCGAAGCTGGAAGAGCCTGGCAGCTCCCCACACAACCGTGGTGGACGGTGACTGGCGAGCTTCGCTTGGCGAGCGAAGCTCGCCTGGAAAGAGGATTAATCGTGGATTTTGGCGCCCGAAGTGCGACGGAATCCCATGGACGCGCCTTTCTTTAAGCGTCCGCAGAGCGTTATACCTTTTCCTCCAGTTCTGTGGGGTGGGTTTCAACCTGGAGCGGGAGAGCAGCCAGGGATGTGGCGGAGCGGTTAGCAAAAATCTTCAAATCCGATTACAATTCCAGTACTATTCATTTGGAGGCGTTAAAAAATTATGGAATCCCAAACTCTGTGGTACAAAGATGCCGTCTTTTACGAAGTTTATCTGCGAGCTTATTCGGATAGCAACGCCGATGGGCATGGCGACCTGCCCGGCCTGATTAGCAAGCTGGATTACCTCAAAGACCTGGGGGTCGATTGCCTGTGGCTGCAGCCGTTTTACCGTTCGCCGCTCAAAGACGATGGCTACGATGTGGCCGACTATTATGAAATTCTGCCTGAATATGGCACGGTCGACGATCTGCGCCGCCTGATTGCCGAAGCGCACGCGCGCAACATCCGCGTCATTGCCGATCTGGTGCTGAACCATACCTCCGACCAACACCCCTGGTTCCAGGCCGCCCGCTCGGACCCCCACTCGCCCTACCGCGATTATTACGTGTGGAGCGACAGCGATCAAAAATATAAAGAAGCCCGCATTATTTTCATCGATACCGAAAAATCGAACTGGACCTGGGACGAAGTGGCTGGGCAGTATTTCTGGCACCGCTTCTACAGCTCGCAGCCCGACCTGAACTTCGATAACCCGGCCGTGCAGGATGAAATGCTGCGGGTGGTGCAGTTCTGGCTCGACCTGGGGCTGGATGGTTTCCGGGCCGACGCGGTACCTTACCTGTTTGAGCGCGAAGGCACGAACGGCGAGAACCTGCCCGAAACGCACGCCTACCTCAAACGCATCCGCCGCTTCATCAACGAGTGTTATCCCAACGCCATCTTGCTGTGCGAGGCCAACCAGTGGCCGGAAGACGTGCGCCCCTATTTTGGCGACGGCGATGAGTTCCACATGGGCTTCCATTTTCCGCTCATGCCGCGCATCTTTATCGCTCTCAAGCAAGAGCGGCGCGATTCGCTGGCCTGGATCCTCGACCGCACCCCGCCCATCCCTGAGAACTGCCAGTGGTGCGTGTTCCTGCGCAATCACGATGAGCTGACCCTCGAGATGGTGAGCGAGGATGAGCGCCAATGGATGTGGCGCGAATATGCGCCCGACCCGCGCATGCGCCTGAACCTGGGCATTCGCCGCCGCCTGGCCCCCTTGCTGGATGGCGACCGGCGCAAGATCGGCCTGGCGAATTCGATCCTGTTCAGCATGCCTGGATCGCCGATTTTGTATTATGGCGATGAAATCGGCATGGGCGATAATATCCACCTGTGGGATCGCAACGGCGTGCGCACTCCTATGCAGTGGAATGACCGCTCGAACGCCGGTTTTTCAGACGCTTTGCCGGCCCGGTTATACGCCCCGCTGATCGACGACCCGCATTACGCTCCAGAACGGGTCAACGTGGCCGCGCAGTTGAGCGACCCGAACTCGCAGTTCAACCTGATCCGCCAGATGATCTCCGTGCGCAAGGCGCACCCGGCGTTTGGCCGGGGCAGCTTTGCCTGGGCGGGTGTGAACGACCCGGCGATTGCCGCCTACTGGCGCGAGTATGAAGGCGAGCGGCTGCTGATCGTCAACAACCTGTCCAGCCAGGGCTGCCTGGCAGACATCGAACTGCCCGCCGAAGGGGCGCAGACTTTTCGCGGCTTGCTGAGCGGCCAGTCTTTCGCGGGCGAAGATGGGCGGCTGCGCCTGGAACTGGAGCCATACCAGCACCTGTGGCTGATTGCCGCCTGAGGCTCGATCGCAGCGCCGGGAAATTTTAATTTTTGAGGCTCTTGACACGCCTATCCCTTAATGCTATACTC
>CAYQDU010000322.1:2870-4113 GCA_964416275.1 uncultured Anaerolinea sp. | reverse complement strand
GCGCACCAGCTCCAGCCAGTAACGGTAGGTATGGCCGCGCTGGGCGGTCGGGTCGGTCCACTCGTAGCTGTGGCCGGTGGCCGAGCCGGGCGCCTGGGCCGGGATCGGCTGCGGGGTGAGCAGTTGGCGCGGCCCATCCCCTTCCGCCCGGTAGATGTTGAAGCCCAGCAGCGCCACCTCCTGGGCGGTGGTCCAGCGCAGGCGGTGATGACCGTCGGGGGCGGCATCCACGAAGGCCGCGCTCAGGTCCAGCGGCAGCGGCTGGCTGCCGGCGGTGTACTCGCCGTCCAGCTGGGCCGCCGGCAGGGCGAAGTGGAAGGTGTGGGCGGCAGGGTCGACCGGGTCGCCCAGCACCCAGGCGCCCTGGCGGTACTGCAGGGCGTGCAGCTGCGCCTCGTCGCCGATCACGTCGCCGGGCGGGTAGGTGAAGACCGCCTCGGCCTGCGCCTCGCTGACCCCCGTCACCCCCAGGCGCCAGGTGCGCGCCAGGGCGTGCTCGGCCAGGTTGAGCGGGTGGCGCGCCGGGGTGAGCTGCAGCGCCAGGGAGGCCCCGGGGGCGTAGCTGCCGCCGCTCAGCGTCACCACCGCCGGCGAGTAGACCGGTGCGCCCCCCGCCGGCTGGCTGCCCAGCGGGAGCAGGTAGCTGCCCGGGCCGCTCAGCCCCAACCGCAGCTGGCCGGCCTCGCCCGCCAGCAGCATGCGCTGCGGCCCGGGCGCGCCCTCCACCAGCAGCGGGCCGCCCACGCGCAGGTCGTGGGCGCCCAGCGCCACCTGCCCGGCCGAGAGCGTCAGCCGGCGCACGGCCGTGTCCTGGGTTAGCGCCAGGCGCTGCCCGCCGGCCAGCACCGCCGCGCTGTGGGGACCGGGCGCGCCGTAGTCCCAGTTGCGCTCAGCCTCCCAGGCGCCGCTGGCGATGCTGGTGTGCGGCATGCGCAGCAGCGCCACCCGGTTCTCCGCCCACACCCCCGCCACCAACTGGTCGTTGAGCGGGTCGTAGGCCCAGGTCTGGGCGGGCAGGCTGTTGCTGTCGTCCAGCGCGCCGGTCGGCACAGCCGCGTTCCCGGCCGCCAGGGTGATGCGGTCCCGCTGGCCGGCGTAGCGCCCGTGGACCAGGTAATTGCCGTTGGGCAAAGGCAGGATGGCGTGGCCGCCCTCCAGCCCGATCTCGGCCGGGCTGGTCAGGCTGTTCTGGTCGCCCGCCACCTGGCCGCGGCAGCCAACGTTTGCGGCGCCTGGAGTGGCG
>CAYQDU010000322.1:0-2770 GCA_964416275.1 uncultured Anaerolinea sp. | reverse complement strand
CGTTGGGCAGCGCCGCCACCGTCTCGCTCTCGCCCAGCCGGTCGCCGGTATGGCTGCCCACCAGGCTGTTCTGCGGCCCGACCACCCCGCGGCAGGGGCCGCCGGGCGGGCAGTAGGTGACCGCCCCGGCGTCACCTGCCCCGGGAGCATCCCACAAGGGGCTGCCCACCACGAAGCCCCCGCCCGCCAGCCGGGTGACGCCAACGTTGCCGAGCATGTCCTGCCCGCTGGCCCCCACCAGGCTGTTCTGGACGCTGACCGTCCCATGGCAACCGGCGCCGGCGCAGTAGGCCACTGCGCCATATTCCTGCCCGCCGGCGCTGGCCGGCGCCCAGTCGGGGCTGATCACCACGTAATCGTCATCGCCCAGCGCCACCAGCTTCAGGTTGTACACCTCCACGTTGCCCAGCCCCACCAGGCTGTTCTGCGGCCCAACCACGCCGCGGCAGGCGCCCGGCCCGCAGTAGCTGGCCGCGCCCACGTCCGGCCCGGCGTAGGCGCTGGTGGCCGCCACTGCCCCACCGGGCAGGACGGCCAGGTTGAAATACCCCAGCAGGCTGCGGGCGCCGCTGCCCACCAGGCTGTTATCCGGCGAAAGCGGCCCCCGGCAGCCGGGCGTTTCCCCCGCCGCGCTCGCCACCCGGCAGTAGCTCAGCGCCCCGGCGTTGGCGGCGTACCCGCCGGCCGGCGGGTTGGGGTTATCCCAGAACGGGCTGACCACCACGTAATCGCCGTTGGGCAGGGCCAGCAGGCGCGGGGAGTAGTCCATTTCGTCGCCCATCCAGTCGATGGCGCCGCCCACGGTATCGCCGCTGCGGCTGCCCACCAGGCTGTTGGCCGGCGAGACCGGCCCCAGGCAGCCGGCCGCCCCAAAGGCGCAGTAGGTCACGGCACCAGCGTCGCCGGCCGGGCCGCCGGGAGCGGCTGCGTTATCCCAGGCCGGCGAGACCACCACGTAGCCGCCTTTGGCCAGCAGGGTCACGCTGGCGTAGACGGTATCGTTGTCCAGCCGGTCGATCATGCTGCCCAGCCGGTCGCCGGAGCTGCTGCCCACCAGGCTGTTGCCCGGCCCGACCGGCCCCAGGCAGGCCGCCGCGCCCGCCGCGCCGCGCGGCCCGCAGTAGGTCACCGCCCCGGCATCCTCGGCCGGGCCGCCGGGCGCCGCGGCGTTATCCCAGGTGGGGGTGACCACGATATACCCGCCATCCGGCAGGGCGATCAGGCTGGTCGGGTCGCCGCTGGTGTTAGCGTTCGGGTCGCTGCCCAGGGGTGCGTTGCTCACCTGCTCGCCGCTGGTGTTGGCGTCCGGGTCGCTGCCCTGGGGGCCATTGCTCACCTGCTCGCCCAGCTGGTCGTTGGCGCTGGCGCCCACCAGGCTGTTGGCGGGCGTGATCGGCCCATCACAGCCGCGCTGCGCGCTGCAGCGCGTCACTGCCCCGGCGTTCAGGTCGCCCTCGCCGGCGTGCCAGTGCGGGCTGCGCACCACGAAATCGCCGTCCGCCAGCACTACCACGCCCCCCGACCCAGCATAGCTGCCGGGCGTACCGCCGGTCAGCCGGCTGATCAGCGCCAGGCTGGCCCCATCGTACAGGTAGCCCGCCCCCACATCCGGCTGCGGCCCATCATCGAAACCCGGGTCGCTGACCACGAAGTTGCCGTTGGGCAGCCCGGTGACGTGGCCGAACTCGCCGCTGCCGACGGGAGCGGGCAGCGGGATGATCTCCGCCGTGGAGGGGGCGGCTGTTGCCGCCGCAGTTGTTGCGGCCACCGCGGCTGCCGCCCCAGGCAAAGGCAGCCCGGCAAAGATGAAAACAATCAATTGAGCCAGGCGCAGGCACTGGCCCTGCCAATTCTTAGTTTTCATATCAATTTGCTCCGTTAATGTGTTTTATGGTTTGCATCCCCCTGCCTGTCTCGACCCGGCTGCCGGCCGAGTGTCATTATTATCGCACAAAAGGCCCAGAATGTCACGTGATATATGTCACATTGTTAAAGCCCTGGAGAGGAACTTTTCGTCCTTGACCAATACGATATTAGTGATAATATATCTCCCATTCGTATGCGGCCGGGGGGCCACAAACCGCATCCCGATTACCCCTGGGTATCCCACATACCTGCCAGCACCGCGCCACATCCACCGCACCTGTGGGAGGATGAAATGAGCGTTTCGCTGCTGCTCAAGCTGCTGCACATCGTCGCCGGCTTTTGGATGATCGCCGGCCTGCTCGGGCGCACCGTGACCATGTACCAGGCCGGCCGGGCGCGCGACATCCAGGCGGTCTGCGCCCTGCTGCCGGTGGCCGCCATCTTCGAGCGCCGCATGGTCATCCCCGGCTCCAACGCCGTCCTGCTGCTGGGACTGATCACCGCCTGGGCGCAGGGCTGGCCCATCCTGGGCTTTCTGCAGGGCGCGCCCACCAACTGGGTGCTGGCCGCACTGCTGTTGATGCTGTCCATCTTCCCCGTGATCATCTTCATCTTCCTGCCGCGCGCCAAGCGCTTCGAGCGCGCCTTCCAGGGCGCGGTGGCCCAATCGCAGGTGACCCCCGCGCTGACCGCCGCCTTCCACGACCCCCTGGTGCGCCTCGGCCACTGGTACGAGTTCATCGCCCTGGCCGCCATCATCACCCTGATGGTGCTCAAGCCATTCTAATCTGCTGAGGAGGTGTCCAGGTCTTGAATTGTGGGGCATTTGCCCGCCTGAGAACTCATCCAAGGACGCTGCCGTTTGCCGGCGCCTGCCTGAACGTCCGGTGTGCAGCGAGTTCAT
>CAYQDU010000321.1:0-4121 GCA_964416275.1 uncultured Anaerolinea sp. | reverse complement strand
TTGATTCAAAACCACGTTTAGCCCCGCCTTACCGGCCACTTCTTCCGCCGCCAGCAGAGCGCAGCGCAGGCCGCCATCCTGAAATTTTAGATCGGCCAATAAGTCTACGTGAGGTTTGGGGTAGATGTTCATTTTATCCCTTCGTCTTTCTAATCCAAATTATGGCGTATAGATTTCCTGGCGGCTCAGTCTTTTTGTCGCCAGGTAGGCTCGACGCCGGTCGGTTCAAAGCTGTTTTTCTGAACATTGTAGATGAATAAAGGCTGCAGCAGATAATGCCCTTCGTCTACTCCAACCAGTTCTACGATCTGGATGATTTTGCTATCCAGGTTGCCCACCTGCTGATGATGAATAATCACCTGCAGGGCCGAAGCAATCAAAACGCGGATCTGTTCCAGCCCCAGGCCAGGGTTTGCCATCAGGCACATCATCTCCAGCCGCTTGAGGGCGTCTTCGATCCCATTGGCATATAATGTGGTGACGCCGCAAAAACCGCGGCTGAAAAGATCCATCACTGTCATGGTTTCTGGGCCGATCAACTCGCTCAACACCAACCAACGCGGAGCCATGCGGGCGGCTATCTGGATCAGTTCGGTGTAGGAGGTCTGGCTGGCCTCCAGGAAGATCGCGTTGGGATGGTTGATCTGCATTTCGTGCTCTCGTTCCACTACAGCCACTCGATCCCCCATAGGAATGCGCTCGGCCAGCAGGGCCGCGGTCGCCAGTCGATTGCTGTTTGCTTCGCCTATCACCAGCAGGTTCTGCTTTTGGTAGATCATTTCTTGCAAAGCATCCACCATGGGGCGATTGATCACTCTCATCTCGATCAGCTTTTCCCAGCTCAGGTGGGCTTCTGGCAGCTTGTGGATCACCACGTGCGGCCCTTGTAATGCCGTTGGCGGCAGGACAATCTGCATGCGGGCGTGTTTTTCCAGGCGCAGGTCGATCACAGTCTGGCCGGGTTTAGGCTCTACCCCATACAGCACCAGGATGTCGGCAATCATCTTTTCCAGCGCCTGCGGTGAGTCGAATGTCAGCCTGGTGAGATCGACCATCGACATTGTGCGGTCTACATTAATGCGCTGATACGAATCGACATAAATCTTGGTAGCAATGGGATCGGTATATAAAGGCGCTAATGGGCCAAGCGTTTTAAGCAGTTGTTGGTGTAGGTCGACCTGGTTCAACATAGTTCAATCCTTCCACACGATGAATTGGATGAGGTGCGGCGCACCGTGTGGAATGCGCCGCACCATCTGGACAATATGTCACTTATGGATTACCGGCAGGTAGATCCAATGGGCGTTCTTAAAGATGGGGGCGGCGGCCAGGGCAAAGCCGAACTGGTCGCCCGATTCGCGGACATCGTCGATCCCGGTGTAAGACTGATGCCAGTAGCGAGCGCCGGCGATATCGAGGCTGGTAGGGGTGGACAGAATTTGCACGACGAGGCCATCGTCTTTATTGTCGCCCATATCTTTGTTGGCAACCCCGATAATCAGGTCATCTTTGCCGTCGCAGTTGAAGTCAGATGCGGCCAGCGCCCCGCCGAAGTAGTCATTGGCCTGGTTGGTAAGGGCGCTGATCTTGGTCTGGTCGATGCACAGCGCTCCGGCGGCGGTCGGCCCATCGCTGCTGCCGAACAGGATATGTACCATGCCGCTGTTCTCCATTCCTTCGATATCTTCGCCGGTGGCGCTGATTGCCAGGTCGGCATAGCCATCCGCGTTGAAGTCGCCAGGGGTGGTGATGGCGCCGAACCAGTCTCGGGCCTCCGTGGCATCGCACAGGTTGCCCTGCCAGAAGCTCTTGGCCCCGGCGCCGGTTAGCCCGGCAGGCGAGCCGAAGAGAAAGGTCAGATAACCAGCGTCGTCGTCTACACCGTTGCCTTCCAGGTGAGCGCTGACGGCCAGGTCGCTATAGCCATCGCCGTTGTAATCCGCGGCGCTCAAATACGAGCCGAACATATCGCCGGCTTCGGCAGTTCCGGGAATGCCATCGCTATCCTGGGTGAAAAGCTGGCTATTCAGTCCACTCAGGCCGTCGGCGCTGCCATACAGGATGTGGATCATGCCGGCCGCGTTTCCCGCGCTCACCGCTTCGCCCGGAGCGCCAATCGCCAGGTCGGCGAAACCATCTTTGTTGAAATCACCCGCGGCCAGGGCCGAGCCAAATAAATCATTCGCTTCGGCGGTCCCAGTGATGGCCTCGGTTTCTTGAGAAAAGTTCTGGCTGTCAATAGTAGATAGGCCGCTCATGGGGCTGCCATACAAAATAGTGACCAGGCCAGCAGCTTTGAGGCTGCCAAGCGCTTCGCCTGGTACGCCAATAGCCAGGTCGGTAATCAGATCATGATTGAAGTCGCCCGCGGCCAGGGCTGAGCCAAAACGATCATTAGCTTCGGCTGCGCCCCCCAGCCCAGCCGAATCCTGGTCGAAGTATTGGTTGTAGCCCAGGTTGAAGCCCACATACGAGCCATACAAGACCTGAACAGCGCCGCTGTCGAACAGGCTGCTGCGGTCCTCCTCTGGTATACCCACTACCAGATCGTGAAAGAAGTCGTGATTGAAATCGCCATAGGCCAACACGGTGCCAAAGCCATCGCCCGTTTCACGGGTTTCGGTGATCGTTCCAACAGCCATGGGGGCGCCCTGGTAGAAATATTGGCTGCCGGCGCCGGTCAGCCCGGTATAATCCTGGCTGCCGAACAGGACATGAACCACGCCATACTTGTCAATCGCTGGGTTACTTTCACTGGCCGGTCGGCTCTCGCCGGGCGCTGAAACGGCCAGATCGGCGCAGGACTGGCGGTTGAAGTCTTGCGGGGCGCTGGGGTTGTGGTCCGGCCCTTCCTGGGCCTGGGCGATCAACCAGTCGCCTGGGAAGGGTAAGGCCGCTAACAGGGCCAGCATAAGCAGGCTGGGAAGAAAGGTGCGCGGTTTCATTGAAATTTTCTCCTTGGTGAATGTTCGTCTGACCAACACGGGAGTTGCGCAACTCGTTGATGATATGATAGCAAAAAGCTGCTGCTGGCGCATCGTCTATCTGCGCAGGCGGTGGCCTGTAATTTTGCACAGGTTTGGAAAGGTCAATTCAGAGCTGGCCTGTGCAGATGTGCAGGTTGGGGAAAGTCTGCCGGGGATGGCCTGTGCATTTTCACAGGTTCCCGATTAGCGGGTGATGGTTAGCCAGCCTCGGTGCACCGCCAGTGTAGCGGCCTCAGTGCGCGAGGCGGTCCCGGTTTTATTGAAAATTGAGTTAAGGTGAAACTGCACTGTGCGGGTGCTGATCCCCAGGTGATAGGCAATTTCGCGGTTGGTCTGGCCTTGCACGGTAAGAGTAAGCACTTCGGTTTCGCGCTCTGAAAGCGGGGATGGGTTGGCTGGCGGCTGTGGCATGGGCGCAGGGGCGCTGGCGACAGCCAGGGCGCGCCCTTCGGCCAGCGCCTGGCGGCCCAGTTCGCCCAGGTTGGCTACCACCGCCCGCGCCGGATAATTATCACCGGGCAGGGTGCGTTCATAGGCGCGCGCCTGGGCTGTCAGCAGTTCCAGCGTTTCGAGCAGGTTGTTCAGCAGCACAGCCGGAGAGGTTTGGGCGGGCTTTTCCGTCATGGGAATTTCCTGGGCTTTTGAAGCTGGGACAACGGCCGGGAGCAATAAATCAATGATAAACCAAAAACCGACCAACGAACAGATTGGAGTAAAATGGCTTTAAGAGCTGCGCTTCTTTCCTGGCAAACCCGATCCTAATAATGATCGGTGGGGAAATTGTAGGGCGCAGCCCCACAATTTCCCCACCGATAGAAATCACACAGGAGGCTTTCTTCTATGGAATATCGACCGCTTGGCCGCACGGGCTGGAACGTTTCAGCCATCAGCTTTGGAGCCTGGGCCATCGGCGGGGCCTGGGGTTCAGTGGACGACCGCGATTCGTTGGCCGCCCTCAACCGGGCCATCGACCTGGGCGTAAACTTCATCGACACCGCCGATGTGTACGGCGATGGGCGCAGCGAGCGCCTGATCGCCCAGATCAAGCGCCAGCGCAAAGAAGCGATCATCGTCGCCACCAAGGCCGGGCGGCGGCTCGATCCACACATTGCCGGGGGCTACAACCGGGCCAAC
>CAYQDU010000320.1:2376-4123 GCA_964416275.1 uncultured Anaerolinea sp. | reverse complement strand
CGGGAAATTTTAATTTTTGAGGCTCTTGACACGCCTATCCCTTAATGCTATACTCATCCATGAAAGTGCTTTCAGAAAAGCACTTTCAAAACAGGATGCAGTAAGTCGAGATTTTGCAAGAAATGAAAGGCCGTGAAACCTCCCCCACCATTTACGATGTAGCCTCACGGGCGGGGTTAAGTATTTCTACGGTTTCGCGGGTGCTGAATACACCCGATCAGGTGAACGAGGCCACCCGGCAGCGGGTGCTGGACGTTATCAACGAGTTGGGTTACGTGCCAAAGGCTGAGGCCCGCGCCCGCGCCTTGCGCAGCGCACGCCGGATTGGGGTGCTGACCCCGTTCTTCACGGCTCCATCCTTTGTGCAGCGCCTGCGCGGCATCGACCTGGCTCTTGCTCCTTCCAAATATGAGTTGATCATTTACACGGTGGATGCCCTCGACCGGCTGACCGGCTACCTGACCACCTTGCCGCTGATGGGCAACCTGGATGGGCTGATCGTGATGTCGCTGCCGATTGATGCGACCGACGCCGAGCGCCTGTCGCATCACCACCTGGAAACGGTCTTGATCGAGCATAATCAGCCCGATTTTTGCAGCGTAGAGATCAACGACTTCCAGGGTGGGCGCATGGCCGCCCAGTATCTGATGTCGAAAGGCCATCGGCGCATCGCGTTCCTGGGCGATATCGACCCGCCCGATTACGCCATCCGCCCGGTAGTCACTCGCTTCGATGGATTTCGGGCCGCCCTGGCTGAAGCCGGGCTGAAACTGCCTGCCGAGTATGTGTGTTCTTCGTGGTACGATCAAGAACACTCCTGGCAGGGAGCGCGTCGATTGTTATCGCTGCCTGAACCGCCGACGGCCATTTTCGCGGCGGCCGATATTCAAGCGATTGCTATCATGAAAGTCGCCCGCGAGCTGGGTTTGCGTATTCCCAAAGACCTGGCGGTGATGGGCTTTGACGATCTGGACATGGCCGATTACGTTGGTCTGACCACCATTCGCCAGCCGCTGGATGACTCGGGCCGGATCGCCGCTGAACTGCTGCTGGGCCGCCTGGCGGATCCAAACCGCCATGTCCAGCACGTACAACTGCCCCTGACATTAATTGAACGGGAAACCGTATGAGCATTCCAAAGGAGGTGAGACTGTCTGTCGATAAATCCGGTAAATTAACCCCACGTGTGTTTCATCCGATTCAATTCACTGGTCAACGTACCCTATTCACCAGACTCAAGGAGTAGAAGATGCAAAAGAAGATTTCCTGGACTATCCTGTCTCTGATCGTCGTCCTGTCGATGGTCCTGGCTGGCTGCGCCCAGCCGGCCACCCAGGCTCCGGCCCCCGTTCAGACGCAGGCCCCGGCGGCCCCCGCCGCCACCGAAGCCCCCGCCATGACGGAAGCCCCCGCCGCTACCGAGGCCCCTGTCATGACGGAAGCCCCCGCCGCTACCGAGGCCCCTGTCATGACGGAAGCTCCGGCCGCCGCCGGCGCCTCTGATTACGCTGCGGTGGGCCAGGAACTGGCCGACGCTTTCGCCGGCAAGTACAAAGGCACGGTCGTCAGCATGTCTGGCCCGTTCACCGACCAGGACCAGGTCGTGTTCGAGCAGTCGATCAAGGACTTCGAAGACAAGACCGGCATCGACATTCAGTACGAAGGCAATAAGGAATTCGAAGCCTCTATCGCCATCCGCATCGACGGCGGCAACCCGCCCGACCTGGCCGACTTCCCCCAGCCCGGT
>CAYQDU010000320.1:0-2276 GCA_964416275.1 uncultured Anaerolinea sp. | reverse complement strand
GAGATGATGGCCCTGACCGAGCAGATTGCCAATGATGGCGACACCCCCTGGTGCATCGGCATCGAATCGGGCGCTGCCACCGGCTGGCCCATGACCGACTGGATCGAAGAGACCATGCTGCGCACCACCACCCCGGAGAACTACGACAAGTGGGTGAAGGGCGAGCTGAAGTTCGACTCCCCCGAAGTGCGCAAGGCCGTTGAGTACGTCACCAACATCTGGTTCAACGACAAGTACGTCTATGGTGGGCGCAAGTCCATCGCCACCACCGGTTTTGGCGACTCCCCCAAGCCCATGTTCGAAAACCCGCCTAAGTGCTGGCTGCACCGCCAGGGCAACTTCGTCGTGACCTTCTTCCCCAAGGGCCTGGTTGCGGGCGAAGACTATGACTTCTTCTACCTGCCGCCGATTGACCCCGCCCTGGGCAAGCCCGTGCTGGTGGCCGGCGACATCTACGCCATGTTCAATGATCGTCCCGAAGTGCGCGCGGTAATGCAGTGGTTCTCGATGGGCGAATCGGTCAAGGGTTGGGTGCAGTCGGGTGGCGCCATCTCGCCGCACAACGACTCCAGCCTGGACTGGTACTCCAACGCGGTGGATCGCGGCGTAGCCGAGGTAATCGCCAACGCCACCACCCTGCGCTTCGACGGTTCTGACCAGATGCCCGGCGCAGTTGGCGCTGGCTCCTTCTGGAAGCAGATGACGGCCTTCGTCAGCGGCTCCATCGACCTGGACACCGCTCTGAAGGAAATTGACGCCTCCTGGCCGAAGTAAGCTGCTCTCAGGACGGCCCGTGATGTAAAAGGTAGGAGCAGGACGGCTTCTCTGGTGTACAATAGAAGAGATGTTCATCCTGCTCCTACTCATTTAAAAGATATGGCTCTTCCGGTTTCGCCGGGAAAGAGGATGTATTTGGTGGTTGGTGCGTAGTGTGGTAGCCCCCACTCAACCGGGGTGGATGTGACTGGCGAGCTTCGCTTGGCGAGCTTCGCTCGCCTGAAAAGATGTTTCGCAAGGGATTGTGTTGCCCGAGGCGCGACAAAATTTCTTGAAGATCTCTTTTCGGGCGCTCGAAGATCACCATAGGCTACTCCACGGTTCAGCGGGGTGGCGCCCGTAGCATAGCCACGCAACAACTCCCCAATCTAAAAAATCCCCGCCTTCGGCGGAAGAGCCAAAGATATTTCTTGTACATTCCTTTTTGAAGGCGCCTGAAGTGCGCTGTGCCCTGTTCCACGGTTTCGTGGGATGGCGTTCCCTGTGGTCTTCGTAACAAATTGAAAAGGAGGATAGGATGCAGAAATCGGCCGAAGTGCAACCCAGTCCTGGCATCGGGGGCTGGCTGGCGACCAACCTGGCCCGGATTTTGATTTCGATCTTTGTCCCGTTGGTCACGTTTATTGTTCTGTGGCAGGGCTTTCTGTTCCTGCGTGACGCCAACGCCCCCCAACTGATCCAGGTGATTGTGGCGATCATCTGGGGCGTGGGCGGCGTCGCCGTCCTGTACGTGGTGGCGAATTGGGTGGTCGAGCAGATGCCGCGGGCGGTGGCGCAAAAGCTGCAGCCGTTTGTGTTTGTCGGCCCGGCTTTGGCGATCCTGGGCTGGTATCTGGCGATCCCCACCCTGCGCACCCTCATCCTTAGCTTCCAGAACGACATCAGCACCAAGTTCGTCGGCCAGGATAATTACATCTTTGCCGTGACCGACCGGATCATGCTGGATGCCTTCCGCAACAACCTGCTGTGGATGATCTTTGGCACTTTCTTCTCGGTGGGATTGGGGCTGCTTATCGCCGTGCTGGCCGACCGCAGCCGCTACGAGTCGGTCTATAAGGCGATCATCTTCATGCCGATGGCGATCTCGTTCGTCGGCGCGGGCGTGATCTGGAAGTTTGTCTACACTTACAAAGGCGAAGGGGCCGGCATTTCCGAGATTGGCCTGCTCAACGCTATCATCCTGGGCCTGGGCGGGCAGTCGCAGCCCTGGCTGCAAATGCCGCCCTGGAACAACTTCTTGTTGATTGTCATCATGATCTGGCTGCAAACCGGCTACGCCATGGTGATTATCTCCTCGGCCATCAAGGGCATCCCGGCCGAACTGCTGGAAGCCGCCCGGGTGGACGGGGCCAACGAATTCCAGGCGTTCTTCAACATTACGGTCCCCTATATCCAGGGTACGCTGCTGACGGTGACGACTACGATCATTATCTTCAGCCTCAAGCTGTTCGATATCGTGCGCGTCATGACCGGCGGCAACAACGGCACCAACGTGATCG
>CAYQDU010000319.1:0-4155 GCA_964416275.1 uncultured Anaerolinea sp. | reverse complement strand
CGCATCCCAGCCAAGCCCGTCTTGCAAGAACGAGTGACAAAAATCAAAGAGCTATTACGCACCTTCGATATTTCGCTAACCGAGAAAAAATAAATCTATGTGGATCGTGATTCGCGGTGGGGGCGACCTGGCAAGCGGGGTCGCTTTGCGTCTGCGCCGCTGCAGCTTGCAAATTCTGATAACCGAGCTGCCCCAGCCCCTGGTGGTGCGGCGGCGAGTGGCCTTTGCCGAAGCGGTCTACGATGGCCGCATAGCGGTGGAGGGCGTTGTGGGCCGTCGGATGGCGGAGCTGGAGTTGGCCCAGGAGGCCGCCCGGCGCGGCGAAATCCCGGTGCTGGTCGATCCAGATGGAGCGGTCATTGAGCGCCTGCGCCTGGCGCAGGCCGGGCGGCTGGTTGTGGTGGACGCTCGCATGACTAAGCGCCCGCCAGAGCCGTTCGACCTGACCGCCGCGTTTGTGATCGGGTTGGGGCCGGGCTTCAACGCAGGGCAGAACTGCCACGCGGTGATTGAAACCAACCGCGGCCATTCCCTGGGCCGGGTGATCTGGGCTGGTCCCGGCGAGCCGGATACGGGCGTTCCCGAACGGGTGGGAGCGCACGGGGCCGAGCGGGTGCTGCGCGCCCCGGCCGCCGGCCGCCTGCACTGCCGGGCCGAGATCGGCCAGCGCCTGCAGGCCGGGCAGGTCATTGCCGAGGTGGCCGGGCAGCCGGTGCTGGACCCGTTCGAGGGCGTGCTGCGCGGCTTGCTGCGCAGCGGGTTGGAGGTTACCCCCGGCCTGAAAATCGGCGACGTAGACCCGCGCAACGACCCCCAGTTCTGCTCCCAGGTTTCGGATAAATCGCTGGCCGTGGGCGGCGGGGTGCTGGAAGCCCTGCTCTCGCAGAGCAATTTACGACCGTGGTTATGGGAATAATCGCTCTGCGACCGAAGGCGGGGTTTGGCCTATCTTGCTGGCAACCTATTCCTATCTGGCGCGCAAGGAAGAGGCCGAACTGCTGCAAGAATTTGGCCCGCCGTATGTAGCTTGCTGTTGGCGCGCCAGCCGGTTCCTGCAGCCGGTTTCTGCCCTGGCCGCGCAAGGACCATTCTCAGCCTGTGGTTAAAAAATCAATCTGATGCAATTATTCGACGCCCTTCGTTTGACCCCCGACGCTCGCCCGGCCCTGGTAGGGGCGGGCGGCAAGACCACCAGCCTGTTCCAGCTTGCCCGCCAGGCGTTGGCCGCCGGCGGCCCAGCCGCCTGGGTTACAGTCAGCACCCATCTGTCGGTGGAACAGGCCGTCCTGGCCGACCGGCACGTGATCCTGACCTCGCCCGACGACCTGGAGCCGATTGACCCGGCTGCGCTGGCGGGTCTGACCCTGTTCACCGGTCCGGTGGTAGAAGGTGGCCGCCGGTTGTCCAGCCTGCCCCGGCCGGTGTTGGACGCGTTGGATGCCCTGGCCCGCGCTCAGGGTATTTTCCTGGGCCTCGAAGCCGACGGCTCGCGCTGCCTGCCGCTCAAAGCCCCCGCCCCGCACGAGCCGGCCCTGCCCGCCTGGGCCAACCCGGTGATTGTGGTCGCCGGGCTGTCGGGCCTGGGTGCGCCGCTGGACGACGAACATGTGCATCGGGCCGAGCGGTTTGGGCGGCTCTCTGGGCTGACCCCCGGCGCGCCGGTAACGCCTGAAGCCCTGGCGGCCGTGCTGGCTCACTCCGAAGGAGGTTTGAAAGATATTCCCTCCACTGCCTGGCGGGCGGCCCTGCTCAACCAGGCTGATACGCCAGGGCTTCAGGCCGCTGCCCATGCCATCGCCGCCCGCCTGCTGCCCGCATACCAGGCCGTGTTGATCGCCGCCCTGCATCCGCCCCTTCCCTCTGGCCCGTCTCCCCGTAGGGGAGAGGGGGATGAAGATGTAGAGCCGCGCAGCAGCCCTACATCTTCATCAGAATCTTTCTCGCTTCCTCTGGAAGGCGGCGCAGGTGGTGTGCTGGCCGTCCACGAACCCATCGCCGGGGTGATCCTGGCCGCCGGGCGGGCCAGCCGCATGGGCCAGGTCAAGCAGGCCCTGCCCTGGCGCGGTCAGCCCCTGGTGCGCCACGCCGCCCAGACCGCCCTGGCGGCCGGACTTTGGCCGGTGGTGGTGGTCACCGGGTTTGCCGCCCCGGAAGTGACCCAGGCGCTGGACGGGCTGCCGGTGCAGGTGGTTTATAACCCGGAGTGGGAAGCCGGGCAGAGCGCCTCGCTGCGGGCTGGGCTGTTGGCCCTGCCGCCGCATACCGGCGGGGTGGTCTTTCTGCTGGCCGATCAGCCGCATACTCCTGCCGCCCTGGTGCGCGGCCTGGTGGAAGCTCACGCGTCTGGTCTGCCGGCCATCGTCGCGCCTCTGATCGGCGGGCAGCGCTCCAACCCGGTGCTGTTCGACCGGCGCACCTTCTCCGACCTGCTGGCCCTGCAGGGCGATACCGGCGGGCGGGCGCTGTTCGCCCGCTACCGCCCCGTATGGCTGCCCTGGCTGGACGAGCAGGCTGCTCAGGACGTGGACACCCCTGAAGATTATCAACGCCTGCTCAACGAGGCCGATTGATGAGCGCTGTAGGCGCGGTCATCCTGGCAGCCGGGCTTTCCCGGCGCATGGGCAGCCCTAAGATGACGCTGCCCTGGGGCGATACCACTGTAATCGGCCAGGTGGGGCGCGTGCTTTGCCAGGTTGGACTGGAGCAGATCGTGGCCGTCACGGGCGGAGCGCAGGAAGCGGTAGAGGCGGCCCTGGCCGGGCTGGGAGTGCAGACGGTATTCAACCCGCGCTACGAGCAGGATCAGATGATCTATTCAATCCAGGTGGGGCTGGCCGCGCTGGCCCCGGATACCCATGCGGCTCTGGTAGCGCTGGGCGACCAGCCTCATATCCAGGTCGAGGTTGCTCGCCGGGTTGTGCAGCTATATGAACGGACTGGGGCCGCATTGGTGATCCCCAGCTACCAGATGCGCCGCGGCCATCCGTGGATCATCGACCGCCGCCTGTGGCCGGAGGCGCTGGCCTTGCGCCCACCCCAAACCTTGCGCCAGGTCATCGACGCCCACGCCGGTGAAATTCGCTATCTGGAGGTGGACACCGAAAGCATTCTGCGCGATCTGGACACTCCCGAAGACTACCAACGCGACCGCCCGGCGTGAATCGCTCTGGCGCTTCCGGCTTCGCCGGGGAAGAATTCTATTGATGAGTTTGCAGATGGCGCAGCCATCCGCAAACTCATCAATAGAGAAAAAATTTCCTGGCTTTGTCAGAGGAGCCATATTCCCGTTTTCCTGGCGATGCCGGAAGAGAAGGGGTTTTCTATATGCCATCCCTTTAAAATTCTGGTATCATGGAGAGGAGCAAAACAGCTCGGCTGTATTCCCAACCCCGGCTCATGAAGGTCGAAAGTCTATGTCTACCAGACCGAATATGGTTGTCGTTGTTGAAGATGAACCAGATACCGCTGAAATGTTTGCCGAGATGGTTCGGCTGATTGGCTTTCAGGTCGTCAAGTCATTGGGCGGCATCCGGGCGATTGATTTGATCGCTGAGAAGAAGCCGTCGGTCGTTCTGCTCGACCTGATGATGCCCGATCTTTCCGGGTTGGAGGTGCTGCGCTATATGCGCCGCGATCCGCGCCTGGCCGAAATCCCGGTGATTATCGTTTCGGCCAAGGGGCTGCCCTCCGACATCAAGTCGGGCCTGGAGGCGGGAGCCGCGTTCTACCTGACCAAGCCGGTGGCCTTTAGCGATCTCAAGCGTGCTATTGAGAATGCTGCGCCGGTTCTTCCGGCCGCCGGGATGTGATGAACGTCATTCGCGCTTTCATTGCTATCCATCTCCCTTCCGAGATTCGCCACAACCTGGAGCAGGTTTTGAAAGACCTGTACAGCCGTTGGCCGCAGGCCCCGGTGCGTTGGGTCCCGGCGGGAAATATTCACCTGACGCTCAAATTCCTGGGTGAAGTTTCGACCGCTAACCTGCCGTTGTTGATCAAATCGCTGGCGGCCGAGGCCGCCCGGCGCCCGGCTTTCGAGATCAGTGTGGGCGGGTTGGGAGCGTTTCCCTCGCTGCGCCGGCCGCGGGTGGTATGGGTTGGCGTGGAAGCCCCGCCCGAACTGGGCGCCCTCCAACATGGGGTTGAGGCTGAAAT
>CAYQDU010000318.1:0-4183 GCA_964416275.1 uncultured Anaerolinea sp. | reverse complement strand
CGGCCTGCGCCGGGTACGACATTACCCAGCTCAAGCAGGCCGAGGAAGACCTGGCGCGCTATACCCGGGAGCTGGAGCGCTCCAATCAGGCCCTGCAAGACTTCGCCTTCGTCGCCTCGCATGACCTGCAGGAGCCGCTGCGCAAGATCATTCTGTTTGGCAACAGCGTGCGCCGGATCCTGGAAGAATCGGCCGCCGGCGCGCCGGCGGATGCGCCCGCTGAAGCGGCGGCTGACGCACCCGCTGAAGCGGCGGCAGGTCTGGAGTCCGGCCCGGCGGACGGCGAGGCGGCGACTTCGGCCGCCAGCGCCGCCACGGCCGCCGACTACCTGGCGCGCATGCAGCGGGCGGCCGGGCGCATGCAGCAGATGATCGATGGGCTGCTGGACCTGTCGCGCATCAACACGCGCGGCCAGGCGTTCGAGCCGGTGGACCTGAATGAGGTGGCCCGGGTGGTCGTGTCGGACCTGGAAGCCCGCCTGCATGCCACAGGCGGGCAGGTGGCGGTGGGCGCACTGCCGGCGGTGCACGGCGACGCGCTGCAGCTGCGCCAGCTGCTGCAAAACCTGGTTGGCAACGCGCTGAAATTCCACCAGCCCGGGGTGGCCCCGCAGGTGCAGGTGACCGGCGAGCTGGTGGGCGCGGGGCGGAAGCGCCAGGTCCGCATCGTGGTGGCCGATAACGGCATCGGCTTTGAGGCCGGGCAGGCCGGGCGCATCTTCCAGCCCTTTGTGCGCCTGCACGGGCGCAGCGAGTACGAAGGCAGCGGCATCGGGCTGGCCATCTGCCAGAAGATCGTCGAGCGCCACGGCGGCCGCATCACCGCCCGCAGCCAGCCCGGCCAGGGCAGCCAGTTTACCATTACGCTGCCGGTGGGATAAATTTTCCCGCGCCACTCAATAGTGCATCATCTGCACCCCCAGCCCCGGCCGGTCGGCGGCGGCCTCATAGCGGCGCACGAAGACATCGTAGCGCACCGGGTACGCCGTGCCGGTGGCCGGGTCGTTGACCTGCAAGTAGGTGTCGTCAACCGCACCATAGCCATACATGCCGGTGATGACCAGGGCGTGGGTGGCCCAGCCGCCGGAGGGGGTTTCGGCGATGGCGATCAGCGGGCCGTAGGTCTGCAGCAGGTTATACATCCCCTCGATGGTATAGTTCATCGGCGGCTCGGCAGTCAGGCCCAGGGCGGCGGCGAAGGCCAGGTGCTCGCTCCATGGCAGGGTCGAGTCAGTGCGCAGCAGCTCGGTGTAGCGCGGACCCATGCGGCTGGCAGTTGCCTCCAGACTGATCGACTGGTTCTCCTTCCAGCTCAGCAGCATGGCAGCCACCGTGGCCCAACAACTGTTGCCGCTGGGCTGCTGCAGCGCCTGCACCGTGCCGGGGACGTTGTAGGTAAAACACGTGCCCGCCAGGTCTTGAGCAGCCGCGGCGGGTGGGCAACTGCTCAGCGCCGTCCCGTATCCGGCTCCGTAGCTGGCGGCGGTGGCGGCGTGCCGGCCATTGCCGTTATGACCGTTGCCATTGCGGCCATTGTGCCCGTTGCCACCGGCATACGCCGGCTGCCTTTCCG
The DNA here is from genome assembly GCA_964416275.1 of uncultured Anaerolinea sp. GTDB lineage: Bacteria > Chloroflexota > Anaerolineae > Anaerolineales > UBA4823 > RBG-16-57-11. The sequence goes on along the minus strand of CAYQDU010000318.1, from coordinate 2,610 downwards.
GCTGGAAGGCGCCCAGGCTCTGGCTGCTGGCTGGCGGGGCGATCAGGTGCCCCACGTAGCCCAGCAGGCCGCTCAGGCGCAGCTCGGCCAGGTCGCCCGGGGTAGTCCAGTTGGGTGGGGTGTCGGTGAGCGGCGCGCCCGCCTGGGCGAAGGCATCCACCACCAGTTGCGAACAGAAGAAGCTGTCGCTGTTGTTGGGACCCAGGCGCACCCGGCCGACCCAATTTTCGCAGCCCGCCCGCCTTGCTTCGGGCAGCAGGCGGCAGACCTGCCGGTCCCACTGGAACTGGGCCTGGCGCACGATGCCCCAGTAGTTGTACGGCTGCCCGAGCTGCTGGCCGGCATAGTCGCGGATGCGCAGGGCCTGCTCTTCGGTCAGCCCCGGGTAGCGGAAGGCCACCGCCAGTACGGCGTGCGTCAGCGCTTCCTCCAACTGGGCCAGGCGCACCCCTTCCCCCACGGCCTCGACCACCTGCCCGCCGCCGATGTACAGCATGGCGTGGCTCACCTCCGCTCCGGAGGCCCAGCGGATGCCGCGCGAGACCGCATCCGCGGTGGTGGTAACGATGATATCACCCGTCTGCAGTTCGGATGGACCGATCGAGCGGCCGCCCGGACCGGGGTCCAGAGGAATCTCATCGCCCAGGGCGCGGCTGCGACTCGCCGGTCGGCTCCAGGCCTGAGTTACCGATTGGCCTGCCAGCAGGTCGAAGCCCAGCGCCCGGGCTGCCTGCGGCGTAACGATGCCGTCGGCCCGGTTGCCGTCGTTGACCTGCTGCCAGCGGATATAAGCCTCCACTGTACCGGGTCCCATCATCCCGTCGTTTGTGCCGTTGAACAAACCGGCGTTTTGCAGCCCCAGCTGCAGCGCCTGCACGTCCGGGCCACGCGAGCCAAAACGCAGGCGGCCCAGCTCGGCCGGCCCCGCCCCGGCCGCCGCCAGGCGCGCCTCGCGCCCGGTGAGCAGCACGTAGACGTAGCGCCGCCCGTTTTCCGCATCTGGCGAGCTGGCGCTCAGCCCGGCAGCCTGGCGGAAGGCTGCCCAGGCGCCCGTATGCTGGTTCTGGCTTTCGCTGTAATTACCCGGGATGGTCTGGCAGCCGGCGGACGAGAAGCGCGGGAAGCTGGCCGACTGGTCCAGGAAGGCCGGGTGGATGTTGTCGCCGGGCAGGCAGTTATCCCAGGTGTCTGTGACGGTGTAGACCAGGTCGTCGTTGGAGCGCAGCACCACGAAGTTATCCACCTCCCGGAAGGCGCCTTTGATCGTGACGGTTGAACCCCTGTGAGTGCCGACCTTGTAGGGGTAGCAGCCGGTGGGCAGCAGATTGGCTTCACGCCCGCCCTGGTTCACCTGTTTCTGCATATAACGCTCGTTTGGCACGGTCGAGCCGCTGAAGACAGCAATCTGGTTGGTGGAGCGTTGCCACACACCCAGCACGCAGTGGAAATCGTTGTGGTCGGGCATGTCTTCCGACAGGCTTACCGAGCTGGTGAACCCGCCGGGCGCCTCCACCAGTCGGCAGCCGCGCAGCCCAAACAGCACCTCGTCCTGCCCGCCGGCCACGTCGAAGCGGTTGTGAGTGCACAGGCTGGCGAGCGTGGCGGCGGTAAAGGTGAAGGCTTCGCTCTGGCCAGGGGTGTTCAGGTGACGGTAATCCGGCGACTCGGCGTCGGTGGCCCAGCGCGCTGCATTCAACGTACGCGCGGCGCCCAAGCTGCGCACCGCCTGCTCGCTGGCCACCAGGCGGCTCTGCTCCTCGGTCAGCTCGGCATTGGGATCCGCTTCCTCCTCCAGCCCCAGGGACTGGGTTATGCTGACCACCAGGGCCGGCTGAAGCATCACCAGCGGGTCGAAGCGCGGCGTGGTGGTGTAGCGCCGGTTTCCGCTGGCATAAGCGGCCTGGATGTGTACGTGTGGGGTCTGGGTGGCGCCCAGGTAGCCGATCAGCAGGGCGCCGCCGGTCAGATCCTGGGCCGGTAGCTGGGCGTTGTTGGCCATCTGCGGGCCAAAGCCAATCCCGCGGCCGGTGGCGCTCCATTCTTCGGCCGTAACCGTGCGGTAGCCCTGTCCGCTGGGCAGGCGCGGCAGGAAATCGGGGGTGATCAGGTGCAGGTATTCCAGGTACAGGGTGAAGGTCTGCTCGGCTCCGTCGTCACCTGTGTAGCGGTAGTGGCAGGCCAGCCCGATCACCCCGCCATAGGCACCGTCGCTCTGGCTGCGCCACTTCTGCACGTCCACCACGGCGTCCTGCAGCACGGCCGTCCCGCTGCCGGGCAGGCCCAGGTTGCTGGCAGGGGTCACGCCGCCGCAGCTGCCGCCCGCGCTGCGGTTGGCCGGGCGGGCGCCGTTCAACGTTGCCAGATCGATGGTGGGCAGTAGGGCGGCATACACCGGCACGCCACGGCGCTGGTCCTGCACATCGTAGTTGCCGCCGCCCGCCCGGGTGATGTCTGCCCCCAGGTGGCAGTCGCGCCGGGCGCGCCCGGCCGGGCGCTCGGCGGTGGTGCGGTAGTAGGGATCGGCCACCACCCCGTCCGGCACTCCATAGACCAGGGTCACGTCGCTGAGCATGCGGACGGGCCGGGCACGCCTGCTCAGCCCGCGGCCGT
>CAYQDU010000317.1:0-4199 GCA_964416275.1 uncultured Anaerolinea sp. | reverse complement strand
AGCTGCTGAAAAAGGGCAAGGACGGCGAACTGTTGATCGGCGAGGAAGAGAAGCCGCTGCCGGCGATCCCCGAGATCGGCAAAGAGCTGGAGCTGTCCCCTGAAGCCGGCGACGTGCAGTATGTCCTGGTGTTGGACGCCAACAACTACGTGCGGGCCTACCCGGTTTGGGAGCTGTCGAATGCCCGCGCCTGGGTGGCGCGCGAAGTGAACCTGCTGCCCTGGGCGGGCTTGCCGATCAAGCTGCAATGGGGAACCTACAATGACGGCTGGTATGGCGTGTCGGCCATGTACTTAGACGACGCTGTGCTGGAAGTCTGCGTTCCGTAGCGTTTTGTTGCGGGTGGATTGGGCCGATATACCCCGCCCCATCCACCCGGTATGACGACCCAGGAGGTGCGGGCGGCGCAGCCGCCCGCACCTCCTGGGTTAATATTCTATTTGGGCCAGGTCGGCCAGCGTTTCGGGCTGCAAGACGTGGATCACGGCCCGGTCGATCTCGATAGCGCCCTGCTGGCGCAGGGCCTTGAGCGAGCGGCTGACCGCCTCGGTGACCGTGGCGGTGCGGGCGGCCATCTGGCTGACGGGAACCTGGCGGCGCTGGATGGGCTGGCTGCCATTGCGGCTCAGCTCCAACAGCAGCTTGGCCACCCGGCCCATCACTGGCAGGAATGACAGATCGTGATAGTGAGCGATCAGCAGGCGCTGGCGGTGGGCCAGGACACGCAGCAGGCTCAGGCCAAGCTGCGGATAGCGTTCGAGCAGCGCCTGGAAGGCCGGGTAGGGGAGGCGCCAGGTCAGGCTGTCTTGGGCCACCAGGGCGGTCAGCGGGTTGGGGCCACCGTCCAGCACAGCTACTTCATTAAACATAATAACCGGCTTGATGACCGATATAATGTTGGGCTGGCCCTGCGGCCCCAGCTTTGCCAGATGCACCTCGCCGGAGAGCAGCACATACATCCCGGCGCACGGCTCATCTTCCAGATAGATGACGCTTTCGGTCGGATGGCGCTGCACGGCCCCGGCCGCGGCGATTGCGCGCAGATCGGCGTCGCCCAGGCCGCGGAAATGCGGCACGTTTTTCATGCCCTGGATCAGACGGTTCAGGTCGGGCATGCGGCCGGCTCTAATAGGGCTGGGCCAATAAAGCCTCCAGAGCGGCTTTGCTGGCCTGCTCGATCACAGCGTGTTGGCTGTGACCGTGGGCGTCCATCGTCACGACGGCCGGGAAATCCTGCACTTCGATCACCCACAAGGCTTCCGGCACGCCGAAATCCAGCTTATAGACGCCCAGCACGCGCCGCACCGTTTGGGCGATCAGCGAGGCGGCGCCGCCGATGGCGTGCAGGTAAACTCCTGGCGCCGCCTGGCAGGCAGCCAGGGTCTTGGCCCCCATGCCGCCCTTGCCGATCACGCCCTGGATTTTGAAGTGACGCATCACATCGCCCTGGTAGGGTTCTTCGCGGCTGCTGGTGGTTGGCCCGGCGGCCACGAAACGATACTGGCGCGTGTCCAGCCCGGCTACCACCGGCCCGCAGTGATAGATAACGCTGCCGCGCAGCAGGGGTTTAATCGCCTCATACACTTCCAGATCATCGCCCTGGGGGGCGCGGGTCTGTTTGATGAAGGTATCGGTCATCCACTTATGCACGGTGTCGCGGCCGGTGACCATGACCCCAGAGATCACCACGGGGTCGCCCACCTGCAGGTCGCGCACCGCCTCGTCGGTGAGGGGGAGTTGAAGGGTTTTCATCAGGGCAGCCTCTCTTAGCGATAACTGGCCTGGCCGGCCTGCCAGGTCAGGCGGCGGCGGCGATAGGCCCAGCACATGTACGAGATGGTCACGTAGAAGCTGGCCGGCAGCCGGTTCAGGGCGGTGATTTTGGTTCCCAGCAGGGTGGTCTGGCCGCCGAAGCCCATCGGACCAATGCCAAGCTGGTTGGCTTCTTGTGTCAGGCGCTCTTCCAGGGCGGCCAACTCAGGATTGGGGTTCGTTTCGTCCATCGACTGGAACAGGGTTTCTTTGGAGGCGGAATAGGCCGAGCCGCGGTCGCCGCCGATAGCAACGCCCAAAATGCCCGGCGCGCAGCCCAGGCCCTGGGCCTTATGTACCCCGTCCAGCACGGCTTTGCGCACCCCGGCCAGGTCGCGCCCGGCCCCCAGGGCGGCGTTGGGCAGGGCGTATTGAATGCCTACGTTCTCGCACCCGCCGCCTTTGAGGATCAGATCGATGATCAGCGCCTCGCCCTCGACTTCTTCGAAGTGGACGGTGGGGAAATAAGCGCCGCCCAGGTTATCGCCGCTGTTTTTACCGCTGAGCGAATCGACCGAGTTGGGGCGCAGGTAGGCTTTGCGGGTAGCTTCGACCACCGCCGCCTCGATCTGCTGGCGCAGCTGGCGCGTGCTCCAGCCTTCCGGGTGATGTACGTAGAAGATCGGTGTACCGGTATCCTGGCAGATGGGGGTGGAATTCCGGCGCGAAAGCGCCACGTTTTGCAAGATGGTTTCCAGCGCGCCGCGGGCGGCCGAGCCGGGCTGTTCTTGCTCCGCCGCCCGGTGCAGGGCGGCCTCCACATCGGGCGGCAGGTCGGTGGCCGCCAGGCGGATCAATTCCAGAATTTCCTGGGTCAAATCTTGCATGGTCGCCTCCTTTGGCTTCATTATATAACCAACCCTGCCTGCCTGCAACTCCCCTTACATATCGTAGGGAATTGTGGGGCGCAGCCCCACAATTCCCTACTCACTATATCGATTTTGTCCGGGGCAGAAAGACGATTAGCGCCAGCGGGCCGGCCAGCAGCAGCCACATGGCGGCCGGCAGCCCGGCCTGGGCGGCAAACCAGCCGATCAGCCAGGCCAGCCCGCCGCCCAACATCCCAAACAGCGAATTGAGCGCCATCGCCGTGCCAGACTTACCCGGCAGGGCGGCGTAGACCTCGCCCTGAAGCACCTCATACCAGCCCATCTTCGCCATGTTCAGCGCCAGGGCCAGGCCCACTTTGGCCCACACCCAGGGCAGGATCAGCCAGGCCGCGTAGAGAACAGCTGCCGCCGCCGCGCTGGTGCGCACCAGCTTGCGCCCCGGCACGCGCTCCAGCACCGGCACCAGGGCCAGGTTCGAGAGCAATCCAACCGCCATCAGCGCCCCCACCATTAAACTCACCTGGGCCTGGCTGAAATGCACCACATCGGCGAAGTATAAGGCGGCATAGCCGGTATAAACGTCCAAAAGCAGGTCGGCCAGTTGGAGCAGTATGAACCAGCGCAGCAAGCCGGGGGCGCGCAGCGCACTCCACAGCCCTTGCCAGAGTATCCGCAGTTGCTGCTCGCCATCTGGCGGGCGGGACGGGAACGGCTGCCAGAAGGTCAGCAGGGCCAGCCCCAGCCCCAACCCGGCCAGCCCCAGATAGGGCATGCGCCAGGTTAGCCCCAGGGCAAAGCAGCCTGCCACCAGGGCCGGGCCGAGCAGGTCGCCCAGCGCGCCGAACACGGTCCAGCGGGCCATCATTTGGGCCTCCCGGCCGGGGTTGAGATCCATCAGGGTAGCCTGGGATAAAGAGACAAACGCGCCGCTGGCTGGGAAAACAACAACGAAGGCCAGCAGCGCCAGTGGAAAGGTGTGGGCGTTGGCGATTAACAGCAAGGAGGCCGTCAGAGCCAGCCCGCCGCCTACCACCAGCCGTTTCCGCAGCGGCGTATCGCCCAACAGCATGATAACCAGTTCTAGCAGCGTGCCGATGATCTGGGGCAGGCCCAAAAGCAGGCCCACCTGAACGTAGCTCAGGCCCAGGTCGGAGCGCAGAGCCGGCAGGGCCGCGCCCCGCACGCCATCGTGCAGTTCGTCTAAGAACTCAATGAGTAAGAATAAGAGGGCCAGGGGAAAGGCGACCCGCCTCAGGCGCGCCCACCAAGCGGGGCGCGCAAAGATATCTTTTGCCATGTTGAACCTCCGGTCAAGGGGAAATTAGCGTGTCAAACAGGCGATTTTTCACGCTGACCGGGAGGGGCGCGGGCCGCAGCCGCGGCAAAGAATCAACGGGGCGGGTGGAAGCATTCAAACATGAATGGATTATACCTGAAACCGGCTGGGTATGGCGCTCTCCGAATGCCCTCAATGAGGAATGTTCAGGAGATTGGGGCGCACGCTAGCTCCCCACGCAACCGTGGTGGAGGCGACAGGCGAGCTTTTCCAGGCGAGCA
>CAYQDU010000316.1:0-4213 GCA_964416275.1 uncultured Anaerolinea sp. | reverse complement strand
CCGCTGCCCGTGAGGCAACTGCCGTATGTGATGGGCAGCTACCTGGCGGTGATTATGGTCACCCGCCTGTTGATCTTCTCACCCAGCAACATGGGCGTCACCGAGATTGGCTTCAGCTTGCTGCTGACCACGGTCATGCCGGCCCCGGTGGCGGTAGTCACGGCGGTGCTGTTGCGCGTAATCGCCACCCTGATGGACATCATCCACGCCGGAGTCTGGCTGCTGCTGCCCCTCCCCGAAAAACCATCTCCGACTGAGCCAGAAAACTAGCCCCAAAAGTTAAAGTACGGCTGCGCCCCATGCGCCGCCCGATTAACCCAAATGGGTTAGGCGTATTTTGGGCCTCCCGCTGGCAGGAGGCCCAAAATACCCCCAACGGAGTATTGCCTAAAGCCAGGAAAACCATAAAATAAGAGCATCATACCCAATGAGGAGGCTCAAATGAAAGCTGTACGTATTTTGCTCGCCCTTGCAATAGTAGCTGTAGCCATCGGTTTTGCCCCCACTGCGGCCAAAGCCGGCGCCTTCACCTCCTATGAATCGGGCATCCAGATTCAGAACCTGGACAACGCCGACGCTGACATCTCGTTGATCTTCTACAACCAGGACGGGAGCGTTTTCGCCACCGTCAGCGGCGACACCACCAAGCTTGGCCCCTACGGGCAGAAGACCTTCTTCCCCTTGAGCGCGGTCCTGCCGGCCGGCTCCTTCAACGGTTCGGTGGTTGTCACCTCCACCACGAACGTCGCCTCGGTTAGCGATATCCGCGGCGCTTCGGGTGCGGCGGCTGGCATGTACGTGGCTTCGTCCACCGGCAACACCACCGTTGGTCTGCCTATTCTGATGAAGAATAACGGCGCCCAGAAGAACAACACCTGGTTCAACGTGCAGAACGCTGGCACCGGCCCGGCCAATGTGACCGTCAACTACAGCGACGGCACCACCGCCAGCTTCACCAACCTGGCTGCGGGCGCGGCCCACACCTTCGATCAGTCCACCGAGACCCACCCCGGGCCGGCCTTCGCTGGCACCGTAACCAGCAACCAGCCCGTAGTAGTGACCGTCGTCCAGGAAACCACCAAGCGTATCCTGGCCTCCAACGGCTTCACCGCCGGCGCTACCCTGCCGGTCTTCCCGCTGATCAACGTCCAGCCGGCTAACGGCATGGCCACCGGTCTGAACATCCAGAACATGGGCGCTTCCCAGAACACAGTCGTCACCGTTACCTACAAGGGTGTGACCACCGGCAGCGCGGCTGTGAACTGCACCGAGACCCAGACCATCGAGCCGGGGGCCGTGGCTGTGTTCGCTCTGACCATCTTCGGCACCGGCGCCAACCCGGCCACCATCACCACCACCTGCGACCTGAAGGGTAAGCTGTTCGTCGGCTCGGCCGCCGTTACCAGCAACTCCACCAGCCAGCCGCTGGCCGCCATCATCAACCAGCAGAAGGGCATCCAGTTCGGCAGCGCCTACGCCAGCTTCGACCCGTCCGCCGCCACCGCCAAGTTCGTTGCCCCGCAGATCCAGGATCGCAATGGTACCTGGAAACTGTGGACCAGCATCAACCTGATGAACGTCGGCTCGGTTGAAACCACCGTCACCTGCACCTTCACCAACAGCGCCGTCAGCTGGACTTCCAAGTCGCTGAAGCAGGGCGAGGGCGATACCCACCTGCAGAACGGCCAGTTGGGCAACCCCTACGTGGGCGGCGCCACCTGCACGGCTAACGCAGCCGGCGCTCAGATCATCGGCGTCATCAACAAGACCGGCGGCAACCCCAACGCCGATCAGATGACCACCTACGAAGCGATCAACGTCGCCCCGTAAGCCCATCCGTTTTTCAGGCTAGTAAACCAGCCTCATAAGATCGCAGGGGCGGCCAGTTCCTGGTCGCCCCTGAATTTCGTATATTCGAGGAACATCCACAATGGTAAAGAAATTCCTGCTTTGTGCGTTGATTTTGAGCAGCCTGCTGGCGGCCTGCAGCCCCACGTCCAAACCGGCTCCTACGGCCACCCCGGCGGACGGCGGGGCCTATCCTTATCCTAATACCGCCCAGGTTGTCAGCCCATACCCCGGCGGCGTAGAACCGTCTGTCCCTACCGACATCCCGGCCCCCACCCCCACCTACGACGCTCAGATGGGCATCGTGCGCGGTCGCCTGCTGGAAGCCAAAGCCCCCGTAAAAGACCTGATCGTTTTCCTGGCTGAAATTGCCAAAGACGCCAAAGGGACCGAACTGGCGGCTTCGTTCAGCGCCACCGATTCACCGCGTATGAACACCACCGAAAACGGCGAATTCGTTTTCATGAATGTCAAGCCGGGCCGCTATAGCATCGTTCTGTATACCGGCATGGATGCCTGGCTGTTGAACTACCCCGACAAAAAAGAACCGATCCTGTTCACGGTTGAAGCGGGTAAAACCGTCGATATCGGGGATCTGAACTACGACGACATCCCCCTGGAGTAAGCCTTGCTGCATTTCACCCGGCTGCTGGTGGGCAACCTGGGCTTATTATTTCTGCTTGGCCTGAGCGCCGCCGGGTACGGCTGGGCCGGGTTGAGGCTGGTTGGCTGGATGCCCCGCTCGAAGGTCGAAGCGGCGATCCTTGCCCCGGCCTTGGGCCTGCTCCTGCTGAGCAGCGGCGTGTTTTTTCTGGGAGTTTGCCGGAGCCTCAACCCGCCAGCCGCCTGGGGCTTGCTGGCGGGCGGGTTGGCGCTCCTGGCGTTCCTGACGGCCCATTCCCGGCGCGAGACCGTCTCCCTTCTACGCGGCGCCCTATCCCTGCGCATAAATCCCTGGGCCGCAGTGACCGGACTGTGGATGCTGGTTGGCCTGGTTTACGTATTGCTAACCAATGGGCTGGTTCCCGCCAGCGCCTATGACGAACTGGCCTATCATCTGGCAATCCCAAAACTGTACATCCAGGCTGGGCGGATATTCTATATTCCCTACATTCTGCAATCAAACTGGCCGCTAGGCACGGAAATGCTGTTCACCCTGGGCCTGCTGCTGCGCTCGGAAACCCTGGCAAACCTGATTACCTGGGGCTGCCTGGGGCTGTTTCTGGCCGGGCTGGTATATTGGGGCAACCGCTGGTTTGGCTCACCAGCCGGCTGGGCCGGAGGAGCGATCCTGATTGCTACACCAATGGCGCTGACGTTGGCCGGCGTGGCCCTGGTCGAGATTCCGCTGGGCCTGTTCAGCTTCCTGGCCACGGCCCTGCTGCTCGACTGGCTGGACGCGCCGGAATGGAATGGCAGGCGGCTCATCCTGGCCGGGTTGATAGCCGGGTTTAGCGCCGCGATTAAGCTCAACGCAGTTCAGGTTCCGCTGATCCTGGGCGGCCTGATCGGGTTGGATACGCTGCTGCGCCGCACGCGCCCGTGGAAGACGGCCGCCCAGGCATTTGCGCTTTACGGGGTCAGCGCCCTGGCAGTGGCCCTGCCCTGGTATCTCAAGGCCTGGCTGCAAACCGGCAACCCGGTCTGGCCTTTCCTGTATACCTTCTTGGGCGGCAAGAATTGGGACGTCCCGGCCGGACGGTATCTGATGGATTACTTGCAGGTGACGAACATGCGCCCCAGCCTGTGGAACTGGCTCACCGGCCTGGCGCAGGTATCGCTGGACGACGGTAAATTCGGCAGCTTCCAACTGGGCTATGCCTACCTGCTGCTGCTGCCCCTGGGGCTGTGCGCCCTGCTCTGGCTGCGCCCCATCGACCAGCGCCGCCAGGCAGGTCGCCTGGCGCTGCTGACCCTGGCCCTCTACACCGGCTGGTTTTTCCAGACTCACCAAACCCGCTTTCTGCTGCCCGGCCTGGGAGTCTTTGCCCTACTGGATGCGGCCGGGCTGGCCTGGCTGTGGCGGCGCAGCGGCAAATGGCTCACCCGGCTCACCCAGGCGGCGCTGGTGGTGGGCCTGGTGGTCGTCAGCCGCATGGCCGCGCCCGTAGGCCAGGCCCGCTTGAGCGCTGCCCTGCCTTATCTGAGCGGGCAGATGAGCCGCGATGAATTTCTGGCTGCACGCATCCCCGGCTACAGAGTCTACCCGTACGCCAATCAGAACCTGCCCAAAGACGCCTACGTGCTGCTGGCGGTATGGGAATCGCGCGGTTTTTTGCTGGAGCGCGCTTACCATTGGGCCAACCCGATCAGCCAGCGCGAGTTCCGCCTCAACGAATTCAGGGATGCAGACGAGCTGGCGGCT
>CAYQDU010000315.1:0-4224 GCA_964416275.1 uncultured Anaerolinea sp. | reverse complement strand
ACGTCGTCTACCGCGACCAGCTTCCATCGGCGGCGGTGAGCAGGGTGGTCTGGCTGCCGGGGTAGAATTGGTAGAGCAGGCTGTTGGCCGGGCCGGTTCCGCTCAGGCGCTCCTGGACGGGGTCCATGACCAGGGTCAGGGCGGCGGCGGTCATGCTGTGAACGCGGCCCTGGCCGAAGTCGGCGGTCAGCACGTCGCCGCCGGTTATGCGAACCGGCTGGCCGGTGGGGCTGATCAGGTCGCCATCGAAATTCTGACTGCTGTTCGACCGCACCACCGCCCACCCCTTGACGGTTGCGCCGCTGGTCAGGGTCAGGGTCACGGGTTGGCGAGGTTCCAGGGCGATGCCTCTGAAGTAGGAGGTGGTAAGCCGCATGCTCAGGCTGGGGCCTGCTTTCTTTTGGACGATCACCTGGTGCCCGGCCGGGGTGATGTAAATCACGTCGACCCATCTTCCCACGCTGAGCGTGGTGTAGCCGGTCAGGTCAACGCTGTAGGAGCCGTCGGCCTGGCTGATCACCGGCACCGATGTTACGTTCAGCGCGCTGTTGGCGGGGGCCTGGCCGCTGACGGTGTTGGCGGCCAGGTTGAGGTTTAACGTCAGGCGGGGGATGTGAACGCTGGTAACCAGGCTGCCCTGGGTGACTACGACATCATCGCCTTCCTGGATTACCCCCGGATTGCCGTTCGCGTCATACAGGTCGGCCCAGAACTGGCCCGACCCATCGGTAACCACAGCCGCGCTGGCGCGGGTGACGGCGCCGGTCTTGAGGTCCACCTGGGCCGGCGCGTTGGGCTGCGTCAGATACCCCGACAGACTGTTGCTGTCTTTGTAGATATACAGTTGGGGCTGCGGGTGCAGGGCGTAGAATTCGCTGTAGATCACATGACCTTGCGCGGTGATGTAGCGCGCGTGCCCCTGGTCGCCGGGCGCCCAATCCGGCAAAGTGGCCCAGGTGCTTGGGTCGGCCTGATAATAGAACGGCGAGGCGGCGCTGAAAACGCCAGCAATGGGCAGCACGTAACGGCCAAAGTCATTATCCGAAGCGCTGGTGGGCCAGACCGCCAGGGTCTGGGTCATTCCGACGGTGGTGGTCAGCACCGCGGCGTTGATGCTGCCGCTGAGCGTGTTGGCCTCGGCGTTGGAGGTGATGTCGATGTGCGGCACGGTCAGGGTTGTAATTTCGCCCCCATATTCAGCTTCGATTACATCGCCGTCCAGGATGGGCAGGGGCATGCTGTTGGCGTCGTACAGCGTGAAGCTGAAGGTGCTGCAAGGATAGGTTGCCTGGGTGATCAGGGTCTTCCCGGCCCGCTTCAGGCGCAGCGTGAGCAGCTTGTTGCAGTCTGAGACAAAGCCGCTCAACCAGTTGCTGCCGTTAAAGCCGCTGGAGGCAGAGTTGGCGCGCACGATCAGGGTTACTTTGCTGGCCGTGGGAATAGAGAAGCTGGCATAGATGTAGTTGAGATCACGGTTGATGTAGTAGGCGAAGCCCGATGTACCGCCCCGGATGTCGTTGGGGGCAAAGCTGACGCTGTACGTCCCGGCCAGGGTGGTGGTGACATAGGTCGAGGCGTAGGGGTTGTTCAGCTCCAGGTACAGGCTGTTGGGCATGCCCAGGGTGTAGGTGATGCCGCCAGGGGCCTGCCCGCTGATGACATCGGCGCCCGGATCGGGGATGAGGGTCAGCGGCGGCACGTCGATCAGGGTTGTGCTGTCGCCAAAGCTGGCTTCCACTTTGTCGCCGGGCAGGATGTTGGCCGGCGCGCCGTAGGAGTCGGTAAAGTAGGCCTCGAAGTCACTGCAAGCATATATGCTGGACAGGCTGGATTTCACATTGCCGAGGCTGTCTCTGAGAACCAGGCTGCCGTATCGACACTGTCCATAGGCCCGGCCCCAGACGTAGTTTTCCGCCACGTAATTGTTGTAGGGGCTGCCGCGCACAAATACCATCGGTTTGTTATAAGGGGCGCGGAAAGCCTGGTAGACCCGGTCGCCGGAGGCGGTGATATAGCGCAGGTGACCCTGGCTGCCCGGCCCCCAGCCTAGATCCGTGCCGAAGTTCATGGGGTCGGCATATGGGTAGAAGGGGTTGGTGGCGGTGAATACGCCTGTAACCGGCAGCACGTGCTGGCCGTAGTGAAAATCGTGCGGGTCTTCAGGCCATACGGCCAGGGTCTGGGTCATGCCAGGGGTGGTGGTAATCACCGGCGCATTGGTAACGCCGGTGATGCGGCTCAAGTCTGGATTAGACTGCACTGTGAAGGATGGCACCGCTACGCTGCGGGTGCTGGACGGGCCCGAAACCGTCAGCACATCCCCGCCCTGGATGTTGACGTAATTGTAGTAGATGTCGCGCAGGTAGAGCCAGAACTGGCCGTTGATATTTGAGACGGCGGCGGCGGTGAGGATGGTTTGCCCACCGCGCTGCAAGGTGACGCGCACGACTGCGTTGGCTTCGTTGATCTGGCCCCCTACGGCGCTGTCGGCCTCGTAAAGCGCGCCAAACGGGTAGCGGCTGCGCACAGTAACGATTGGCGCAGCCACTCTGGCGCTCACCTGGTCGCCGGCGGCGGTGAGATAGATCAGGCTGCCTATGTCGCCTGGGAGAATATCGCCCAATTGATCGGCCTGGTAGGCCCCGTCGGCGCCGGTGGCAATGCCCTGGATGCCGCCGCTGCTCAGCTCAACGCGCAGCATGGGCATGGTGATGGCGTTGGTATCGGTAATGGTGAGGTTGGGCGGGGCGATCCCGCTGACGGTATTGTTGGCCTCATTCACCAGGCCGGTCAGGGTGGGCAGGTCGAGGCTGAACGAGTTGCCGTTGGCTGGCAAGACCTCGAGGCGGTCGCCGCTTTGGGGCGCAATGGCTAACCCGCCAGGAGATTTCAGCTCGCCGCTCAGGTAGCCGTCATACGATGCGTTTGAAACGAATTGCCCTTTGACGATCCCGGCGGCGTTTTTCAGCGTCGCCGTTACGGCTGTGCCTGAATCGGCGTAGCCAGACACCCTGGGGTTGCCCAGCTGGGTTTCCAGGTAGGGCGCGTGGGCGTACAAAGTGAAGGTGTTGCCATCGGCCTGGGTGTAGTAGATCTGGGCCGAGCTGGTTGCATTCAGGTCGTAGGTAGTGGTCGTGGGAAAGGTGGTGGTAAAGACGGTGGTGAAATCTCCGCCGGGGTTGGTGGTGATATATTTACCGGATGGAGAAGCGTATGCGCCGGCCGGGTGATTGGCGATGTGCATCGCCTGGATCCACAGCTTGGGCGGGTCGCTCAGGTCATCGCCGGGGGTCGTCACGGGCGGGGTGTAGCCTGTGACCTGATCCGCGTCGCGGTCGATGTGCAGGCGCAGATCAGGTACGGTCAGGTTCAGCCGGGCCTGACCTTCCTGGGTGATGAGCAGCTTATCGCCGGGTTGAAGATTGCCGTCGAGGCCGTATAGAGAGGCGGAGCCAGTATAGGGGCTGCCGCCAGACCAGTAAACGCTGCCTGCGGCCTTATATTCGCCGGTTGCATTGGTGAGGGTGATGACCGTGGCGGCGTCGCTGCTGCTGGAAAGCCGGATGTAGTTGTAGTACAGGCTGGCTTCCAGGATTTGCGGGACGGTGGGGGTGAAGCTGGTGGGAGCCGAGGGGTGAGCGGCGGCGCGGGCGGCGGCCTGGATGGTTTTCGTCCGCTCGGTGGTCAGGTTTTGCACGGCCTGGGGGCTGTAGCGCAGCAGGCGGCCCAGGGTGGGCGGGGCGAGCTTCGCCCCGAGATCTGCCTCCATGCCTGGCCAGGCCCACACCTGGAAGGCGTTGGCCTGATCCAGCCACTCGAAGCGGATGATCTGGTCGTTCCATTGTAGCCGCTGCAGGGTCTGGAGCAGGGCGGCGCGGGCGGCGTACCAATCGGGCGCGCCGGGGGCGGCGGTCAGCGCGGCCAGGTATTGCACTGGCTGCGGGGGGCGCGCCGGCTCAGGCTGCGGCAGTTTGGCTTTTGCGAGAGGGCGTTCGGCCGGGCGCGCCGGCGGCTGTAAAGGTGGAAAGCCTGGCTGCGGGTAAGGCCGCGGCAGAGCCAGGGGAGGCGGCGCACTGGGGGCGGCCGCGATCACGCCGGGGGTGGCCGCAGCCGGCGCGGCCTGGGTCGGCGCGCCCGGCAGGCTTGCCGCCAGAACGGTCAGCATAACCAGAAGATGAAACCATAGATTCCGGTTCATTTCAATATTCTCCAATTGGGCCTGAA
>CAYQDU010000314.1:0-4248 GCA_964416275.1 uncultured Anaerolinea sp. | reverse complement strand
GGCTCGATGCCGATCCAGGGCGGGGCGATGGCTCGCCTGGGGCGGGCGCTGCAGCTCTTGGATCGCGCTCGCCTGCCGATCCACATCACCCCGCCGGTGCGGCTGATGATCGAGGCTATCGCTGCGGCCCTGCCGGGGGCGATGGGCCTGGCCCTGCGCCAGCTTACCAACCCGGCCCTGGCCGACCCGATTTTGACTCTCCTGGGAGGGCGCGGGCGGCTGTTCCTGCCGCTGCTGCGCCACACCGTCAGCCCCACCCTGCTTCAGGGGAGCAGCCAGATCAACGTCATCCCCGGCGAGGTGCAGTTGGGGTTAGACGGGCGCCTGCTGCCCGGCTGCCCGCCGGACGAGCTGCTGACCGGGCTGCGGGCCCGGTTGGGCGACCTGTGCGAACTGGAACCCGTGCTGGTCGAGCCTGGCCCGGCCTCGGTGGATATGGGCCGCTTCGATGTGCTGGCAGACGTGCTGCGCCAGATGGACCCCGAGGGCGTGCCGATTCCCTACGTGATGTCGGGCGTCACCGACGCTCGCTATTTCTCGCGCCTGGGCATCCAGACCTACGGCTTCACCCCGCTGCGCCTGCCAGAAGACTTCAACTTTATCGCCACCGTCCACGCCGCCGACGAGCGCGTGCCGGTGGCCGCCCTGGAATTCGGCGTGCAGGCCCTGACCAAAGCCCTGCAGGTGTTTTAATTTTTCTGATTGGGCTGGGTTGCGAGTACCACCCCCCTTAACCGCGCAGCAGCGTATGGGGCTCTGTGAGCGTCTGAAAAGAGAGATTCAGAGATTTTGTCGCACGAAGTGCGACAAAATCTCCTGCTAAACCTCTCTTCGGGCAAGCGGAGCTTGCCAGTCATTATAGAATAGAGGAGATATTTGATGGAAGACAACGCCGGAGTACGAATCAGCCGCAAGGCCTTTTTGCAGGCCGTGGCCGTGATCTTTGTCCTCATGCTGGCGGCCGGGGCGCTCACGCGCCTGATCCCGGCCGGGCAGTACCAGCGCGTTGTCAGCCAGGGCCGGGAGACCATCGACCCGGCTACCTTTCAATCCATGCCCTCGGTGGATTACCCGATCTGGCGCTGGTTTACGGCCCCGTTCGAGGTGCTGGCCGGGCCGGATGGGGTCACGGTCATCGCTCTTATTCTGTTCATTCTGCTGGTGGGGGCGGCCTTCGCGGTGATGGATCAGAGCGGCATGCTGCGCACCGTGATTGGCCTGATTGTGCAGCGCTTCAGCGAGCGCAAGTATACCCTGCTGCTGCTGATTACGTTCTTCTTCATGGCCCTGGGCGGCTTCTTTGGTATTTTTGAAGAAGTGATCCCGCTCGTCCCGATCATGATCTTGCTGGCCTACTCGCTGGGTTGGGATTCGCTGGTGGGGCTGGGCATGTCGGTGCTGGCGACCAACGTGGGTTTTTCGGCCGCCATTTTCAACCCGTTCACCCTGGGCGTGGCTCACCGCCTGGCCGGGCTGCCGCTGTTCTCGGGGGCCTTGCCGCGGGTGGTCCTCTTCGTCGTCATGTACGCCATTCTGGCCGTCTTTCTGAGCCGTTACGCCCGCAAGATCGAGCGCCGCCCGGAGGCCTCGCCGGTGTTCGTGGAAGATCAACCCCAGCGGGCCAAAGCTGCCGGGTTTAAGCTCACCCCTGAAAAGTGGGACGACCCCCGCCAGCGCCGGGCGATCCTCTTCCTGGGGGTGTTCTTTGGCCTGATTCTGGCCCTGCTGATGGCCTCGCCCTTCGTCCCCCTGCTCTCCGACCTGGCCCTGCCGCTGACCGGGCTGCTGTTCGTCATCGGAGGGGTGGGGGCCAGCTTGCTGGCCGGGCTGGGCGCCTCGGCCTGGAAGACCGCCTGGAGCGGGCTGGTGGGTATGTTTCCGGCCGTGCCGCTGCTGCTGATGGCTGCCAGCGTTAAGCACATCATCGCCAGCGGCGGCATTCTCGATACCCTGCTGCACGCCGCGGCGGGCTATATCACCGGGGTCAGCCCTTTTGCCGCGGCCCTCTTAATCTACGCCCTGACCCTGACGTTGGAACTGTTTGTCACCTCTGGTTCGGCCAAGGCCCTGCTGCTGATCCCGATTATGATGCCGCTGGCCGACCTGATGGGCGTCACCCGCCAGGTGGCTGTCAGCGCCTACTGCTTTGGCGACGGCTTCTCGAACCTGGCCTATCCGACCAACGCTGCCCTGCTGATTACCCTTAGCCTGACGGTGATCCCCTATCCAAAGTGGCTGCGCTGGGTATTGGGGCTGTGGGTGTGGGTTATTGCCGCCACGGTGATCTTCCTGGCCCTGGCGGTGGCGTTGAACTATCATTAGATTGGCGCGCAACGCGCCGCCCGCGCCTGGCCGGGGCTACCCGGCGGCAGACGCAATTTCCCCATCTTTGATCGTGACCACCCGCCCGGCCCGGCGGGCCAGTTCATCGTCGTGGGTTACCATCAGCACAGTCTTGCCCTCGCTTGCCAGGCGCTGCAGCAGGGCAAAGACCTGTTCGGCGGTGCGCGAGTCCAGGTTGCCGGTCGGCTCGTCGGTGACGATGATCTGCGGGTCGTTCGCTAGGGCGCGGGCAATGGCCGCGCTCTGCTGCTGCCCGCCCGAGAGGTGGCTGGGCAGTTTGTCGGCCGCCTCGTTCAGACCCACCAGGGCCAGAAGCTGGCGGGCGCGCTGCTCGCGTTCGGCCGGGGTTGTGCGGGTGCGGCAGTGGGTGCAGAAATCCATCGGCAGGCGCACGTTCTCCAGCACCGTCAGCGTAGGTAGTAGCTGGAAGAATTGGAACACGATGCCTAAATTGGCCCCCCGCCAGGCGGCCAGTTGGCCTTCGTCCAGCCGGTGGACGGGCGTGCCGGCAATGACCACCTCGCCCGACGTGGGCCGGTCGATGCCGGTCAGGACGTTAATCAGGGTCGTCTTGCCGCTGCCCGATTTGCCCACGATGGCGACGAACTCACCCCGCCCGATCTGCAAATCCACCCCTTTGAGGGCGGTGAACGACCCGGCGCTGGAGGTGTAGGTCTTGACCACCTGGGTCAGGTGGATCAGGCTGTGGGTTTCTCCATGGCTATTCATAATTCAGCACCTCCCGCACGGTCAGGCGCACGGCCTGGCGGGCCGGGGCCAGGCTGGCCAGGACGCCGATCAGCAGCACCGCTGCCAGCCAGGCGAACAGCCCCCACACCGAATAGCGGAAGGGCGCGCTGGCCCCAAAGGCCATACTCACGACGGCTTCGCACAGCACCATACCCACCGGGTACGACAGCAGGGCGCTCAACACCCAGCTCAACAACGCTACCACTGCCCCTTCAACCACCACCACCATGCGCACCGAGGCGTGTGAGGCCCCTACCGCCCGCAGCACGCCGATTTCGCGCGTCCGCTCCAGCACGTTCAGGCCCATCGCGCCGGTCAGCCCCAGCCCGCCGATCACCGCCAGGATGATCGCCACCAGCAGCAGGATCACCAGCAGAATATTGAACGCGCCCGACATGGCGTCGAAGATCTCGAAGCGGGTGCGCCCGGCGGCGTCGCTGATCTGGGCATCCTCGAAGCGTTTTTCCAGGCGCTGGTTGATGGCGCGCTGTTCAGCCGGCGGGCTGAACACGCCCGGCGTCGCCAGCACGCGCACCGTGTCTACCTGGTTGTGCTGCCCGGTCAATCGGGTGAGCTGGTCGTAGTCCATATAGATGCGCGAGCCAGACATGTGCTTGGAGACTACGCCCACCACCTCCAGGCTGCGCTCCAGGCCGTTGATCTTGGCCGTTACCCGCTGGCCCACCTGAATAGCCGGCTCCTGGGCCAGCAGGTCTTCATTCAATACCACCTGCCAGGTATCGCCGGGCAGCAGCCAGCGGCCCTGCACCAGGCGGGGCTGGATAGTTTGCGAATTGGGCGGCAGACCCACCAGCTCGATCCGGTCGCTCTCGCTGCCGTCGGAGTGAACCAGGACGATGTTTGTGCTGGCCCAGGCTTCGGCCACCCGCACGTCGGGGATGCGCAGGGCCTCTCGCTCGACGGTATATTTATTGGCCCCGCCGGGGATGTTCAGCGAGGCGTCGAAGGCGATGTAGCGCCCGAATTCGTCGATCTGGCCGCGGATAGTATCGAACGAGCTGAACACCGCCATGAACATGGCCCCGGCGATGGTCAGGGTTGCCAGGGTGAAGCCCAGGCGCGACTTATTGCGGAAGGTGTTGCGCAGGGAAAGCATGATCGGCGGGCTGAGCAGGCGGATTTTCACCATCTGGC
>CAYQDU010000313.1:0-4260 GCA_964416275.1 uncultured Anaerolinea sp. | reverse complement strand
AGGAGTCGGTTTTTTCACCCGGAGTTGAATATGCAGTTCGAATGCGTTTCCTACAATGGATGGGATGGCTGTGTGCGCCTGTCGAACCCCCAGGTAGAACTGATGGCGACGACAGCCATCGGCCCGCGCCTGATCCGCTTTGGCCGCCCCGGCGGGCCGAACCAACTGGGCGAGCTGCCCGACCAGGCCGGGCAGACCGGGGGGAATGGTTTCAAGCTGTACGGCGGCCACCGCCTGTGGACCGCCCCCGAGGCCCAGCCGCGCAGCTATATCCCCGATAACCAGCCGGTGCGAGTAGAAGAATACCCCGGCTTTGTACGCCTGACCCCCGCGCCTGAGACCGTTGCCGGGATACAGAAAGAAATGGACATCGCCCTGGCCGAGGCCGCCCCAGAAGCAACCATCATCCACCGGCTGAAAAATATCGGCCTGTGGACGATTGAAATGGCCCCCTGGGCGCTGACCATGATGGCCCTGGGCGGGGTGGGCATCCTGCCCCTACCGCCGGGCGGCAGCCACGCCGACGGCGACCTGCTGCCCGCCGCCTCTCTGGCGCTGTGGAGCTATACGGACCTGTCTGACCCGCGCTATACATTCACCCCTCAGGCGATTTTGCTGCGTCACGCGGCCCAAATCGCCGGCGGCCCGGCCCAACCTCAAAAGATCGGCCTATCGAACCGGCGCGGCTGGGTGGCTTACTATCGAAATGGCGACCTGTTCGTCAAACTGTTTGACCCGCGGCAGGGAGCGCCCTACCCAGACCAGGGCTGCGCCTGTGAAGCTTTTACCCGCTTCGATATGTTCGAGCTGGAAACGCTCGGCCCACTGGCCCAGGTTCCCCCTGGCGGGCAGGTGGAATACGTCGAACGCTGGAGCTTGGCTTCCGGCTTCAGCGACCCGGCTGAAGGCCCAGCCGCCCTGCAGAAAATCTTCGATTTTGCACAGGGCTGAGGCCCATCGGTACCAGCCGATATCCACGATTAATCATCTTTCCAGGCGAGCTTTGCTCGCCAAGTGAAGCTTGCCAGTTGCCTCCACCCCGGTTAAGTGGGGAGCTACCGGCCCATCCGGCGCCGCCAATCGCAAGGCATTTTCAGCCTGGCAATGCAGAAGATAGGGCGTTGAGCGATCTCGTCGCTCAACGCCCTATCTTCCCTTAATATGTGTAAAATCCGCGCCCCGACTTGCGCCCCAGGTAGCCCGCATCGACCATCTTGCGCAGCAGATAGGCCGGACGATATTTATCCTCGCCCAGGTCGCGCTGCAATACTTCCATAACGCTCAGCACTACGTCGAGGCCCACCAGGTCGGCCAGGGCCAGCGGCCCCATGGGATGATTCATACCCAGCTTCATCACCGTGTCGATGGCTTCCGGCGCGCCAATGCCCTCCTGCAAGGCAAAAATCGCTTCATTAATCATTGGGCATAGAATACGGTTGGAGATAAAGCCGGGCGAATCGCTGGCCTCCACCGGCTCCTTGCCCATCGCCCGGCAGGCGTCGAGGGTAGTGGTCATCGTCTCGTCGTCGGTCGCCAACCCGCGGATCACCTCCACCAGGCGCATCAGCGGCACAGGGTTCATAAAGTGCATCCCAATCACATGCTGCGGGCGGCGGGTGACGGCTGCAATCTGGGTGATGCTGATCGAGGAGGTATTGCTCGCCAGGATGGCCCCCGGCCGGGCGATCTGGTCCAGATCGCGGAAAATTTGCAGCTTGATCTGGCGGTTTTCGGTGGCCGCCTCGATCAATAGATCGGCCTCTCCGGCCCGCTCCAGGGTTGTAGCGGTGACAATCCTGTTGGCCGCCTGGCGCTGCGCTTCGGTCAGCTTACCCTTCTCGAACAGCTTATCTGCCGAGCGAGCAATCGTCTGCTGGCCGCGCTCCAGCGCCTCGGGAGCCACATCCATCATCGTCACCTGATAGCCGCTGGTGGCCGCCGTCTGGGCGATTCCGTTGCCCATCGTCCCCGCCCCGATCACAAAAATCTTCTGCACATCCATCGCCTGACCCTCCCTGCATACTGCGCAAGCATATTTTGATCCGGTTTTTCCGCGAAAATCTGCGTCCGAATCAAATTTCGATTGCCATTGCCACGGCCTCGGCCCCACCCAGGCACAGCGAAGCGATGCCACGCCTCAGACCGCGCGCCCGCAGGGCGTATATCAGAGTGGTCAGGATGCGCGCCCCACTGGCCCCAATCGGATGGCCCAGGGCAATTGCCCCGCCGTTGACGTTAACCTTACTCCAGTCCCAGCCCAGCCCGGCCAGCGCCCGCCCGTTCGCCAACACCTGGGCGGCAAAAGCTTCGTTCAGCTCGATCAAGTCCACGTCGCTCAAACGCCAGCCCACCCGTTCCAACAGCTTCGGGATGGCCTTCGCCGGGGCGTTGAACAGGTATTTGGGCGGCTCGGCGGCCTGGGCGTAGCCCACAATGCGCGCCAGCGGCGGGCAGCCCAGCTTTTCGGCCAGGACCTGGCTGGCGACCACCACCGCCGCCGCCCCGTCGTTCAGGCCGGGGGCGTTCCCGGCGGTCACCTTGCCGTCTTTGCGAAAGGCCGGCTTGAGGGCCGCCAGGGCCTCCAGGCTGGTATCCCGGCGCGGGCCTTCGTCGGCGGCGAAGATCGTCGCCTGGCCCTTCTTGCCGGGCAGTTCCAGTGGGATAATCTCCTCGCGGAAACAGCCGGCGTCGATGGCGGCGACAGCCTTTTGATGGCTGCGATAGGCGTATTCGTCCATTTCCGACCGGGCCACTTCGTACACGTCGGCGATGAACTCGGCTGCGTCGCCCATGCTCCAGCCCTCGAACGGATCCCACAGCCCATCATGCAGCAGGGCGTCGGTGAGCTGGGCATGGCCGTAGCGCAGGCCGCCGCCGCGCCCATCCACCAGGAAAGGCGCCCGACTCATGTTCTCCATCCCCCCGGCCACGAACAAATCGCCGTCGCCGGCCCGCACGGCCTGGGCGGCCAGCATCACCGCCTTCAGCCCGGAACCGCAAACCTTATTGAGCGTGGTAGCCCCCACACTGGGGGGCAGCCCGGCGAATACCGCCGCCTGGCGGGCCGGGGCCTGGCCCAGACCCGCCGTAACCACATCGCCCATCAGCACTTCGTCGATCTGAGCCAGGTCGGGAAGACCCGCCTGCTCCACGGCGGCCCGAATCACCCGCGCTCCCAGTTGGGGCGCAGCCAAACCGCTTAGCCCGCCCTGGAATTTGCCGATCGGCGTGCGCGCTGCGGCCAGGATAACTGCCTGGTTGCCTGCCTGATTCATGCGAATCTTGCCTCCTTTGGCCGTTCTTGAAGGGGAACGCCTTAAATCGTTCCCGCCATTCCCCCTGACTTGCGATCCAGCGCTGGCCTCACCCGGCCGGATTATGCCAACGACGCGTCACCCGCTCCAGGGTGTCTTCCAGGGCTTCGGGCAGCACGCGCGTATGGGCCAGGGAAGACATGAAGTTGGTGTCGCCGTTCCAGCGCGGCACCACGTGCAGGTGCAGATGCTCGTCGATGCCCGCCCCGGCAGCCGCCCCTTCGTTGACGCCTACGTTGAACCCCTGGGGGCGATATTCGACCCGCAGCGCGCTCATCGAGCGGGCGGTCAGTTCCATCATCTCGGCCCGCGTCTCTGGGTCGAGCAAATCCAGGCTGGCGATATGGGCGTTCGGCACAATCATCAAATGTCCGGTGGTGTAGGGGTAACGGTTCAGCACTACGAAATTCAGCTTTCCCCGATAGACCACCAGATTTTCCGGCCCGTCGGTTTGAGACAGGCTGGTGCAAAACACGCAATCTTTTCGCTTTTCGCTCACGATATAGTCCATCCGCCAGGGCGACCAGAGATAATTCACATCGGTATTGTAGCAAAGATGGTTCGTTTTGGAAACCCCTACCGGGCAAACGTTACAATCGTCATCCAATGGTACTGCCACACAGGCAATAACCCAAAATGGTATGCCAACTTTGTGTCTGATAAATACAACCTGTATCCCAACCTCTCACAGAAGACGCTGGATGCGCCGGGCGGGAAGGCCCAAAGCAACCTGGCGCTCGGCGTGTGGGAAGCAAATAATGGAACCAACCAGCAGTGGAATCTGATCCCGATGGAACAGTTCGAGCCGTAGCGGCAGCGCCAGCCAGAGCGCCCGTTTTGCATTTCGCAAGCGCCCGGTTGACAGCCGTCCAAAAGCGGGGTATGCTTGCCCACTAGTAGTCCGTCAAACCTGAATCCTGGGATACAGGTGAGCTAATTTGATGCG
>CAYQDU010000312.1:0-4274 GCA_964416275.1 uncultured Anaerolinea sp. | reverse complement strand
AAGCCGCGCACAATGCCGTACTTGTCGTTGACCACCTTCACCGCCGGGGCCAGGCCGTTGGTGGTGCAGGAGGCGTTGGATACCACGTGGTGCTTGGCCGGATCGTACTTGTCGTCGTTCACGCCCAACACGATCGTGAGGTCTTCGCCTTCAGCCGGGGCCGAGATGATGACCTTCTTGGCTCCGCCTTTGGTGATGTGGTTCTCGGCCCCTTTGACAGTCTTGCCCTTTTTGTTCACGCCGTCGCTCTTGACGGTGAAAATGCCAGTCGACTCGACCACGATGTCAACCCCCAGGTCGCCCCAGGGGATGTTGGCCGGGTCGGTTTCCTTGAACACCTTAACCGGCTTGCCGTCTACCAGCAGGCCGTCCGAGCCGACTTCCACCGTGCCGTCGAAGCGGCCATAATTGGAGTCGTACTTCAACAGATGGGCCATCTGCTTCAGATCGCCGATGTCGTTGAACGCCACCACTTCCAGCTCGCCGGGGTGAAATTCCCGGATGGCCTTCAGAACCTGGCGACCGATGCGGCCGAAGCCGTTAATACCTACTTTGACTGTCATATTATCCTCCAGAATGAGAGTTAGGATGGTTTATGAAAGCCCTAACAAATGTGTCAGGACAACTTCTTATTCTACCAGAGGTCCGCCGCGATCCTGGAACAAATCCATGATCGCCTGGGCCAGTTTTTGAGGATCGTGCCGCCAGGGGTAGAGCGAATCCACCAGGTCGGCCTGATACACGCGATAATCCTCGTCCAGGTCGGGTTCGACCCGTACGAAATCCACATTTTCGGGCAGCTTGCCGCCATAGGCGGAGTTCGCCACGGCCACGTCGAACAGGCGGCCCGAAACATGCTCTTCGATGACGCGAATGTGGTCGCCGCAGGTGAAGCCGTTGGTTTCGCCCCGTTCGGTCGCCACATTGCACACAAAAAACTTCAGCGCCCGGCTGGCCTGGATGGCCTCGGCCAGGTCTGGCACCATCAGGTTGGGCAGGATGCTGGTATACAGGCTGCCCGGCCCAATCAGGATCAGGTCGGCCGCCAGGATAGCCTGGATGACGTCAGGATAGGCCGGCGGGTTGTTCGGCTCCAGCCAGACGTGGCGCACCCGGCCGTTACTCTTGGGAATCTGGCTCTCGCCTTCCACCCGCACCTGGTGGGGGCTGTGCGGCAGCAGAACGTCGGCCACCAGGCGCACATCGTGATCGGTAGAGGGCAGCACCCGGCCGCGCACCGCCAGCACCCGACCCGATTCGGCCACGGCGGTCTCGAAGCTGCCGGTCACTTCAGCCAGGGCGGTGATAAACAGGTTGCCAAACGAATGCCCGTCCAGCCCGGCTTCACCGCTGGCAAAGCGATACTGGAACAGTTGGGCCAGAAAAGCTTCATCGTCCGACAGGGCTGCCAGGCAGTTGCGGATGTCGCCCGGCGGCAGGATGCCCGTATCGCGCCGGATACGCCCCGACGAGCCGCCGTCATCGGCCACGGTGACGATGGCGGTGATATTGTGCGAATATTTCTTGATCCCGCGCAGCAGGGTCGATAGGCCATGCCCGCCGCCAATCGCCACGATGCGCGGGCCGCGCCCGCGCTGGCGGTGGAGCAGCAGGGTATCGGCCAGGCTTGCGCCGGGCCGCATCAACGGCTGGATGAGCGAGCGATTTAACTCCAACATGCCCACCAGCACCATGCCAAAGCCAATCCCGCCAAAGATCAGCACCCGCAGCGGGCGAGGCAGAAAACGCAGCGAGGCGGTGGACAGAATCGGCAGCCACCAGGTATCAGGAGCGGTGCGGTAAATTTGCAGCAGCAAAATGCCCAACCCCACCGCCAGCAGGGTGATGCCCATCAAGATCAGCAGCAGCCAGCGTTTGACTTGAATCCCAGGGATCAACCAGGCGGTGTAACGGCTGATTCGGTCTGCAATGCGTTTCCGCCAGAAAGTCGAGCTTGCGCGCTTCATGCCAATAGATGATGATAGCAGGGTTTTAATCGAACGTCAATGAGCGATTTTTTTGTGACAAACGGCACTTGACCCAGATCGGATAGTTTTCTATACTACTATTGTTTGCTGTTGCTCTTGCTATTCCGGTTTTGCCCACAACTTATGCGCTGCACCAGGAGGATAATAATGTGCACTTGTTTCCCGCTTCTCAGCCCCCACAAGACCCGCGCTTTGCAGCTATTTCTGGCCGTCTGGCTGGCCCTGCTGCCCATTTTCCCGCAGCGCCCAGCCCAACCGGCGCAGGCCGCCCCGCTCCGCCAACCCTCCGCCTTTTGCGATACGGTCACCGATATTCCCCTGGCCGAATGCCAGGCGCTGGAAGCCCTGTATAACAGTACCAACGGCAGCGGCTGGACCGACCACACTGGCTGGCTGCAAGACACCACCGCCTGCACCTGGTATGGCCTGACCTGTACCGCCGGGCATATCAGCGGGCTAGACCTATCAAATAACCAATTGAGCGGCAGCCTCCCGGCCGAAGTGGGCAATCTGCCCAACTTAGAGACCCTCTATTTATATAGCAACCAGCTGACCGGCAGCATCCCAACCACGCTGGGAGGGCTGACAAACTTACAGGAGTTATCGTTGGTCAACAACCAGTTGAGCGGCAGTATCCCCGCTGAACTGAGCGGACTGACGAATTTACTCTCTTTAAGTCTCGAAGTTAATCAATTGAACGGCGAAATTCCAGCCGCATTGGGCGGACTGACAAACCTGCAAGGGTTGTATCTTAGCGGCAACCAACTCAGCGGCAATATCCCGACCGCTCTGGGTGGGCTGACAAATTTACAAAGTTTGGACCTCAGCGCCAACGCGCTAACTGGCAGTATTCCGCCCGAACTGGGCAATCTTGTAAATCTGGTGTTTTTGAATATGTCCGATAACCAACTCACCGGCAGCATCCCACCAGAATTAGGGAGCCTGACCCACCTGGTTGGATTGAATCTGGGTATCAACCAGCTAACCGGCAGCATTCCCCCCGAGCTGGGCAACCTGGCCAACCTGCAATATTTCGACCTGCCTCGCAACCAGCTTAGCGGCAGCATTCCAGCCGAATTGAGCAACCTGACCAACCTGGTCCGCCTGAACTTCAACCGCAACCAGCTAAGCGGAACCGTCCCAACCTGGTTGGGCAGCCTGACCAACCTGACCGTTCTGCGCCTGGGCTACAATCAGTTGACGGGAACCGTCCCCCCCGAACTGGGCAACCTGACCAACCTGACCTTGCTGAACCTGCACGTCAACCAGTTGACCGGAACCATCCCGCCTGAACTGGGCAATATGGTGAATATGCTAGACTTTGCTCTGTCGGGCAACCAGCTAACCGGCGAAATCCCCACCGAATTGAGCAACATGGCAAGCATACAAGAGTTTCACCTGGAGGGCAATTTGCTCAGCGGCGCCATCCCGGCCTGGTTTGGCAGCCTGACGGGCATGGTCTATCTCTACCTGGACAACAACCAGTTCAGCGGCTCCATTCCCAGCGCGCTGGGCAACCTGACCAACCTGCAAGAACTGACTCTCAACAACAACCTGCTGACCGGCAGCATTCCACCTGAACTGGGCAACCTGACCAACCTGCAAATCTTGCAGTTGTACCAGAATCAACTGACCGGCAGCCTTCCAGCCGAATTGGGCAACCTGACCAGCCTGACCGGGCTGCACCTGGACAACAACCAATTGAGCGGCAGCCTGCCCCCTGAACTGGGTAACCTGACCCAATTAGTGAAGCTAGACCTCAACCACAACCAATTGAGCGGCAGCCTCCCGGCCGAACTGGGCAACCTGACCAGCTTGCAGGGCCTCTACCTCAACAACAACCAGTTCACCGGCAGCATTCCCACACAATTGGGCGGGCTGACCAACCTGGTCGATTTTGCCCTGAGCTTCAACCAGCTCAGCGGCAGCATCCCGGCGACCTTGGGCAATCTGACCAACCTGGAAGAACTGCATCTTTCGGTCAACCAACTGACCGGCGGCATCCCGCCCGAATTGAGCGGCCTGACCAACTTGCTAGAGCTGCATCTGGACGAAAATCCATTAGGCGGCAACCTCCCGGCCGGGCTGGGTGGGCTGACCAACTTACAGGGGTTGGGCCTGTTTGGCTGCCAATTGACCGGCAACATCCCGCCCGAATTCGGCGGGCTGACCCATCTCCAACGGGCAGACCTGTCGAACAACCAACTGAGCGGCTCCATCCCCAGCGAGCTGGGCAACCTGACCAGCTTACAGCAGTTGGATTTGAACACCAATCTACTGACTGGC
>CAYQDU010000311.1:0-4281 GCA_964416275.1 uncultured Anaerolinea sp. | reverse complement strand
GGCTATCTACGAGCAGCTATTTGGGCTGTATGGCCTAAAGGTGGCCCAGGTGCTGCTGACCCGGGCCGACTTGGCCGACCGGCGGCGCTACCTCAACGCCCGCAACACCCTCAACGCCCTGCTGGAACAGGATGTGATTCCGATCATCAACGAAAACGACACCGTCGCCACCGAGGAAATCCGGGTGGGCGATAATGATAATCTCTCGGCCCTGGTGGCGAACCTGGTGGAGGCCGATCTGCTGGCCCTGCTGACCGACCAGGCCGGGCTGTATACCGCCGACCCGCGCAGCGATCCATCCGCCCAATTGGTGCGCCAGGTGAGCGGGGCCCATATTCCGGCTGCCGTCTGGCAGGCCGCCGGCGGTTCGGTAGGCGGGCTGGGCACGGGCGGCATGTTAACCAAGCTGCAAGCCGCCGACCTGGCCCGCCGGGCCGGGGCCACAGTTGTCATCGCCGCGGGCGCCGAACCCGACGTGCTGCTGCGCCTGGCGGCGGGCGAGGCCCTGGGAACGCGCTTCACCCCCGTAGTTTCGGCGCTGGAGGGCCACAAGCGCTTCATCCTGGCCGGGCGGCGCGCTCCCGGCGCGCTGGCGGTGGACGACGGCGCGGTCCAGGCGCTGCGGCGCGGCGGCAGCCTGCTGCCGGTGGGGTTGGTGAGTGTGAGCGGGCGCTTCCAGCGCGGCGATACCGTGCGGGTGGTAGACGCCCAGGGCGGAGAGATTGCGCGCGGCCTGAGCAACTATGCCGCCGAAGACCTGCAGCGCATCCGCGGCGTGCAGTCCGAGCAGATCGAAGCCATCCTGGGCTTCTTCTATGGCGACGAAGCCATCCACCATAATAATATGGTGGTGCTATAAAACCTGAATAGTTCTTGCGGGGCAGCTCCCCACTCAACCGTGGGGGAATGACTGGCAAGCTTCGCTCGCCTGGAAAGAGGTTAATCGTGGATTTTGCCGCACTTCGTGCGGCAAAATCCACGCAACATCTCTTTTTGGCTCTCCCGGTTTCGCCGGGAGAGCCGCCTGAATTCAGGAAATTCCCAGGTTACAGGGGAGTATCAAAACAGGTTGGAGGTATTTATGATCTCTATCATAGAGATGGGCAAACAGGCCCGCGTGGCGGCCCGACATCTGCAACGGGCCAGCACCGGGCAGAAAAACGCCCTGCTGCTGGCCCTGGCCGACGGGCTGCTGGCCGGGGCCGAATCGGTGCTGGGCGCGAACAGTCGCGACCTGGAAGCCGCCGCCCGCGCCGGGCTGGACGCGGCCATGCTCGACCGGCTGACCCTCAACCCCGCCCGCCTGCGGGGCATGGCCGACGATCTGCGCCGGGTGGCCGAACTGCCCGACCCGGTGGGGGAAACGTTCGACCCCCTGCAACTGCCCAACGGCCTGCGGGTTCACAAACAGCGTGTACCAATTGGCGTGCTGGGGGTGATCTACGAGGCCCGCCCCAACGTGACCCTGGACGTGGCCGGGCTGGCCCTCAAGACCGGCAACGCCGCCATCCTGCGCGGCGGCAGCGAGACGATCTACAGCAACCGGGCCCTCACCCGCCTGATTCACCAGGCCCTGGCGGCCTGCGGCCTACCGGCCGAGGCGATCCAGCTGGTCGACGACCCCGACCGGACCTACGTGATGGAACTGCTCCAGCTTCAGGACGACATCGACCTGCTGATCCCGCGCGGCGGGGCGGCCCTGCACCAGTTCTGCCGCCAGCACAGCCGCATTCCGGTCATCACGGGGGGGATGGGCATCTGTCACCTGTACGTAGACCCCTCGGCCTACCTGGAGGCCGCCCTACCGGTGATCTACAATGCCAAAGTGCAGCGCCCCACGGTCTGCAACGCCCTGGATACGGTATTGGTGCATCAGGCGGTGGCCGAGGCCTTTCTGCCGCGCATCGTACAAGCCCTGACCCCAGCCGGGGTGAGCTTCCGGGCCGAGCCGCGCGCCTACGCCATCGTACAGGCCGCAGGGGCTGGTGAAGCGCCAGCGCTGCCCGCTGGCCCGCAAGACTTCGATACGGAATGGTTGTCGCTAGTATTAGGGTTAAAAGTAGTCGACAGCCTGGACGAAGCCATCGCCCACATCGCCGCCCACAGCACCGGCCACTCGGACGGTATTCTGACCGGCGAAGCCGCCAACGCCGAACGCTTCGTGGCCGAAGTCGACTCGGCCGCCGTGTACGTCAACGCCAGCACGCGCTTCACCGACGGCGGACAGCTTGGCCTGGGGGCCGAAGTGGCGATCTCGACCCAGCGCCTGCATGCCCGCGGCCCCATGGGCCTGCGCGAGCTGACCACCTACAAGTGGGTCATCCGCGGCGACTATCACGTGCGCGGTTAATCCAAACTGGCTCTTCCGCCTTCGGCGGAAGTTGATCTATAGGGGGGCGAAGCCGGAAGAACCGGAGAAGTTCATCGGAGAATTTGAGCGCACATTGCCACCCCATTAAACTGTGGAGCAGGCATGGCGCTCCGCGAGCGCCATAGGCTGCTCCACAGTCGAGTGGAGTGTGGAGTATCCCACCCTATGGGTAGGATTTCAACCCTGCCAGGGCCGTCTTGATCTGGGCTACCGCCTGGAGGATATTCTCCATCGAATTGGCGAAACACAGGCGCAAATAGCCTTCGCCGTTGCGGCCAAAGGACGTGCCGGGCAGCACAGCCACCCCGGCCTGCTCCAGCAGGTATTCGGCCAGCCAGTCTACCGGCTGGCCCAGGGCTGAAACGTTGGGGAAGACGTAGAACGCGCCCTGCGGCTTGCGGCAGCGCACGCCGGGAATGGCGTTCAGCCCATCCACCAGGGCATCGCGCCGGCGGCGGTATTCCGCTACCACCGCTTCCACCGGCTCTTGCGGGCCATTGATAGCCTCGATCCCGGCCAGTTGGGTAAAGCTTGCCGTGCAGCCCACCGAGTGCGTCAGCAGCAGTTCCACTCGTTCGGCCAGCGGGGCTGGCATGATCCCGTAGCCCAGCCGCCAGCCGGTCATGGCATAGGTTTTGGAGAAACCATCGCAGAGAATAACACGCTCGGCCATGCCGGGCAGAGCGGCGATGCTGGGGGCCGGAGCTTCATACACCAGGCGAGCGTAAATCTCATCCGATAAGACCCAAAAATCATATCGACGAGCCGCGGCGGCAACGTGTTCCAGGGCCGCCAGAGGCATCACCCCGCCGGTGGGGTTGCCAGGCGAGTTCAAGACCACCAGCCGGGTGCGCTCGTTCACCAGACGGTCAAAGGCGGCCAGGTCGAACGAGAAGTCTTCTTCCTCGCACAGGGGAACCGGCACGGGCGTCCCCCCGGCCACCTGGATCATAGCGGCGTAGGTGGGGAAACCAGGGTCGGGGTAAATCACTTCATCACCCGGCCGCACCACGGCCAGGGTGGGGAAGAACAGGGCCGGTTTAGCCCCCGGCCCAACTACCACCTGGGCGGGATCAAAAGACAGGCCGCGCCGCCGCCCGGCATCTTGGGCAATGGCCCGGCGCAGGGCGGGCATGCCGGCCGAGGGGGTATAGCGGGTGTGGCCCGCCTGGATGGCCTGCACCCCCGCGGCAGCTACGTTCTCAAAGGTAGGTACATCCGGTTGGCCGATCTCCAGATGGATAATCCGCCGCCCGGCGACCTCCAGCGCCTGGGCTTTAGCCAGCATAAAATAAGCCCCCTCCGGGGCCAGGGTTGTGACGCGTTCGGCAAAGTCCATCGGCCAGCTCCTTCTTTTAGTACATACCGACGAGAGATTAATTCACCTTCGGCAGGAAGATGTATAGATTATAATACATGTAAACAACTTGATTATAGATCACCCCTGCCGGCGGGGCAACTCCCCTCACAACCGTGGTGGAGGCGACTGGCGAGCTTCGCTCGCCAAGCGAAGCTCGCCAGGAAAGAAGAGTTAAGCGCGGATTTTGTCGCCCGAAGTGCGACAAAATCCGCATAACATCCCTTAAAGGCGCTTGAAGAGCGCCAGGCCTGTTCCACGGTTTAATGGAGTGGTACTGCCGGCGGCGGAATGAAGCTGGTTTCAAGCGAAACCCAAATAAGCGCATAGATCATTTCTCATCTCAAGGAAAACCAAATATGGAGCTTCAAGACATCTATCAATCGGTCATCGATGGAGATGCGGCCGGGGTCCAGTCGGGCGTCAAAGCCGCTCTGGACAAAGGCGTTACCGCAGAGACAATCCTGCATGATGCGCTGATCGCCGCAATGGAAGAAGTGGGCAAACGCTTTGAAGAAGGCGATTTCTTCGTCCCTGAAATGCTGATTGCCGC
>CAYQDU010000310.1:0-4312 GCA_964416275.1 uncultured Anaerolinea sp. | reverse complement strand
TCGGCGGCGATGGCGGCCGCGGTCAGCGGGTTATCCCCGGTGATCATCACCGTCTGAATGCCCATGCTGCGCAGTTGGGCAAAACGTTCTTTGATGCCGCCTTTGACCACATCTTTCAGGTGAATCACCCCCAGGGCGTCTTCGTTGCGGGTCACCACCAAGGGCGTGCCGCCGTTGCGGGCGATGTCTTCGACGCTGCGGCGCAGCGAAGCGGGGACGGAACGGCCGGCCCGTTCGATCAGTTCGATCATCGTATCGGGCGCGCCCTTGCGGATGCGCGCGACGCGATCATCGGCGCGCCCGCCGTTCAGCGGAATATCCACGCCGCTCATCCGGGTTTGGGCGCTGAAGGGAATAAAGCGCATCCCGGCCGGCGCTCCGGCCTTGCCGTTTCCACCCACATGCTGGCCGCGCAGCCCGTACTGCTCTTTGGCCAGCACCACAATACTGCGCCCTTCGGGGGTCTCGTCTGCCAGGGAGGCCAGTTGGGTGGCCTCGGCCAGGTCGCGCTCATCCACCCCTGGAACGGGGATGAACGCCACCGCCTGGCGGTTGCCCAGGGTGATCGTTCCGGTCTTATCCAGCAGCAGCACATTCACGTCGCCGGCGGCCTCTACCGCCCGGCCCGACATGGCAATCACATTGCGCTGGATCATGCGATCCATGCCGGCAATCCCAATGGCAGAGAGCAGCCCGCCGATCGTGGTTGGGATCAGGCAGACCAGCAAGGCGATCAAGACCGTCAGCGAGATGGGCGCGCCCTGCCCGGCGGCGGCTACACTGTAGCGCGAAAACGGCAGCAGCGTGGCGCACACGACAAGGAAAATGATGGCGAACGCGGCCAGCAGGATATTCAGGGCGATTTCGTTGGGCGTTTTCTGGCGCTTTGCGCCTTCGATCAGCCCAATCATGTGATCCAGAAAGCCCTCGCCGGGGTTAGCCGTCACGCGTACCACCAGCCAATCGGATAGAATGCGCGTCCCCCCGGTCACGGCGCTGCGGTCGCCGCCGGCTTCGCGGATCACCGGGGCGCTTTCGCCAGTGACGGCGCTCTCATCGACCGATGCGATCCCTTCCACTACCTCGCCATCCGCGGGGATCAGGTCGCCGGTTTCGACCAAGATCAGGTCGTTCTGGCGCAGGGCGGTGGAAGATACCTGCTCGACGGGTGAAGTGCGGTTTGCGTCTTCGCCTTTCAGGCGGCGGGCGGGCGTTTCCTGGCGGGTGCGGCGCAGCGCCTCGGCCTGGGCTTTGCCCCGCCCTTCGGCCAGGGCCTCGGAAAAGTTGGCGAACAGCACGGTAAACCACAGCCAGACACAGATCGCGCCGACAAACCCGGCCGGCGCTTCGCCCCTGCCAGACAGCGCTTGAACCCAGAGCAGCAGCGACATCAGGCTGCCGATCTCGACCACAAACATGACCGGATTGCGGGCCATGCCGCGCGGGTCCAGCTTCTTGAAGGCATCTACAACCGCGCCGGCATACAAGCGGCGGCGCAAATGTTTTGCAGCCTGATTTTTGTTCGACATATCCATCTCCAGGATCTGCCCGCCCCAGCCGGGGCGCTATTTCGCCGCCATCAGCAGGTGTTCGGCGATGGGGCCAAGCGCCAGCGCCGGGATGAAATTCAGCGCCCCGACCAGCACGATGATGGCCGCCAGCCAGCCGGCAAACAGCGGAGTATGGGTGGGCAGCGTGCCGGCCGAAGGCGGGATGCGCTTTTTGCGCGCCAGCGACCCTGCCAGCGCCAGGGTTGGAACGATCAGCCAGAAGCGCGCCAGGAGCATCACCAGCCCTCCGCTGAGGTTGTAGAAGGGGGTGTTGCCGCTCAGCCCGGCAAAGGCGCTGCCGTTGTTGTTGCCCTGCGAGGTGTAGGCGTACAGCACCTCGCTGAAGCCGTGCGGGCCAGGGTTGTAAACCGCCGCCCGGCCGGCCGGAATAGAGACGGCCAGGGCCGTAAACCCCAACACAATCAGCGGCATAATCAAAATCAGCAGCGCCGCCATTTTCATCTCGTACGGCTCGATCTTCTTGCCCAGGTATTCGGGGGTGCGCCCTACCATCAGGCCAGAAACGAACACCGCCACGATCACAAAGACCAACATGCCATACAGCCCGGAGCCCACGCCACCCAGGGCCACCTCGCCAAGCTGCATCATCACCAGCGCCGCCAACCCGCCCAGGGGCGTGTACGAGTCGTGCATCGAATTGACCGCCCCGGCGGAGGTGGCGGTGGTGACCACGGCGAACAGCGCCGAACGGGCCACGCCAAAGCGCAGCTCTTTGCCCTCCAGGCTGCCCCCAGGGCTGCCCGGCGAAGGGGCCTGATCGACGTTCAGCGCCGCCAGGCTGCGGCTGCCGCTCGCCTCGGCGGCATAGGCCCCCAGGCTGGACGCGGCCAGGGCGGCCAGCATGACGGCCAGGATGGCCCAGCCCTGGCGGGTATCGCCCACCAGCCTGCCGAAGGTGTAGGGCAGGGCGGCGGCAATCGCCGCCTCGCTCAAGGTCAGCAGAAAATCGGTCAGCGGGGTGGGGTTTTCGAAGGGGTGGGCGGCATTGGCGTTGAAGAAACCGCCCCCGTTGGTCCCCAGGTGTTTGATGGCGACCTGCGAGGCGGCCGGCCCCATTGGCAGCATCTGCTCTGTCACGGCCGCCCCTTGAGCGTCTGTGGTGGGCTGGGCCAGCCGGGCCGCCTGGGCCGGGGAGAAGTTCTGCACCACACCCTGCGAAACCAGCCCCAGGGCCAGGATGAGCGCCAGCGGCAGCAGGATATACAGCGTAGAGCGGGTCAGGTCTACCCAGAAGTTGCCCAGGGTCTGGGCGCTGCTGCGCGCCAGGGCGCGAAACAGGGCAATCAGCGCGGCCATCCCGGTGGCTGCTGAAAGGAAATTCTGCACCGTCATCCCCAGCATCTGGGTCAGGTAGCTCAGGGTCGTTTCGCCGGCGTAGTTTTGCCAGTTGGTATTGGTGACAAAGCTGACCGCCGTGTTGAAGGCCAGGTCTGGCGCAACCGGCCCGAGGCCTTGCGGGTTGAGCGGAAGAAGCCCCTGCAGGCGCTGCAATCCATACAGCAGCAAGACCCCCAGGGCGTTGAAGACGATCAGCGCCAGGGTGTAGGTCTTCCAGGTCATCTCGGCGGCCGGGTTCACGCCGGCCAGGCGGTAGATGAGCCGTTCCACCGGCTGCAGCAGCCGCTCCGGCCAGGCAGGCTGGCCCTGGTAGACCCGCGCCATATAGGATCCCAGCGGCTTGATCAGCAGGAGCAGAGCGATAAAGAAAACCGCAATTTGGAAGAGCCCGTTGATGGTCATGGCGGTTCCCTATCCGGCCTGGCCGAGATGCTCCGGCCACAGCAGAGCCAGAAACAGGTAGGCCAGTAAAGCCAGCGTTATCAGCCCAGCAAGAAGCTCCATCTTATGCCTCCATCAACCGCTCGCAGATTTTGAGCAGACCCAGGCTGGACAGAAAAAAACAGCCGATGAACAAGAGCATGAGTGCGTCGAGCATGTGAATTCCGCGTCTCCCTTCAAATTGATGATAGCCAGTTTGGGGTCAATTTTGGAGCAAGAAACAGCCAGGGAGGTCAAGAAAGGGTCAAGCGAGAACCCCGGTAGAACCTGGAAGGGCGGCCCGCGTCTAATTCTATTGGGGGCAGGGCGGCTCTATCATCCATCTCCTGACGCGGTGAGTTTCGTCACATTGACTGGCGTTTCCATTTGGAATAGACTCGTCTTACAGAGCGCTTTGTCGGCTTGCAATTCCGCCAGGCGTGTTTTCGTTTCAGGAGGCGGGTCTTTCCGCTTCCCTTATTCTTCAGGAGAGCTAAACCTGTATGAGCATCAGTAAACTTGCAAGGTCCATTGCTCCCTCGCCTACCTTTGCGCTGAATGAAGAAGCCCGGCGCATGCGCGAGCGCGGCGAGCCCGTCATCAACATGGGCATTGGCGAGCCAAAAAACAAAACCCCCATCCAGGCCGTGCTGAGCGCCTCGACCCTGCTCACCGGCGGCGACGTGAAATACACCCCGCCGGATGGCACGCCCTCGCTCAAAAAGGCCATCATCCGCTACACCGAAGAAAACTACGGCCGCTGCGTGGAACCCGAAAACGTGGTCGTCTCGGCCGGGGCCAAGCAGTCGTTGTTCAATATCCTGTATTCGATCCTCAACCCGCAGGATGAAGTCGTCATCCTGGCCCCGCATTGGGTGTCTTACCCCGAAATGGTCCGGATGTGCTACGGCGTGCCGGTGATCGTGCGGCCCGAAGACGGCACCTTCATCCCGCGCATGCAGGAGATCGAGCAGGCCGTTTCG
>CAYQDU010000309.1:0-4330 GCA_964416275.1 uncultured Anaerolinea sp. | reverse complement strand
CCAATCTTAGTAAAGTTGCTTGTTCAATATTGAACATAAGACGCCGCTGGAGGAAAAAAGTTCCCGGTCGGCCTGCCCTGGCGTTCACCTGCTCAAATGAGCCTGGTTACCAGGAAGGGCAGGCCCGGGAAGCTATTTAGCCGGCGTGCTGCCACGCGCGACCGGGGCCGGGCAGGGCTGGCTCTGCCGGGTTGGCGGCGCCGTCTCGCCTCTGTAAAGGTCGAGAATTACCGGCCGGTCCGCAGAGTCATGGGAGAACACCCGAAAACCGAGATTGTTATTGAAGTTGTCGGGCACGTTCCTGTTCCGGTAGGCGCAGCGGGCGTTCCTACGATTGTTGTTCCACGCACCGCCGCGCACCTGTCTGCCCGGCCCCACAACAGCAGCCGCCTGGCCGTTCAGCCAACCGGCTGCGAGCTGCCTTTCAACTCAGCTTTGTGAGTTGCAAGTTTTTTGCCAACCGCCCAGCAGCCGGCCGATCTCGGTCAGCATGCCGGCGGCGTGCTCGTACTGCCCGTGGCTGATCAGCTTCAGATCGTGGCACAGGCGCAGGTGGGTGCGGATCTTGTCCAGCTCGGCGTCCGCGGCCTGCAGTTTTTCCAGCGGCAGCGCGGCGTGGACGGCTTCGATCAGCAGCCCCTGGAAACACAGCGCCTCCTGCTGCAGGGCGGCGGCGATCACAAAGCGCTGCTGGCGGGGAAAGCCGATGGTCAGCGGGATCAGCCACTTGACGAAGTCATAGGTCTTGCTGAAAATGGGCGACTGTTTCATAGCTGCGTGCTGATCACCACCCGCTCCAACAAGGCCCGGCGCAGGCCCCAGGTGTTGCCGTGCGCCGCGTGGGCGATCCAACCCTGAACAGATGCCTGCACCCGCTCCAGGCTGGTCTGCCCGGCGGCATACGCCTGCAGGCCGGCCCGCATACGGCGTTGGAAAGCCACCCCGTTGCGCCGTTTCAGCCGGCGATGGCCGGGGAAGATGCGCCAGCCCAGGAAAGGGATGCCGCTGGCTACCGGGAAGATGGCCGCCTGCGGCTCGTGCAGGCGCAGGCGCAGACCGGCCAGGAAGTTGATGATGGCGCCGCGCCAGGCGTGCAGGCTGGGCTTATCGGCGGCGAACAGCAGGAAGTCATCCACATAGCGCAGGTAGGCGGGGCACTTCAACTGGCGCTTGATGAACTGGTCCAGCGGGTTCAGGTAGATATTGGCCCAGAACTGGCTGGTCAGGTTGCCGATCGGCAGGCCGCGCGGGCGCAGAGCGGCGAACAGGTCGTCGCCGGGAAAATAGGGCGCCCCGGCTTCTTCCCGGTGGATGCCGGCGCCGCTGTCCAGGATCTGCTTGCACAGCCAGCGCGCCTGCGGGTCGGCCACCAGGCGCACGATTTGTGCATATAAGATGGCATGGTCCATCAGCGGGAAGAAATGCTGGATGTCGCACTTGAGCACGTAGGGATAGCGGCGGGAAAATGCCTGGGCCCGGTCCAGGGCGGCATGGGTGCCTTTGCCCAGCCGGCAGGCGTAGCTGTCATCAATGAAACGCCGCTCGAACAGCGGCTCGATGACCTGGCACAGGGCGTGGTGCACCACCCGGTCGCGGAAGGGGGCGGCCGAGATCAGGCGCGGCTTGGGGTCATAGATGCGGAAATTGGTGTAGGGCCCGGGCGTATAGACCTGAGTGCGCAGCTCATTTTGCAGGGCAAACAGGTTGTCCTCCAGGCGGTATTCGAACGCGGCTACGTCGGCCTTGCTGCGTTTGCCGCGCGCCGCGTGGACGAAAGCCAGGCGCAGGTTTTCAAAGGCGTAAATGGATGGATAGAGGTTGCGGTAGGTCTTCATCTCAAAAATAAAAAAATCGATTCGGCCGGGGGGCGTAGCCCCCCAGGCCCCCCTTCAGAAACCAATTCCCAGAAACCAGGTTTCAGCAGGCAGCAACCAGAACTAGCCAGGGGAGAACACCCGAAAACCGAGATCGAGATCGAAGCTGTCGGGCACGCACCCGTCCCGGTAGGCGCAGCGGGCGCCCCAACGATCGTCGTCCCACGCACCGCCGCGCACTACGCGCTCCTTTTGGGTCCGGTCGTTATACCAACTGGCTGTCCACTCCCACACGTTGCCGGCCAGGTCGCAAATTGACTGGGGGGCATCTTTATCCGCGAAGGCGCCAACGGCTGTGGTAGTAGCAGCCTTGAATGAATCGCTATCAAGCCATTTGCGCCATTCATCAGGATCGTTCAAATCTTCCTTGCCGGCCCAGAACTCGGCGCAGTTCAGCCGCTGCGGGTCGAACGCGTTGCCCCACGGGTACTCCCGCCCATCGGCCTGGCGGGCGGCGCGCTCCCATTCCTGCTCGGTGGGCAGGCGCATCGGCCGGCCCAGCTCGCCGGCCAGCCAGTTGCAGTAGGCCTCGGCCTCGAACCAGCACTCCCCCACCACCGGGGCCAGTGGGTTGTTCCAGCGCCGGTCATTCCACCAAAAGGGCTGGCCGCGCTGTTCGGGTGGGCGTCGGGAAAGCCAACCTTTCAGGTTATCAGGTGCGGTTGTGTCGTATGTGCCCGTGCGCCAGGCCCAGCCCTCCTGGCTCCACCATTCCGGCCGGTCATACCCGCCGGCCTCGATAAAGCGCCGGTACTGGCGGTTGGTGACCGGGTATTTCGCCAGGCCAAAGCCTGCTTCGATGACCTGCTCGCGCCGGTCGTAGCCATACAGGAACGGCCCGGCCGGGATCTTGATGAAATAATCAGCGGAATGATCATCCAGTCTGGGCGGCGTCCAACCCAGGCGGCCCAGGCAGAAGCCGGCGTCACGCTGCACGGCCGGCGGCAGGCGGCGGTCACGCATGGCCTGCACCAGCGCCTCGGTTACATCCCGGGCCGCCGCCCGCCCGATGCCCACTTCGCCCACGTCTTCCAGGCAGGCCCCGGCCAGCAGGATCTTCTGGCCGCGCTCGTCCGGCGGGCAGTCCATGCACAGCACCGCCCGCACCACCTCGCCAGCGGCGCGCGGGTTTTTGGCCGTCACCCCCCACACGCCCACTGCCAGCAGCAGGGTCTCGCGCCAGGCGGGGTCGGTCAGGTGCGCCTGGATCACTGCCAGGCTGTCTTCCAGATGCAGCTGGCCCGCCTGGTACAGCCCATAGGCGGCCAGCATTTCCTCCAGGGTCAGGTGGATAAAGCCAAACTGCCCCTGGCCGCGCTCCAGCAGCAGGCTGGAATAACGCCGGATGCTGTGCAGGAAGCCGCGCCCTTTTTCGGCAGCCGGGCCGCGCAGCAGGCCCCACTCTTCGCCCATGTAGTACCCGGTCAGCCATTTGAGCATGGCTGCCTCAGACACCAGCCCGGCGGTGGGATTTTCCTGGCGCAGCCACAGCGCCAGCGGGCCGAGCACCTCTAACACCTCCAGGTAGTCCATCTCCGGCCCCACCTGGCGGTGGTCCAGGGCGCGCGCTTTGCTCCAGGCGCTGATCAGGGTCTTTAAATACACCTCGTACAGCTC
Source organism: uncultured Anaerolinea sp. (assembly GCA_964416275.1). Lineage (GTDB taxonomy): Bacteria > Chloroflexota > Anaerolineae > Anaerolineales > UBA4823 > RBG-16-57-11. The sequence continues at coordinate 839 of CAYQDU010000309.1, read as the reverse complement.
CACCCGCCGGTTGGGCAGGCTGACCCCCTGGCGCTTGATCAGGGCCAGGATGGTCAGCAGCAGCGGGTTGGCCGCCAGGCGCGCCACGCCGGGGTTGGCGTCGATGGCTTCCAGCAGGGCGCGCTGCTCGCCGGCGGCGTTGGCCTGCGCCTGGGGCGTATCGCCCAGGGTGCCTTTCTCGAAGGCCAGGCACCATTGACTGGCAAACTTTTCGATCGCCGGGCGGTCGAAGTCGAGCAGGGTGTAGCTTTGCCAGTTCTTGGGGTCGAGCGGCTGGTCGCGGTAGCCGACGATGCGGCTGGTGACCAGCACCCGGCTGCCGCCGGCGGCCGCGCCGGCGGTGAAAGCTTCGACCTTGTTCACCAGGTAGGCGCGCTCCTGCTGCACCTCGTCCAGCCCGTCCAGCAGGATCACTGCCTGCCCGGCGGCGATGGCCTGGTTGAACAGGGCCGCCAGGCCATCGCCGGCAAACTCGGCGCTCAGCCCGGCGAAATAGGCCGGCAGGTAGGCCTGCAGGCTGGTATCCTGTTTGGCCAGGTGGGCGGCGTAGCTGTTGAGCGGCACCAGGATGGGCAGCGGAGCCTGCGCCTGGGCCGCCAGGCGCAGCGCCAGCACCTTGAGCAGCGTGCTCTTGCCCGACCCGGGGTCGCCCAGCACCACCACCCGCTTGTGTTGAACCAGGGCTTCTTCTACCAGCACCGGGTGGCCGGCTCCCGTAACCGTGGGCGCCATCTCTTCCCCTTCGGGTTGAAAAAGCGCTCCAAAAGCGCGCCCGGCCAGGCGGCGCTCCCAGGTCTCGCCGGGCGGCAGCTCCGGGCTGGCCAGCAGGGGCACGTAGA
>CAYQDU010000308.1:0-4336 GCA_964416275.1 uncultured Anaerolinea sp. | reverse complement strand
CTACCTGCTGGTGGATCACGCCATCGCGCGCTTGCAGCGCGGCCTGCTGGGCTATTTGCTGGTGGAAGGGCCAGACAACCCGCAGATCTATCAAGGCACGCCCACCGGCGGCAGCGGCCACTGAGCGCGGTATAACGACCTGTGACGGCGGGGGGAAAGGCTGCCCCTCCCACCCCGCCCCCCCCATTCAACCGTGATGGAGGTGACTGGCGAGCTTCGCTCGCCTGGAAAGATGCTTAGCAAGGGATGTTGGCGCACTTTGGCGCCAACATCCCTTGCGTATCTCTTTCTCAGGCGCTCGCAGAGCGCCGTGGGCTACCCCACCCCGCCGCCCCAGGCGGTTGTTAGGATCAGGTTAAGGGTTGGCCGGGGCGGCTGCGGCGGCTTGACAGGCAAAGCAATTTGAATATAATCCCTATTGGTTAAGTCATATAACATCCACGCCCGATTGCGGGCGTTTTTCCAGGGTCTTTATATGACTATACCCATAGGACATATAGATTAAATTACTGCAAAGAAAGGAACAGCAACGGTATGATCCAAAGCATTACAATCCTGGGAGGCCGCAGCCGCTCCGGGCAGCCGGAAGCCGTGCAGCGCATCGACCTGCACATGGGCGACGTGGTGAGCATCGTCGGCCCAACCGGCTCTGGCAAGACGACTTTTATCAACGACATCGAGCTGTTCGCCGATGGCAACACCCAGACCGGGCGGCGGGTGCTGATTAACGGCCAATGCCCGCCGGCTGAATACCGCGATAACCCGGCCAGCAACCCCATTGCCCTCATCACCCAACACACCACCTTCCTTTCCGACCTGCCGGTGCTGGATTTCCTCAACGCCCACGCGCGCATCCGCACCAGCGACCGCTCGCAGACCGAGGGCATGATCGAGCGCACCCTGGCCTTCGCCAACCAGCTCACCGGCGAGCCGGTCATGCCCGCCAGCCGGATGACCGAGCTTTCCGGCGGCCAGACCCGGGCCCTGCTCATCGCCGACGCCACCATCATCTGCAACACGCCCATCGTGCTGCTCGACGAAGTGGAAAACGCCGGCATCCACCGCACGCGGGCGCTGGAGCTGCTGCGCCAGCACCGCAAGATTTTCATCTTTGTCACCCACGACCCGCGCATTGCCCTGCTGTCCGATTACCGCATCGTGATGCAGGGCGGAAGCATCACCCAGGTGCTGCGCACCAACGCCGACGAGCGCAAGTTTTCGATCCAGGTGGGTAAGCTGGACGACCTGCTTTCGGCCATGCGCGACAAGATTCGCCTGGGAGAACGCCTGACCACCCACGACCTGGAGGGATTAGCATGAAACTGGTTATTTGCGCCGGCCCGGCTACTACGGGCAAAACCTCGGTGCTGCGCCACATGATCCGCAAGCTGAGCGCAGCCGGCGAGAGCGTTTCGTTCCTCAAGATCGACGTGCAGTACGCCGAGGAAGACGAAATCTTCGCCCAGGAGTTTGGCATCCCCACCCGCAAAGTCTATTCGGGCGAGCTATGCCCCGATCACTGTAACGTGATGGTCTTAGGCGACGCCCTGCAGTGGGCCAAGCACAACGGCAGCCAGGTGCTGATGGTCGAGACGGCCGGGCTGTGCCTGCGCTGCTCGCCCTACGTGGACGGCGGGCTGGGGATGATCGTGCTGGAGGCCACCAGCGGGGCCAACCTGCCGCTCAAAGTCGGCCCGATGCTGTCGCTGGCCGACATCGCCGTAGTGACCAAGATCGACCGGGTATCGCAGGCCGAGCGCGAGGTGTTCCGCTCGCGGGTGCAAGATGTGGCCCCGGCGGTGCGCATTCGCGAGGTCAACGCCCTGTACGGCATCGGCATCGACCCGCTGGTAGACGCCGTACGCCGCTCACCCGACGCCGGAGATGGGATGCTGCTGCGGGGCAACCCGCCGGTGGGAACCTGCACCATCTGCGTGGGCAAGAAAGAGGTGGGCTGGCAGGCCCACTTTGGGGTGGTGCGCGCCCTGGAAAACCAGAACTTCTACCGGGGAGAATGACGAAATGCCCGATTGGATCTATTTCGATCATTCGGCTACTACCCCGCTCGACCCACGCGTGGCTGAGGCGATGCAGCCCTGCCTGGGGCCGCTGTTCGGCAACCCGTCTGGCCTGTACGCGGCCGGGCGGGCGGCCCGCCAGGCCATCGACCTGGCCCGCCGCCAGGTGGCCGACCTGCTGCACGCCGCCCCGGAAGAGATTTTCTTCGCCGCCAGCGGCACAGAGGCCGATAACATGGCCCTGGTAGGCGTGGCCGAGCAATACGCTCCCGAAGACTGCCACATCGTCACCAGCGCCATCGAACACCCGGCCATCTTAGAGACCTGCAAACACCTGGAACGGCGCGGCTACGAGGTGAGCTATCTGCCGGTCACGCCCGACGGTCTGGTGCAGCCGGCCGATCTGCAGGCCGCTCTGCGGCCCAACACCCGCCTGGCGTCGGTGATGACCGCCAACAACGTGGTTGGCACGCTCCAGCCAGTGGCCGAACTGGCCCGCCTAGCCCGCCAGCATGGGGCCCTGTTCCACACCGACGCAGTACAGGCGGTGGGCAAAATTCCGCTGTGGATGGATAAGCTGGAAGTGGATTTGCTCTCGCTTTCGGCCCACAAGCTGCACGGGCCGAAGGGCGTGGGGGCCCTGTATGTGCGCAGCGGGGTGCGCCTGGAGCCGCTGATCCACGGCGGCGGGCAGGAGCGCGGCCTGCGTTCGGCCACCGAGAACGTGGCCGGGATCGTGGGCCTGGGCCGGGCGGCCGAGCTGGCCCAACAGGAGATGCTGGACGAGGCCGTGCGCCTGGCGCGCCTGCGCCAGCGCCTGCTGGATGGCATCCGCCAGCGCATCCCGAACGCCTACCTGATCGGCCACCCGGTCAAGCGCCTGCCGGGGCATATCTGCCTGGGGCTGGCCGGCCAGGAAGGCGAGGCCATCCGGCTGCTGCTGGCCCTGGACGAGGCCGGGATTGCGGTCTCGTCGGGCAGCGCCTGCAGCGCCAACCACGCCGGGCAGCCCTCGTACATTCTGATGGCGATGGGCATGGACGCGGTGCGCGGGCGCGGTTCGCTGCGCATCACCCTGGGCCGCTTCAACACCGAGGCCGAAGTAGATCGGTTTTTGGATGTGCTGCCGGGCCTGGCCGCCGAACTGCGCCCCCTCGCCAGCCAGGCGCTCAGATGATCGCCTCTCTCATTTCGGAGAAATGATGGGGCGGGTACCCGCCCCATCATTTCTCCCATGCGGCTGTCGAACGCATCTTTTCAGGCAAGCGAAGCTCGCCAGTTGCTCTCGCCACGCTTACGTGGCGAGCTGCCTGTCAAACCCGCCTCCGGCGGAAGACCCTAAAATAATAGGAAAGGATTTTCCGATGAACCCCTATACCGTTAATGATCTGCCCGGCCTGAACTGCGGCACGTGCGGTTTCCGAAGCTGTGAAGACCTGGCCGCCCACCTGGGCGCTGAACCGGGCCTGCTCAAACGCTGCATCTACCTCTCCGACAGCCGGGTGAGCGCGGTACAGCAGGCGCCGGCCGCCTGGGGCCAGCCGATCTTCATGCCCACCAGCCCCGCCCAGGCCGCCTGCGCCGGGTGCGCCCAGGCCCCCGGCCCGCAGACCGGCGCCTGGCGCGACAGCCTGGGCCGCGAGTTCGATTTCTACCTGGAACACTTCCCCGAAGAACCCGGCCCGCGCGAGATCATCCTGCCGCACAACCCGCTCATCACCCGCGAGCTGGACGTGCAGGTGGGCGACATTCTGATCGGCCGCCCGCTGGGCATGTCGTGCGGCTGCCCGATTACCCACTGTGGGATTGCCATGGAAGTGGACCCACGCACCGGGGTGATCGTATGGTGCGTCACCGGGCCGCTCAACCCACGCCAGAAGGGCTATAAAGACCTGGGCTATTACATCGCCGAGGGCTACGAGGGCCAGATCAACCAGGCTCGCTGCGAGATCAAGATTGGAATGCGCTATTACTTCCAGCCGCGCATGTGCATGCTCCAATGGCGGCACAGCGGGCTGGTGAATTATCTCAACCGCAACGCGGCCGGCTACCAGGTGCGGGTCGAGGGGTTGTGGATTGGTTGATCTTCATTCGACGCGGCTCTATTTTGGGGAAAATGTGCGGCGGTCCCCCCTTAAACCATAGAGCCGGCCCAACGCTCTGCGAGCGCCACCAAAAAAGCTGCTCGCACTGGCGTGGGCCACGCACAATATCCTACCGGCGATTCGCGCCGCCGCGGCAGCCACGGATGCGAAGATCAAATAAGGGGCTGTCCAAAAAGAAAGCAGTTTTGGACAGCCCCTACGCGAAAGGGGGGA
>CAYQDU010000307.1:0-4337 GCA_964416275.1 uncultured Anaerolinea sp. | reverse complement strand
GCGGCGGGGACGAACAGCAGGGTGAACAGGCGGTGGAGCGGCAGGGCGGTAACCCAGTCCGGCCCCCGGGCCTGCTCCACCAGCAGCAGCTCCAGGCGGCCCAACAGGAAGCCCATCAGCAGCGTGGCCACGGCCACCCCGGCCGCGCCGGTCAGCGCGGCCTGTTTTCCACGCCGGCTGCCCAGCACCCGGGCCAGGGCCAGGCCCCAGGCCAGCCCGCCGCTGATCAAGCCGACCAGGGCCAGCGCCGCCGCCAGCAAGATGCGCGAGGTTTCGCGCAGATGGCCGGGCAGGGCGTTGAAGGTCAGGCTGCCCAGGGCAAAGCCCAGCGCCATCCCACCCATCAAACACAGCGGGGTCAGCAAGGCGGACAGGGTGATGCGGCGGAAATATGCCTTCCGATCGACCATAGGGTATCTCCCCGGGCTACAGACCGACCTTCGACCGATTTTGAGCGCAGGGCACAGCCGGGATAATCGGACAGATATCATCGTATTATATCCCATGTTATTTGACCAATCCTATCCAGTTTGTTACAATGGGCCTGGGGGCCAAAACACTCAAAAAACTAACCCCAAATTCCCGATAATTTATGTCGATTTTGGCGCACTTCATTCGACATATCCATAGGACCCGGCAGCGGGCCGGGCGAATAACTTTTGAGCGAAGGAGAAACGGACATGAGAGTCATGGTGATTGTGAAAGCCAATGAAGAGAGCGAAGCGGGCGTCATGCCCAGCGAAAAGCTGCTGACCGAGATGGGCCAGTACAACGAGGAGCTGGTCAAAGCCGGGATCATGCTGGCCGGTGAGGGCCTGCACCCCAGCGCCAAAGGCAAGCGCGTGCGCTTCGCGGGCAACCAGCGCACGGTAATCGACGGCCCTTTCACCGAGGCCAAGGAGCTGATCGCCGGTTTCTGGCTGTGGCAGGTGCGCTCGATGGACGAGGCGGTCGAATGGGTCAAGCGCATGCCCAACCCCGACGATGCCCCGGCCGGTGAGGTCGAGATCCGGCCGGTGTTCGAGGCGGATGATTTCGGCGCCGAATACACCCCCGAGGTGCGCGCCCAGGAAGAGCGCCTGCGCCGGCAGTTGGAAGAACAGGCGAAACGCTAGCCCATCCGGATGGCGGCAGAAGAGATCCAACGCACGCTGGACGCCGTCTGGCGCATCGAGTCGGCCAAGATCATCGCCGTGCTGGCCCGCCTGGTGGGGGATATCGCCCTGGCGGAGGACCTGGCCCAGGATGCGCTGGTGATCGCCCTCGAGCGGTGGCCGGAGGCGGGCATCCCGGACAAACCGGCGGCCTGGCTGATGACCACCGCTAAACACCGCGCCATCGACCGGGTGCGGCGCGACGTGACCCTGCGGCGCAAGCAGGAGCAGCTCGGCCGCGAGCTGGAGCTGGGCGGCGCCCCAGGGCCGGACGAAGCGGACTTCGACGACCCCAACCAGGGGATCGACGACGACCTGCTGCGGCTGATCTTCATCGCCTGCCACCCGGTGCTGTCGCGCGAGGCCCGCGTGGCGCTGACGCTGCGCCTGCTGGGCGGGCTGACCACCGCCGAGATCGCCCGGGCCTACCTGACCACGGAAGCGACGGTAGCCCAGCGCATCGTGCGCGCCAAGCGCAGCCTGGCCGCGGCGCAGGTGCCCTTCGAGATCCCGGCCCCCGATGAGCGCCGCGCCCGCCTGGCGGCGGTGCTGGAGGTGATCTACCTGATCTTCAACGAAGGCTACGCCGCCACGGCCGGGGAAGACTGGGTGCGCCCGGGGCTGTGCGAGGAGGCCCTGCGGCTGGGGCGCGTGCTGGCCGGGCTGGCGCCGGGCGAGGCGGAAGTCCACGGGCTGGTGGCGCTGATGGAGCTCCAGGCCTCGCGCCTGCGCGCCCGCACCGGCCCTTCGGGTGAGCCGGTGCTGCTGCCGGACCAGAACCGGGCCTTGTGGGACCAGCTGCTGATCCGGCGCGGCCTGGCGGCCCTGGAGCGGGCCGAGTGGCAGGCCGGGCAGTTGGGCCAGGCGCTGGGGTCCTACACCCTGCAGGCCGCCATCGCCGCCTGTCACGCGCGTGCCCGCACCCCGCAGGAGACCGACTGGCCGCGCATCGCCGCCCTGTACGACGCCCTGGCGGAGCTGTCGCCCTCCCCGGTGGTGGAGCTGAACCGGGCGGTGGCGGTGGGCATGGCCTACGGCCCGGCGGCCGGGCTGGAGATCGTCGAGGCGCTGCTCGATGAGCCGGCCCTGCAGGGCTATCCCCTGCTGCCCGCCGTGCGCGGCGACCTGCTGGCCCGCCTGGGGCGCTCCACCGAAGCCCGGGCCGAGTTCGCACGCGCCGCGGCGCTGACCAGCAACGCCCGCCAGCGGGAGTTGCTGGAGGCGCGGGCGCAAAGTCTGGACCGGGATGCGCCGGATTAGAGGATTACCAGGATTACAGGCATCCTGGTAATCTTGTAATCCTGTGAATCCTGGTCAATCCTGGGCCCGCCGTTTATCCATCCGATCGCTGAACACCACAACCACGGCCAGCAGGGTACACAGGACGAACGCCACCGGGGCCGAGCGCGCCAGGAACAGGCTGGTGGTATTGATGGCGGCGTGGAACAGGATCATCACCAGCAGGCTGCCCCGGGTGCGGTTATACAGCCAGGTGAACAGGATGGCACGCGGGATTTCCTGGATGCGGATGACCGCCCCCAGCGCGCCGCCGTAATACACCCCCATCAGGTGCAGCGGTAGGTGCCACAGGCCCCACAGCGCCCCCAGAATGATGCTGGCGACCAACGGGCTGTAGCGGTTCTGCAAGCGCGGCAGGGCGAAACCGCGCCAACCCGGTTCTTCGTTCAACGGCCCGGCAAACAGGAAGCACCAGGCGAGGGATTCCAGCAAGATCAGCGGCAGCGGCACGTCCGGCCAGGTGGGGGCGGCGGGCACGCCCAACCCCAGCAGCCGGGCGATAGCGTTGCTGGCCAGCACCAGCAGCGGCCACAGGCCCAATGCCACCACCGCCCAGCCCACCGTCTGCCAGGCTGGCACGGTGCGGCCGGGGCGAGGCTGGGGAGCAGCAGTTGCCACATGCGGGAGCAGTACCCGGGCGAGCGTCACCGTCGCCAGCAGCACCAGCACACCATCGGCCAGGAGCAGGCTGGCGTCCACGCGGTGCCCCCACCAGAGATGGTCCAGCCACTCCACCCCGGCCGCCAGCCCGAACGCCGCCAACCCCAGGGCCCACCACCCGGCCGGGAGCTTCCTCCGCGGCCGGGTGCCGGTGATCCAGGCTAACACGGCCGCGGAAACGGCCGGCCCATAGGCGGCGATCAGCGTGATGCGATTGTAGGTGGTCCGGTTGGCCGCCGGGAAGGCCGCCAGGCCGGCATAGATGACCCACGAAAACAGGAATGCGCCGGCAAAGAACAGGACCAGCGGGCGCCGGCGGACCCAATCAACCAGCCGCCCACCCGGCTGGCCTACGGCAAGCGCAGCGCCTGCGACAATCATCGGCTCAGGTTGCATACCCCACCTCTTCTATAGCTGCACAATTTATCCGAAAAACAGGAGCAAAAAGCTACCTGTGAATATATACGCCCGCCGGCTGGGGGAGTTTCTATGGATATTATTGAATTGTTTTGGCAAACCGGGATAAAATATTACCGAAAAGCCAATTTCGTCTCTATGGAGGGTCGTAATGGGTACTGGGATCTATGAAGAGGAATTACCGAGTGGAGGCAAGCTGCAGGTCTCAGCAACATGGTGGGAGATTTCATACTATTTCCCCGGACCAGACTATCGTTATAAAGGTGATTTTGTCACAGTACCCGGAAACCTGGTAGATGAATACATCCTGGCGTTCAAAGAAAATTGGACTGAGTACGAGAAACTGAAGGCAATTATCCCTGAAGGGGGAGAGTTTTCCAAGAAAGGGAGGATGGGTATGACGGTTGGCATTGGTGGAATTACAGAAGGAGTATGTCTACATTCATACCACATGCCCATCCGGTCGGTCGAAACCCTGGAAAAGGTTATCAATGATTACCTCTATGCAGCAAAACGAGCTGTCCAAATACAGAGTTTTCTGGTCTCGCTGTAAAAATCTAGTAATCCCATAATCCGATAAATCTCGGTCATCGATGACATTTGTTACTTTACACAACCCGTGCAGGCGTGCTATAACCTGACTACAGGTTGTATTGGGTCGTGATTAGCCAGGGGGAGCGAAAATCCCCCCCATATTATTCCAAACCACGAGGAAAAACTGATGCACACTCCATTTCGCCGTCTGCTGCTGTTTGGGTTGGCTGTCCTTTTGTCGTTGGCGCCGCTGGCCGGCGGGTTGTGGCAAAC
>CAYQDU010000306.1:0-4347 GCA_964416275.1 uncultured Anaerolinea sp. | reverse complement strand
CCCGGCGTGGTCGCCCACGTTATCGCCCCTCAGGTCGGCCACCACCGCGGCATTGCGCCGGTCGTCCTCGGGGATGTCCTTCTCGACCTTGCCCACCAGGTCGGCGCCCACATCGGCGGCTTTGGTGTAGATGCCGCCGCCCACGCGCATAAACAAAGCCAGCAGCGTGCCGCCAAAGCCAAAGCCCAGCAAGGCATCGGGGGCGGCCTTGCCGAAGATGATAAAGATCGTCGTGCCGCCCAACAGCCCCAGGCCGTCGGTCAGCATACCGGTCACCGTACCCGAGTAATAAGCAATCGACAGGGCCTCATTGAAACCGCGCCGGGCAGCGGCGGCCACCCGCACATTGGCCTGGATCGCCATGCGCATGCCCAACTGCCCCACCAACAACGAGAACGTCGCCCCGGCGATAAAAGCCAGCGAGCGACCAATGGCGATAATCAGGATGGTGTTGTTGGGGAATTCTTCCAGGGCCTCTTGCGTCGGCGGAACAACGTAAACGCTGAGGAATAATAAAACGGTCAGGGCGAAAATTGCCGGGCGGATCGTGCGCAGTTGGCGGTTCAGGTAGCTGTCTGCGCCAATGCGGATCGCATCCCAAACGCGAATCATGCTTTCTTCGCCGCGATCCTTCTTCAGCACCGATTCTTTCAGCAGCCAGGCATATACCAGGCTGATGATGGCTGTGATAATCACACCAACCACAGCCCACTGTTCAAAAGCATCCAGACCATGTCGAGCCAAACCCAAAATGTTCATGCGTTTTTCCTCTTGTGTGCTATGAATATGGGATTCACGACTATGCCATCAAGAACTAAACGATAAACGGGGAACGGATCACGTGGCTCTTGTACGGCGCCCTGCCACGTGTGGCTGGTCGAATGTTATGGATTAGATGAACGGCCCTTATCTTACCACGCTTTTGAGAAAACCACAATTTTTTAAGTTGTCGGACAATTGACATTCTTGAAATTGTCTGATACACTTTGCTTGTCAGACAAATCCCATAGCCAGATCAAACGAACCGTTCTCAAACAAAATCGATGACTACCCTCCTCGTTCGCAATGCGACTGTGTTGGTAACAATGGATGATCGCCGCCGTGAAATTGCGGATGGCGGTCTTTTTGTGCGGGATGGCTTCATCGAACAGGTGGGACGCTCCAGCGAGCTGCCCACCCAGGCCGATGAAATGCTGGATCTGAGCGGCCACCTGCTGCTGCCGGGGCTGATTAACACCCACCACCATTTCTACCAGACCCTGACGCGAGCTGTGCCGGCTGCCCAGGACGCCAACCTGTTCAACTGGCTCAAGACGCTCTACCCCATCTGGGCGCGCATGCGCCCGGAAGACATTCGCATCTCCACCCAGACCGCCCTGGCCGAGCTGGCCCTATCGGGCTGCACCACCGCTTCCGACCACCTGTATCTATTCCCCAACGGCTCCCGGCTGGACGATGAAATCCTGGCGGCGCGGGAAGTGGGCCTGCGCCTGCACGCCTCGCGCGGCTCGATGAGCCTGGGCGAAAGCAAAGGCGGCCTGCCGCCCGACAGCGTGGTGGAAGACGAAGACTCCATCCTGCGCGATTCACAGCGCCTGATCGAAACCTACCACGACTCCAAGCCCGGGGCGCTGACCCAAATCGTGCTGGCGCCCTGCTCGCCGTTCAGCGTCACGGGCGAGCTGATGCGCCAGAGCGCCATCCTGGCTCGCCACTATGGGGTACACCTGCACACCCACCTGGCCGAAACCCAGGACGAGGAAGTCTTCTGCGAGCAGCAGTTCGGCTACCGGCCCGTGCCATACATGGAATCGGTCGATTGGGTCGGCCCGGATGTATGGTTCGCCCACTCGGTCTACATGAACCAGGCTGAGATGCAGCGTCTGGGGCAGGTCCACTGCGGGGCGGCCCACTGCCCGTCTTCTAACATGCGCCTGGCCTCGGGCATCGCCCCGGTGCAAGACATGCTGCGCTATGGGATGAATGTGGGCCTGGGCGTAGACGGCTCGGCCAGCAACGACGGCTCGCATCTGCTGGGCGAAGTGCGCCAGGCCATGCTGGTGGCCCGCCTGCGGGCCGGGCTGCAAGGGGCCTCGCTTTCCGGGCAAGACGCGCCCCCGCTGATGACCGCCCGCCAGGCCATCGAGCTTGGTACGCGCGGCGGAGCGGCTGTCTTGGGCCGCGGCGACATCGGCTCGCTGGAAGTGGGCAAATGCGCCGACTTCTTCAGCGTGCGCCTGGATGCCCTGGGCTACGCCGGGGCGCTGCACGACCCCGTGGCGGCCCTGGTGTTCTGCGCCCCGGTTGCAGCCGACACCACCGTCGTGGGCGGGAGAATCATCGTCCGCCAGGGCCAGATGGTTACCCTGGATGTACATCACCTGGTCGAACAACACAATCGCGCCGCCCGGCGGCTCCTGGCCGGTTAACCGGTGAGAGGCATACCAACCGCATCATGAGCAATCAATCTGTAGCACAACGCTTGCACGATCAGCTCGGCCGGATCATCGCCAGCACCTCCCCCGGCCAGCGCCTACCTTCGGAACCGGCCCTGGCCGCACAGTTGGGCGTTTCGCGCGCCACGCTGCGCGAAGCCATGCGCACCTATGAGACCCAAGGCGTAATCCGCCGCAAACAAGGCTCTGGCACCTATGTGAACCAGCCGCCGCAGGTGTTAGACACCGGGTTGGAAGTGTTGGAAAGCATCGACCGGATGGCCGAACGCAGCGGGCTTTCCGTCAGCTTTGGCGCGCTCGACGTAGAACGCCGGCCGGCCAGCCCGGAAGACGCCGCCATTCTGAACCTGGAGACCGGCGAAGCGCTGCTCAGTGTCACGCGAGTCATCCTGACCGAAAACCACCCGGTGGCCTACCTGATCGATGCCCTGCCGCAAGACGTCCTTGACCCCAGCGAACTGCAGGGCGGGTTCAAAGGTTCAGTTCTCGACCTGCTGCTCCAGCACGGCGAGCCGGCCCTGGTCACCTCCCGCACAGAGATCAGCGCCGTCCCGGCATCTTCGCGGGTGGCGCGGGCTTTGGGGATCCAGCGCGGCGACGTGCTGCTGTGCTTCGTGGCCGACTTGTATACGGCCAGCGGGCGAGTGGTAGACCACTCGCAAAGTTACTTCTTACCCGGCTATTTCCGCTTCCATGTCTTGCGCCGGGTCGCTCAACTTCAGTCCGTAGCGTAAGCCGGGAGTTTCCTCTGCCGGATGAGGCCGTTGCGCCGCCTGGCTTCAACGGCAGCATCCCGCAGAGGTAAATACCGGTTTGCGAAACAGAACCATCTTATTCAAAAAACAAGGAGATCTATCAGATGCGTAGTTTTCAAGGTCGCGATATTCTTTCTCTGAAAGACTTCGAGCGCAACGAGTTCTTTCACGTGCTGGATGTAGCAAAAGAGCTTGAGCCTATCGCCCGCACCCGCCGCAACAGCACCATGCTGGCCGAAAAGACGATGGTGACGGCTTTCTACCAGCCCAGCACCCGCACCCGCCTGGCCCACGAGGCCGCTATGCACCGCCTGGGCGGTCATGTGACCGGCTTCTCGGATGCCAAGATGACCCGCGCCGGCGATTTCTACCAGGAATCGATCAAAGACACCGTTAAGATGCTCGAGTTCTATGGCGACGTAATCGTGATGCGCCACTTCCAGCAGGGCGCCCCGCACGAAGCCGCCAAGTGGGCTTCTGTGCCGATCATCAACGGCGGCGACGGCTGGGGCGAACACCCCACCCAGATTCTGACCGACCTGTACACCGTGATGCGCGAGAAGGGCCGCATCGACGGGCTGAAGTGGCTGGCCGTGGGCGATATGCGCATGCGCACCATGCACTCGCTGGCCTACGCCCTGACCCAATTCGATTGCCCGGTGACCTTCGTTCACCCGCCCGAATTCGGCTTCCAGAAGGAAATGCTGGAAGACTTCCCAAAGTACAACCTGAACTTCAAGTTCGCCGAACACGTTGAGCAGGCCATTGCCGACGCCGACGTGATTCTGGTCGAACCGGTTGTCCAGCCCGACTACACCAAGTCGCGCGATGAGCGCGCCGGCGATGTGGGCATGACCCCCGCCAACTACAAGATCACCCGCGACCTGCTGATGAACAAGGCTAAATCCGACGCCATCCTGCTGCACTCGCTGCCGCGCATGGACGAAATCCCGGCCGACGTCGACATCACCCACTGGTCGCCCTCCTGGCGGGAAGCCTTGCACGGCGTCGTCATGCGCATGGCCCTGCTGGCCCTGGTGCTGGGCAAGTTGGAATAATTCTATAATTTCGAAAGCTGGCTGACAACCTGGGCGGCCAGCTTCAGAAGGAGGCTTGAGATGCAAACTGATGTTCGC
>CAYQDU010000305.1:0-4352 GCA_964416275.1 uncultured Anaerolinea sp. | reverse complement strand
AGCCCTGGGCGGCGGTGAGTGGGGTGCGCAGCTCGTGGGCGATGGTGGTCAGGAATTCGCGCCGGGCGTATTCCTGTTCGGCCAACTGCTGGTAAGCGTTCGCCAGTTCGCCGGCTTTCAGGCGCAGGTCTTCAATCGCCATCTGGTCGTTTTGGCGCAGGCGGCTTACGACTTCCTGAATCATGGCCCGCGCCAGGCTGGCGCTGGTGCGCAGCAGGTCGTTGAAGTATTCCTTGCGTATTTCCAGCACGGTGACAGGCTGCAAGGCGGTGACGGTGGCGGCGCGCGGCGCTTCTTGCAGCAAGCCCATTTCGCCGAAGAAATCGCCGGTCTCCAGGGTCTTGAGGGTGCGCATCTCGTTATGAGCCGGGTTGATCATCTTGGTGACTTTCACCATCCCGTCCAGAATGATGTAGAAAGTCGATTCGTAAGCGTCTTCATGACACAAGACGGTCCCGACCGGGTAGGTGTGAACCTGCCCGCTGGCGATCAGTTCCTGGGCTTCCTTTACCGGAATGCCAGGGAAGGCGCGCAGCATCGTGCGTAAGGGGATGGGGTTATGATTCATGACCTTTCAGTATTTTACCCTCAGGCCGGGCGGCGGCCCCCTTTGCCGTCGCCCGGCGGCGTTTATTGGGATACAGATTGACGCTCGTAAAAAACGAAGACTACACTGCCGTACTGGCGTTCATCAAAAGCCCGCAGATGGTTCAGGGCCAGTTCTTGCCGCTCGACCGGATGAATCTGCACGATCACCCAGGCGTCTTCGGCCAGCCATTGTGGATGGCTGTCGAGCGCGAGCAGGGCGCGCTGCCACAGCTCTTTATATTGGGGCGGGGCCACGAAAACGTAATCGAAGGCCCGGTCGGGAGGCTGTTCCAGGTGATGAAAGGCGTCCATGCGCAGCACTTCGGCCCCTTCCGCCAGGCCGGTGCTGGCAAGGTTGGCCCGAATCGTGTCGATGGCCTGGCGCTGCAGGTCGATAAAGCGCACAAATTCCGCCCCCCGGCTGAGCGCCTCGATGCCCACACTGCCCGTTCCGGCAAACAGGTCGAGCAGGCTGGCGGCCTCAATATCCTGTCCCAGGATATTGAACAGCGATTCTTTGGCCCGGTCGGTAATGGGGCGGGTCGAGTCGCCCGGCACATCTCGCAGCCGCCGCCCGCGCGCCTTTCCGGCAATCACCCGCAGTCCGCTCATGCCTCGGCCTGGCTCTCGACGCTCTGGCGCACAGCCAGAATATTGCCCAGGGGGGCAATGATGGGCGTAACGCAGCCGGTAGCCAGGATCATCCGCCGGCCTTCGGTGGCCTGCACCGCCTCCAGGGCTTCCTGGCGCACCTGGTCGGGCGAGCCGTACACCAGGGTATGCTGGCTGACTCCGCCGCATACCGTTCCTTTGAAGTGTTTCTGCCCCAGGCTGAGCGAAGGGAAGGTCTCGCGGTCATGCCAGTTGAGAATGTTGACCGGATAATCGGCCAGCAGGTCGAACATCACATCCAGCCCGTGCAGGTGCAGCAGGCGCACCGGCAAATCCTGGGCGGCTTCGAGGATAGGCAGATCGTAGGCCCGGCCAAACCCGGCGTATTCTTGTTCGGAGAGCAGCCCGTACTGGGCGTGCTGGACGGCGAAGAAGATCCCGGCGACGCCCATCTGGCGAGTGGCTTCTACGTAGCGCCGGGTGGTCTCTGCAATCGTCTTTAGCCCGGCGTGCAGGGCGTCTGGGTTGCGGCGCAGGTGCACCAGCAGTTCGGCCCCGCCAACCAGGTTCTTGGCCTGCGAGAGCGGGTTGAAGATCGTCTGGATGACGGGTGTATCCGGCCCCAGCTCGTCCAGGATCATGCGCAGGGCTTCCAGCTCGGCCCCCAGGTGGCCGCGGGTGGGGTCCAAGACGGGCAGTGTCGCCCAGTCATCAGGGTGTTGGATGACGCGCCGGGTGTAATCGCGCGTACCTTCCGGGTTGCCGCGCCATTCGTCGCTCGAACCCCAATCGCGCAGGCAATACGACGAAGACGGGGTGACTTTCACCAGGTCGAAGTCGAAAATGCGCTGGAAGATCAATACCGAGGCGGCCAGCCCCTGGGGGGTCTGATCGTCCACTGGAAAATGCCGCCACAGGGCCACCGGCGGGCGGTCGAGCAGTTCGTTCGAGAGGCAGGCTTCCAGCCTGGCGCGGTGAGTAATCATAATTTTCCTTTCTACGATTTATTGTAGCATTGGCTGCATGGCCGCTTTAATTTCGGCTTCTTCGGTTTGCTGAGCAGCGAAGAACTCGACCATAAAGGCCGAGCGGCGTACGCGCAAGGCCAGCGGGGCCACGGCTACCAGGTCTTCAATCTGCACTTCCAGGCGGGCGTCGGCGGCGGCGTGGGCCCGGGCGGCCTCGAACAGAGTAATCTCGGCGCGCAGCGAATCAATTTGCAGGGCCTGCACCAGGCGCAGGCCGTGTTGGGCTACGACCTCGGTCAGGCGCACCTGGGGCAGCGCGTCGCGGGCCGATTGGATGTCTGCCCGCAGCAGGGCTGTTTCGGCGGCGTATTGAGCCACCGTCAGGCGGGGGTTGGCCTGGTAGGACTGCACCCGGCGATAGGCCTCCAGGCGCTCGGATGGGTCGCTCAGGCCGCGCACCATCACCCGCAGGCCAAAGCGGTCCAGAATTTGCGGGCGCAGGCGGCCCTCCTCCGGGTTCATCGAGCCGATGAGCGTGAAGCGGGCGTAGTAGGCTGCTGAAAGCGCCCCGCGCCGCATACTATAGCGCCCCTGGGCGGCCGCGTCGAGGATGGCGTCGGTGATGTCGTCTTGCAGCAGATTTACTTCGTCGATGTACAGCAGGTTGCGGTCGGCCTGGGCCAGCAGGCCGCGCCGGACGCGGGCGCGTTCATGCAGGGCGGCCCGCTCGTCCACCCCGCCCACTACGTCTTCCATGCGAGCGTTGAGCGGCAGTTCCACCAGGCGCACCCGGTCGGGGCGGGCCAGGGGTTCACCGCGGGCGTATTTCTCGGCGCAGTCGGGGCAAACCGCGTCGATGCCGCCGGTCTCGATGTCTTCGGGCATGCAGCCGTAATAGCACAGGCTGCGCGGCGTATCGGGCAGCAGATCGACCAGGCTGCGCACGGCGGTGGTCTTCCCCGCTCCCCGCGGCCCAATCAACAGCACCCCGCCCACGCCAGGGTTAATCAGGGCCAGAGCCAGGGCCAGCTTCATTTCGGGCTGGCCCACCAGGGCCAGGAAGGGGAAGGGCAGGGCTTCCAGCAGACCGGCTTCTTCAGCGATCTGCGGCGGGCGGAAGCCGCGTCCGGAAACCTGGTCGATCAAGGCCCGCAGCGAGCGTGGCCCGCTGTAGCTGGCCTCGGCCCCCAGGTCTACCGCCTGGCTATCAGCGCCGCCATTTGGGCCGGTTGGCTCCAGGCCTGGCTGGCCGGTGGGCGGTGTGGCGGTGGTCTCCAGGGGCAGATCGGCGCTCATGGGTTCTTCGCCTGCAGCGCGCCAGAGCCGCGCCGGCTTTGCGCCAGGCGGTATTCCTGGCGGGCCTGGCCTTCACTCATTCGCTGGCGCTCGGCCTCGGTTTCGGCGATCAGCGGCGGCACTTCCACCTTGCGTCCCGCTTCATCCAGCGCCACGTAGACCAGGTAGGCGGTGTTGGTATGGGTGCATTCCCCGGTGATGGGGTTTTCGGCGGTCACGTTTACCTCAGCTTCCATCGACGTGCGGCCTACGTAGCTCACCTCGGCTTTGAGGGTTACCAGGTCGGTGGTGCGGATCGGCTGATGAAAGACCATCTGATCGACGGCTACGGTAACGACCCGCTGTTGAGCATGCCGCATGCACGCCAGCGCCCCGGCCTCATCCACCAGCTTCATGATCCAGCCGCCGTGGACGTTGCCCAGGTTGTTGGCATGCTCGGGCTGCATCAACTGGGCGATCGTCACGCGCGAGGCGCTGACGGGCTTACCCGCGGCCGCGGCGCTCATGCGATATCCTCGTGCATCTCGCCAGTGTCCATGGCGGGCAGCAGCTCGGGGGCTTCATCCAGCACGTCCATCATCTGGGTAGCGATCTCGCCCATCTGGGGGGCCAGGGGCAGGTTCACCGGCACGCGGATCGGTTCGGGCGGCAGCGGCGGGACGCGGCGCTGTTCCTGGAGGCGTCCATCTCGGTTGCGAATGATGCGCAGGTCGCGGGTCATGAGGCCGATCCACTGTCCGTAGACCGAGTAAACGTTTTGGTCCGGCGTAACCCAGCCGATCCAGTCGCCGGTGATGCTGAAGATGTAGGGGAAGGAGAGAAAAGCGCCGACGTCGCCCCGTGTGGTATAAATGGGAATGAGTTTTCGTTCGGCAGACTTGGCTTTAT
>CAYQDU010000304.1:0-4353 GCA_964416275.1 uncultured Anaerolinea sp. | reverse complement strand
TGGATGCCCAATTGCTCCAGAGCCTGGGCCAGGTCTGAAACCGTCCCTGGTTTGCCGGCCCCCACCCAGGCCTGGCCGCGCGGCCCGCGCGGCCCGCCGCCGGATGGGCTGAGGTGGCAGGTGGCGCACGGCTCGCCGGTTTGGGCCGAATATTCGGGTAGGGCCTGGGCCGAGCGAGGCTGAGCGGCCGCCAGCAGGCAGATCGCCAGGGCGAGGCTTATCAGAAAGAATAAAGAGATCAGTCGTTTCATACGCATCTCCGCCCCTCACTTCCGGCCCCTCTCCCCTCTGGGGAAAGTAGATCGCTCTCCCACAAGCGTGGGGGCGCCGGGGGTGAGGGGAAGTCTTCAGGCTTCTCCTACCACCACCTGCCCGCCCTGCACGCTCACCGGCAGGCTTTCCAACGGCACAGGCGGCGGCCCGGCCAGCACTTCGCCGAACTGGTCGAAGCGCCCGTCGTGGCAGGGGCAGTGGAACTGGCCTTTTTCGGGCTGCCAGATCACCGTGCAGCCCAGGTGGGTGCAGATCAGCGAGAAAGCCCGCACGCTTTCCGGCGTGCGCAGCACGATGGCCGGAGCGCCGCCGTAAAGAAATTGTTTGAAACTGCCCACCGGCAGGTCGCTCAGGGCAAAGGTGACCGGTTTGATGGTCTGTCCGGCCGGTTGGGGCGGGAACAGCCGCGCCTGGGCCAGCAGCCCCAGCCAGGCCGCCCCCAGGCCGGCCGCCCCCAGTTGGATGAACTGACGCCGCGAAACAAAATGCGACCGCCCGGCCAGCGGAGGGGTAGCAGAAATCGCATTACTCATGGGATGATCTCTTTGGCGCCAACGTAGCGGTGGCAGTTATTGCACGAGCGTTCCGGTACGTGGCAATATAAACAATCGTTTTGGACCAGGTCGCCCCGGTTCATGGCGTCCATGTGATGGGTCTTCCAGTATTCCAATGGGTTGTGATACTCTGGAGCGGTGTACTGAGCGGCGATGTAGACCGCCAGCGGGCCGCTCCCGTCTTTGACCGGCCTCTCTACCTGGCGCGGATAATAGGCCAGGGTCAGGCCAGCCAGGAGAACGGCTATCAAAAGAAGGACAATCTTTCGCATAGATGTCGATCCTGTGTTTGTTTGATCGGCTTATAAAATCAGCGCCCGGCTCAGCAGGTCGATTACCCCACCCACCTTGGCCGGCACGTCCCAGTAATGCATTGATTCGGGCAGTTGAGCTTTGCAGATGGCGCATACCGTCGCCAGGTAGTTGGCTCCGGTGTGTTTGACGGCCATGGCGCGCGGCTTGCCGCCCGCCATGCGGATCGGCATCAGCTCGTCGGTCAGCAGGCCGCCGCCCGCCCCGCAGCAGAAAGTCTTTTCGCGGATCGTGTTGGCTGGCATTTCCACAAAGCGGTTGGCAACCGCCCGGATGATCTGGCGCGGCTCCTCAATGATCTGCCCGGCGCGGGCGGTGTTGCACGGGTCGTGATAGGTGATGAGATATTCGTCGTTGGCGCTCTTATCGATTCGCCCGTTCAGGGCGCCCTTGTTCAGCACATCTACGATGAACTGGCTGATGTGGTAAGGATAGGGCGGGTTGAACAGATCCATCGGCCCGTTCAGGGTGGGGGTCAGGATGGCCCCACGCCAGGCATGGCCGCATTCGCCCCAAATGATGGTCTTGACGTTCAACATCCGGGCCGCGTCGATGATGCGCTTATTGACTTTTTTGAGATTCTCGTAGTTCAAAAACAGGCCAAAATTACCGCCCTCGTTGCAGTAGGTGCTGGTGGTCCAGCGGATGCCCAGGGCGTAGAACAGTTTGCCATAGCCAATCATGGTCTCGGTGTTGGCGAAGTTATCCGCCGAGGGCGGAACGAGCAGAATGTCGGCCCCGTAATCATCCACCGGGAAGCGCACCGGCTTACCGGTTTCGGACTCTACGTCTTCTTCCAGAAATTCGCAGTTGTCTTTCCAGGCCGCCGGGGGGATGCCCAGGTTGTTGCCCCGTTCGTAGACCTTGGCCACCACCTCGGTGACGTACTTGGTCGAGACGCCGATGCTTGCCATGATCTCGCGCGCCGCCATCGTCACCTCGGCTGTGTCGATGCCGTACGGGCAGAACACCGAGCAGCGCCGGCACTCGGAACACTGGTAGAAGTAGGTATACCATTTTTGCAGCATGGCTTCGTCGAAGTCGGCTGCTTCCGCCAGGCCGGGCAGGCTGCGCCCCAGGGGGGTGAAATAGCGCCGGTAAACCTGGCGCATCAGCTCCGCCCGCTCTACGGGGAAGTTCTGCGGGTCGCCCGTGCCGAGGTAGAACTGGCACTTATCAGTGCAGGCCCCGCAGCGCACGCAGATGTCCATAAATACCCGCAGAGCCTGGTTCTTTTCCAGCAGCTCGCCCATTTTGGCAATGGCCTTTTCCTGCCAGTCGTCCACCCTTTGGGCCGGCAGGTTGATTGGGCGGGTGTCTTTCTCTTTGCTGGGATGGCAGCGTACCTCCTGGCTGGCTCCTTCGCGCAGCGCTGGAGGAACGACAATCCCGGCTTTATTGGGCGGGTCTTGGAGGATCGGCTTTTCGTCGAATTTCGCCATACGCGGTTTACTTTTCCAGGGGGTTGACGTAACGCTTGCCAGCCGTTTGAATCTGGTAAGGCTGGCTACGGGGTGGGCTGAAGAAAACGCCCCCGGCGTGCAGCAGCTTGCTCCACGGGAAATAGATCATCAACAGACACACCAGGGTGAAGTGGAGCAGGAATAACCAATGCTGCGGAGGGGCTACCGGGCGCAGGGTGAGCAGGCCCAGGATAAAGGCTTTCACGTCCACAATGTTGACGTGCAGCCAATAGCTGACCAAAATGCCCGTAGCAGCGATGCCGCCCAACAAAGCCAGGGCGATGTAATCTGGCACGTTCGAGATAAACAGCGGGCGCGGCAGGGCCAGGCGTCGCCAGAACAAAAACAGGCAGGCCAGTCCAAAGATATAGCCGAAGGTCAGGGCCACCGTTTCCATGTACAACACCAGGCCCGGCACAGGGTAGGTGAAATACCGCAGGTGACGGAATAAGATGGCCGCCAGCGCCACGTGAAAGACCCACGCTCCAGCCCACAGGGCTTTATCGGCCTTGAACAGGTTGGGGAAGATCAGCACATCGCCCAACACGCGCAGGATGGCCCCGGCCTCGTTCTTGGGGGCCGGGGTGAGCGGCACAGGCAGCGGCATGGGCGTGCGCCAGTAAGCGTACAGGCGCGCCGCCAGCCCCACGATCAGGGCCAGCCCCGAAAAATAGCCCAGCCCAATGAAAAAGAATGAGGCCAACGTCCAGAGCATAGTTTTTATTCCCTGTTTTTTCGAGCAGGTCAAGCCGGCAGCTTGACCTGCTCGAAAAAAACACCCTACACGCAGCCGGTGGGCTTGGGCAGGCCGGCGATCTTGCAAGCGCCTTTGGCCGGGCCGCTGGGGAACATCTCGTAGATGTCTTTGAGCGGAAAGCCGGTGTCTTTGCACAGCTTGCGGATCATCGGGGCGATGCCGAACTGGGCGTAGTATTCGCGCAGGTAGTTAATCACCTTCCAGTGATTTTCGGTCAGCTCCGGCACGTCCTCGGTCTTGGCGATGGCCTGCGCCAGGGCTTCGTTCCAGCAAGCCGGGTCTTCGATGAAGCCGTCTTCGTCTACATTCACCTGGATGCCATCCAGTTCTACAACAGACATATTTGCCTCCAAATAATTCTGATAACGCTTTGCTCTATTTGAGAGAAATTGCAGGGCGCAGCCTCGCAATTTCTCTCAAATAGAGAATTTTACGCTTACGCTTCGGGCAGCTTGATAAAGGTTGCGCCGCCAAACGAGGTGAATTCCAGCGCGCCTTCGTTCACCAGATCGGTGAGTACCTTTTTAGCCAACTTATGCTCCAGGTTCAGCCCGGTGGCGACATCGCGGCTGGTAAGCATCTTGTTTTTTTGCTTGAAGAACGCTATAACCTGTTCTTTCAACTCTACAGTGACTTCTTCGCTCATCGGATGACTCCTTATCACCACTTGAAAGTAGGCGTCGAGCGGAAGGTGTCCGTAGCCAGGGTGAAGTCGTCGATGTGTTGAGCGGTGAATTCAATCCCGGTCAGGGTAAAGAAGCGCTCCCATCCGATCCGGTCAATCCATTCGCCCATGCGCTCGTGCTTTCGGGCGTGGCTGGCCCAGGTTTCGACGATGTTCCTCACGGCGTCGGTCACTTCGGGCCAGCGCGGCGGATTGTTGGGCAGGAAGGGGATCGCCAGGCGCGAGAATTTGGGCGGAGTGCGGGCGCTGCTGATCTTGCCGCCCACCCAGATCGAAACGCCGTCGCCGGTAGGGTCGGCCAGGGGCATG
>CAYQDU010000303.1:0-4356 GCA_964416275.1 uncultured Anaerolinea sp. | reverse complement strand
GTGCCGCTCAGCGTGCCGTCGCTGCTCAGGCTCAGCCCGGGCGGCAGGCTGCCGATCAGGCTGTAGCTGTAGGGCGCCGTGCCGCCGCTGGCGGTTACGCTCTGGCTGTAGCTCGTCCCCGCCGCCCCGTCCGCCAGGCTGGCCGGCAGCGCCAGGCTCGGCGCCTGGCCGTCGAAGTTGGCTCCCCAGCAGGTTGTGCTGCCGTCGGACTTCAGCGCGCAGGTGTGGTTCCCACCGGCGCTGACCTGGGTAAAGGGATGAGCCGGGTCAGCCGCCGGGATAGCCAGCTTGTCGTAACTGGTGTCCCCCCAGCAGGCCACGCTGCCATCGGACTTGAGCGCACAGGTGTGCTGCCAGCCGGCGCTGACCTGGGTGAAGGGGTTGGCCGGGTCGGCTGCGGGGACGCTCAACTGGTCGTAACTGGCATTCCCCCAGCAGGTCACGCTGCCGTCTTTCTTCAGCCCACAGGTGTGGTAATTGCCGGCGCTGACCTGGGTGAAGGGGTTGGCCGGGTCGGCTGCCTGGTCGGCGGCCTTGCCCTCACCGTTGTCTCCCCAGCAGTCCACACTGCCGTCGGCCCTCACGCCGCAGTTGTGGGTCCCCCCGGCGCTGACCTGCGTGAAGGGGTTGGCCGGGTCGAAGGCCGGGTCGCTCCCCTGGCCGTAGCTGTCGTACCCCCAGCAGTCCACGCTGCCGTTGGCCCTCAACGCACAGGTGTGGATATCCTCCGCGTTGACCTGGGTGAAGGGGTTGGCCGGGTCGAAGGTCGGAGCGTCTGATTGGTGATAGGTGTTGTCCCCCCAGCAGGCCACGCTGCCGTCGCGCTTCAGCGCGCAGGTGTGGTTGCTCGCGGCGCTGACCTGGGTGAAGGGGTTGGCCGGGTCGGCGCTATGGTCATCCGCCTCGCCGCCCCAATTCGCCCCCCAGCAGTCGATGCTGCCGTCGGGGGTCAGCCCGCAGGTGTCCGAATAGCCCGCGCTGATCACCTCCGGCGCAGGATGGATCACCAGGGTATAGCGCTGCCGGTACGACAGGGGCAGGTTGGCGCGGGCGTCGACGACGTAGATGGCGAAGGTGTAGCTGCCGGTGGCCGCGGGGGTGCCGCTCAGCGTGCCGTCGCTGCCCAGGCTCAACCCGGGCGGCAGGCTGCCGCTCAGGCTGTAGGTGTAGGGTTCCGTGCCGCCGCTGGCGGTTACGCTCCGGCTGTAGCTCGCCCCCGCCGCGCCATCCGGCAGGCTGCTTGGCAGCGCCAGGCTTGGCGCCTGGCCGTACGTGCTGGTCTGTCCCCAGCACTGCAGGGTTCCATCGGACTTCAACCCGCAGGTGTGGAACTGGCCGGCGCTGACCTGGGTGAAGGGGTTGGCCGGGTCGACCGGCTGGTCGACCGCCTGGCCGTAGTCGTTCCGCCCCCAGCAGTCCACGCTGCCGTCGGCCTTCACGCCGCAGGTGTGGTAATACCCTACGCTGACCTGAGTGAAGGGGTTGGCCGGGTCAAAGACCGGGTCGGCCGCCTGGCCATAATCGTTACTGCCCGAGGACGTCCCCCAGCAGTCCACGCTGCCATCGGCCTTCAGCGCACAGGTGTGGTAAACCGCCGCGCTGACCTGGGTGAAGGGGTTGTCCGGGTCGGCCGCCTGGGCGGCTGCCTGGCCGTCGCCATTGTACCCCCAGCAGTCCACGCTGCCATCGGACTTCAGCCCGCAGGTGTGGTAAATCGCCGCACTGACCTGGGTGAAGGGGTTGTCCGGGTCGGCCGCCTGGGCGGCTGACTGTCCCTCGTAGTTGCTCCCCCAGCAGTCTACACTGCCGTCATGCTTGAGGGCACAGGTGTGCCAATAGCCCGTGCTGACCTGGGCGAAGGGGTTGAGCGGATCGCCCGGCTGGTCGAGCGCCTGGCCGAAATCGTTACTGCCGGCCGGCGTTCCCCAGCAGTCCATACTGCCGTTGGCCGTCACCCCACAGGTATGGAACCTGCCCGCGCTGAGCTGGGTGAAGGGGTTGCCCGGGGTGACCGGCTGGTCTTCCGCCCGGCCGTCGCCGTTGTAGCCCCAACAGTCCACGCTGCCGTCGGGCGCCAGCCAGCAGGTGTGGTTGGCACCCGACGTGAGCATCTGCGGCGCCATCACCGTCACCTTAAAGGTGCGGCTTTGGCTACCGCCCGCCCCGTCGCTGGCCGTGATGGTGATGGGATAGGCCTGGCCGGCCTGGGCCGCGGTGGGCGTCCAGGTGAAGACGCCTGTGGCGGCGTCGATGCTGGCGCCCTCCGGCGCCCCCTCCAGTGCATGGCTCAGCGCCTGGCCGGGCTCGGCGTGCCTGGCGATGACGCTGAAGCTCAGCTGCACCCCCTGGCTGGCGATTTTGTCGCCGATCGACGCCAGCACCACGGCCTGGCCGGGCTGGTTGACCGTCACCAGGATGCGCTCCCAGTCGCTCTGCACGGGCGAGCCGTCATCGCTGACCAGGATGGTAATCGGGTAGATCTCCGGCCCCTGGGCCTCGCTGGGCGTCCAGGTGAACAGGCCGCTGCTGGCGTCGATGCTGGCGCCCTCCGGCGCACCCGCCCCCAGGGCGTAGGTCAAGGTCTGGCCGGCGTCGGCATCGGTGGCGCTGGCGGTGAAGCTTAGCAGGCTGCCCTCGGTGACGCTCCAGTCACCGATCGCATTCAGCTGCGGAGCGTTGTTGAATGACAGCGTATAGCTCTGCTGGTGCGACAGGGGCAGGTTGGGGCGAGCATCGACGGCGTAGATGGCGAAGGTGTAGCTGCCGCCGGCCGTGGGTGTGCCGCTCAGCGTGCCGTCGCTGCCCAGGCTCAACCCGGGCGGCAGGCTGCCGCTCAGGCTGTAGGTGTAGGGTTCCGTGCCGCCGCTGGCGGCGGCACTCTGGCTGTAGCTCGCCCCCACCGCACCGCCCGGCAGGCCGGCCGGCAGCGCCAGGCGCGGCGCCTGGCCGAGGATGTTCTCTCCCCAGCACGCCAGCGTGGCATCGGATTTCAGCCCGCAGGTGTGGTTATACCCTGCGCTGACCTGGGCGAAGGGATGCAGCGGGTCGGCGGCCGGGTCATCCGCCTGGCCGTAGTAGTTGTAGCCCCAGCAGTCCACGCTGCCGTCGCTCTTCAGCACGCAGGTGTGGTACCAGCCGGCGCTGATCCGGGTAAAGGGACCCGCCTGGTCGACGGTCTGGCCGTGGTCGTTGCCCCCCCAGCAGTGCATGCTGCCATCGCGCTTCAGGGCGCAGTTGTGCTGCCAGCCGGCGCTGACCTGGGTGTAGGGGTTGGCCGGGTCGGCGGCCTGGTCGACGGCCTCGCCGGTGAAGTTGCCCCCCCAGCAGTCCACGCTGCCATCGCGCTTCAGGGCGCAGTTGTGGACCCCACGCACGCTGAGCTGGGTGAAGGGGTTGGCCGGATCGACCGCCGGGGCATTCATCTGGCCGGCGCTGTTGTAGCCCCAGCAGGCCAGGCTGCCATCGGCTTTCAACCCGCAGGTGTGGTAATCGCCCGTGCCGATCTGGATGAAGGGGTTGGCCGGATCGGCCGCCTGGTCGGCGGCCTGGCCGTAGTCGATGCCATCGCCGGTGGCTCCCCAGCAGTCCACGCTGCCATCGGACTTCAGCCCGCAGGTGTGCAGCCAACCGGCACTGACCTGGGCGAACGGATTGGCCGGGTCGGCCAGCGGGTCGTCCGCCTGGCCGTATTCGTTGTCTCCCCAGCAGTCGATGCGGCCATCGGGCGCCAGCGAGCAGCTGTGCCGGCCACCCGTGCTGATCACATCCAGTTTCTCATTCACCGTCACCTGGAAGGTGCGGCTGTGGTCGCCGCCCGCCCCGTCGCTGACTGCGACGGTGATGGCGTAGGCCTGGCCACCCTGGGCCGCGGTGGGCGTCCAGGTGAAGACGCCTGTGGCGGCGTCGATGCTGGCCCCCTCCGGCGCACCCGCCCCCAGGGCGTAGCTCAGTGTCTGGCCGGCGTCGGGGTCGGTGGCGCTGGCGGTGAAGCGCAGCAGCACGCCTTCGCTGGCGACTTTGTCTCCGATGGCCGCCAGCAGCGGCGCGGTGTTGATCACCACGCTGTAGCTCATCCGGCGCGACAGGGGCAGGTTGGCGCGGGAATCGACGGCGTAGATGGTGAAGGTGTAGCGGCCGGTGGTAGTGGGCGTGCCGCTCAACGTGCCATCGCTGCCCAGGCTCAGCCCGGGCGGCAGGCTGCCGCTCACGCTGTAGGTATAGGGTTCTGTGCCGCCGCTGGCGGCCACACTCTGGCTGTAGCTTACCCCTACCAGGCTGCCCGGCAGGCTGGCCGGCAGCGCCAGGCGCGGCGCCTGGCCGGCGCTGTTCCCCCCCCAGCATTCCACCGTGCCATCA
>CAYQDU010000302.1:0-4360 GCA_964416275.1 uncultured Anaerolinea sp. | reverse complement strand
AAAAGAGTTGTTCCGTGGATTTTGTCGCACAAAGTGCGACAAAATCGAGGTCATATTTTGGGGAAATGGGCGGCGTAGCCACACATTTTCCCAAAACATAGAAAAATTCCCGCCTTTGGCGGAAGAACCAGAATTTTCATCATTCATACCGCAGCGCCTCGACCGGCTGCAAGCGGGTGGCCCGGTAGGCCGGGTACAGCCCGCCCAAGACGCCCAGCGACAGCGCCACGCTGATGGCTTTGACAAACATCGCCACATCCCACTGCGGGCGCAGCAGCCCGCTCAACCAGGGCACCTGGTTGAGCAGCGCCAACAGCAGGAAGGCGGTCAGGATGCCAGCCGCCCCGCCCAGCACACCCAGGGTCACGGCTTCGCGCAAGATCAGGCCCAAGACGCGGAAGCCGCTCCAGCCCAGGGCGCGCAGCACGCCGATCTCGCGCGTGCGCTCGAAGACCGACATCAGCATGGTGTTCAGCACACCCACCCCGCCCACCAGAATCGCCAGGAAGGTGATGCCGTTGATCATGCCATCCGAATTTTGCATATCGGGCATCTGGCTGACGAAATCGCCCGCCAGGGCGGCGTGAACGTCGGGATACTCGCGGTTGATCTGGGCGGTCAGCCGCTCGGCCTGCTGGGGGTCTTTGAGTTTGATGGCGCCCATCGTGACCTTGCGCGGCTTGCCCATGAACTGCTGGGCGTCGCGCAGGGTCATGATCCCCCCCATCTCCTCGTAGCTGATCTTCGACTCATACACGCCCACGATCCGAAAGCGCTGGCCCGCCAGGTCTAAGGTGTTGCCGGCGTGTTTGTTCATCCCATCGGCCATGCTCTTGCCCAGCAGAATCTGGTGATTGGTGGTCAGATCTTCGCCCTCGATCAGGTGGATGTTTTTGAGCATGAAGCTGTGGGGTGGGTAGCCCAGGATCAGGAAGAAGCCGCCGGTATCCGGCGTCATCACGGCTGTGAGCATCATCCCGTTCACGTCTTGAACTTCGGGCAGGGCGGCGATCTTGTCCAGGACGCGCTCGTCGATGCTCGATAGGCTGGTATCGGCAATGTCGGCCTGGCGCAGCATAATTTCGGCCTGCCCCCCCAGCCAGCCGCTCATCTCGTTGACCATCCCGCCTACCAGGCTCTGGATGGCGATGATGGCCCCCACCGTCAGGCCGATGACCGCCAGGGTAATGAGGGTGCGCGAGGCGCGCTGCCACAGGTTTTGGATCGCCATACCGCCGAAGGGCAGGCGGTGAATTTTGCTGCCCGACGAGCCGCCTTCGTAGCGCAGGGCCTCGACCGGGGCCATACGCGAGGCCCGCCAGGCCGGGTACAGCCCGCCTGCCAGCCCCAGCAGGGCCACTACCACGAAGGCCTGGGTCAGCAGGTTGGCGTTGATGTTCCCTGTATTCACGCCCACCACCACCGAGGCTTTCGACAGCCAGACGATCAGCTCATAGCCGATAGCCAGCCCGGCTGCGCCGCCTGCCAGGCAGACTGCCAGCGACTCCATCAGGATCATCCGCAGCACCCGGCCGCGGCTCCAGCCGATGGCGCGCAGCACGCCGATCTCACGCGTGCGCTCCATAACCGCCATCAACTGGGCGTTCATCATGCCGATCCCACCGATGAGAATTGCCAGCCCGCCAATGGCCCACACGAACCCTTGCAGCATCGTCCCTAACGACTGCTTCTGAGCGAACTCCTGCGATCCAGACAGGGCCAGGTTGTTCCACTGGCGTTCCACCCGGGTTAAAAAGCGATCCTTGAGCGTCGGGTCTTTCAGGCGGATGTAATACAAGCTCACCTGGCGCGGCCGGCCGAGCAGTTCCTGGGCGTCTTTGAGGCCCAGAACTGCGCCGCTGTCTTCGAAGGCATCGCCGGTCTGGTAAATGCCCACCACCCGGTAGACTGAACCGGTCAGGCGGATGGTATCGCCCACGCTTTTCTTCATCACCTCGGCAGTGGCGCTGCCCAACAGGATGGGCGCGCCTTGAGAGCGCTGGATCGACCGGTCTTCCAGGTTCACCCCGGCGATCACTGTAAAGCGTTTGAGGATGAAGCTATCGGCCGGGTAGCCAAAGACGAAGAAGAACGGCTCGCCCTCGGCGGCCACAAAGCCCTGGATCATGCCGCTGACTTCCGAAACTTCCGGCGCGGCCAGCAGCTCCTGGCCTAATTGGTCGTCCACCGAACTGTAGGCGGGGTCCATGGCGTCGGGTTGGCTCAGCACCAGGTCGGCCTTGGCCCCTTTCAGCATCGAGCCGTAGCCCGATTGCAGGCCGTTCGCCAGGGCGCCCAGCCCGATGATGGCGGCCACGCCAATCGCCACCCCCAAAATGGTGAGCAGCGTGCGTACTTTCCGGCGGAGAAGGTTCTTGATGAACATTTCTACTCTCCGAACAAGGATTGCTGAAGCTGAATACGGCGCAGTCGTCATTCGCATTCAGCAATCTACAATATTGGATGGTTTGCGGGTGGCGTCACCCGCAAACCATCCAACATGGAAATTTCTCCGGCAAAGCCGGAAGAGGCAGCACCCCATTAAACCGCGGAACAGGAGTGGCGCTCTGCGAGCGCCGGCAAGAAGAGAGGTTACGTGGATTTTATCGCCCGAAGGGCGACAAAATCCACGATTCATTCTCTTTCCAGGCGAGCTTTGCTCGCCAGGCGAAGCTCGCCAGTCATCCGCACCCCGGTTGAGTGAGGAGCTGCCAGAAGAGGCTACAAATTTTAATGGCCGGTTTCTTTGTGCGGGCTGAGGCCGTCGAAAACCATGTGGATAAAGCTATCCACCAGGCGATCCCACTCGCCCTTAACCAGGGGATCGCCCAAGACTTGTAGAATGAACAGCCCCAAATACAGGCTGATAATCAGGCGGGCGGTGGCGGGGGCATCCAGGTCGGAGATCAACTGGCCGAGCTGGGCCCGAGCCTCGAAATCCTGCTCGAGGGCGGCCACGGTAGGAGCGATCATTTGGGCGTTGTAGCGCTGGCGCAGCCCGGCATTGGCCAGGATTTCGGACAGGATGGCCTGGAGCATGACCGCGTTCTGCTCGACAAAGCTGCGCCGCAAGCCCAGCATCTGCGCCATGAATTCGCGCGCGCCGGTGGCCAGGGCCTCGTCTTTCCAGTTGGTGGGCAGCTCGTACTCGCCCAGGCGCTCCAGGATGCTAAAGAGCAGGTCGTTCTTGTTGTCGAAGTAATTGTACAGAGTTCCTTCCGAGACCTCCGCCGCCAGGGCAATGTCTTTGGTGGTGGTGCGGTGGAAGCCACGCTCAGCAAACAGGCGAGCGGCAGCGTCCAGGATCTGATCCTGCTTACGGGCGGCTTCGGCCTCGCGGCGGGCGATTGCTGTATGCTCAGGGTCGGACATAGCCTCTCCATGTTTTTCAGGTGCGGAGCAAAGAATGATCGGCGGGAGCCGCTTGGGGCGCCGCCGATCATTGCCCAATTTTGGTGAGCGCTCACTCAAAAAGTGAGTACTCACTCAGTATAAGCCGTTTGAAAATTTTGTCAAGAGGGAATCTCGGCTCTCCCGCCTTCGGCGGAAGAGCCAAAATTTTGATTAGCGCACCAGCAGCACCGGACAGGGAGCGTGGGCGACCACCTTCTGGCTCTGGCTGCCCAGCAGCAGCCCTTGCAGGCGACCCAGGCCGCGGGCCCCCATCACCACCAGATCATAGGCTCGGGTCTGCAGCATGTTCAGCACCGCCTCGGCCACCGGCCCTTCCAATTGTTCAACCTTGACCTGGCCGGGGGCGTCGCCGATGCGCGCCAGGGCCTCAGCCAGCACCTGCTCGGCCTGGGCAAAGCGCTGATCCATGGCCTCTTGCAAGCCCGGCTCTTGCAAATAGGGTGGAATGGGGTCGTAAACCGTGACCACGTGCAGGTTGGCGTGCATGCAGCGGGCCAATTCGCCTGCCACGCCCGCGGCTTTCAAGGCATGCTCCGATCCATCGACGGCTAGCAGAATTTCCTGAAACATGAGGCGCCTCCTTTATTGGGAAAATGGGCGGCTACGCCGCCCATTTTCCCAATAATAGTAAAAGTTCCCGCCTTCGGCGGAAGAGCCAAAAATGAATACCGCACTCTACCGCGGCTGCGCAAATCGGCGGTAGGACATTTTGCGTGGCCCACGTTTGTGCGACCATATACTCTCCTTCCCGGCGAAACCGGGAAAGCCTATATTAACTATAGCAGAATCGGAGCATCCGTTTCCTTAGACAATTGCGGGGGGCCGCCCCCAAAGAACTATTTAGGACAGCCCCCCTTATTTTAGCGGCTCTTCCGCCAAAGGCAGGAGAGCCATTTTCGTTAGGCGTAATTTCTGAACCAAATCGCTTAAAAAGGAGTAAACTAGT
>CAYQDU010000301.1:0-4395 GCA_964416275.1 uncultured Anaerolinea sp. | reverse complement strand
TGGTTCTATGCAAGTTCCGTACCAGATCAAGCTTTCACCTTAGACGATCTACTAGAAATATTGCATGGATTTTGTCGCACTTCGTGCGACAAAATCCACAATTAACCATTTTTCCCGGCGAAGCCGGGAGAGCCGTTTCTAATCATCCTATGATCCAATAGACAGATATATACGATAATATTTATGATATATATCTGTCTATTGGAGGCAACATGCAGATCATGGAAAAAATCGGAGGGCTGCTGGCTCTGGGCGCGGCGCTTCTGGGTGCGGCGCTAGGGAGCGCTGTACCCAGAAGCGCCGCGCCGGCCGCCTGGCCGGACATTACCATCACCCCGGTGGTCAGCGGGCTGGAGGCCCCGGTGCAGCTTACCCACGCCGGAGACGGCAGCGGGCGCGCTTTTATCGTCGAGCAGGCCGGGCGCATCCGGGTTTGGCAGGGCGGCAACCTCTTGCCCGCGCCCCTGCTCGACATCACCGACCGGGTGAGCTTCAACGGCGAGCAGGGCCTGCTGGGGCTGGCCTTCCCCTCCGGTTTCGCCCAACGACGCTATTTCTACGTCTATTACACCCGCAAAGACGGCAACAACCAGGTTTCGCGCTTCCATCTGAGCGCCAACGACCCTGGCACGGCCAACCCCAACCGGGAAGACCCGATCTTGCTGCTGGAACATCCCACCTTTGGCAATCATAACGGCGGGCAGATCGCCTTTGGACCAGACGGCTACCTGTATATCGGCACAGGCGACGGGGGCGGGGGCGGCGATCCGTTCGGCAACGCCCAGAACCCGGCCTCGCTGTTGGGCAAAATTTTGCGCATCGACGTAGGCGACCGCTGGCCGGCTGCCCCGCCCGCCAACCAGACGTTCCGGGTTTATCTACCGGCCGCCTTTGGGGCCCAGACCGGCCCGGCCTACGCCATCCCGGCCGACAATCCCTTCCGCAGCCAGGCAGCCTACCGGCCCGAAATCTGGGCCGTGGGGCTGCGCAACCCGTGGCGCTTCTCCTTCGACCGGGCTACCGGTGACCTGTACATTGCTGACGTAGGCCAGGATCAGGTCGAGGAGATCAATTTCCAGGCCGCCGGGTTCGCCGGCGGGGCCAACTACGGCTGGAACACGCTGGAAGGCGACCAATGCTACTCCCCGGCCAGCAACTGCACACCGCCGCCCGGCTACGTGGCCCCGGCGACCGTCTACACCCACGGCGCGGGCGACGCCAACGGCTGCTCGGTGACCGGCGGGTTTGTCTATCGCGGCAGCGCCGCGCTGGCCCTGCAAGGCATTTACTTCTTTGCCGATTACTGTAAAGGAAAAATCTGGCAGATGCGGCCGGCCGGTTCGGGCTGGGAAACAAACCTGACCAGCCTCAGCGCGGCTAACCCCACCAGCTTTGGCGAAGACCAGGCCGGCGAG
This sequence comes from uncultured Anaerolinea sp., assembly GCA_964416275.1. Lineage (GTDB taxonomy): Bacteria > Chloroflexota > Anaerolineae > Anaerolineales > UBA4823 > RBG-16-57-11. The sequence continues at coordinate 2,980 of CAYQDU010000301.1, read as the reverse complement.
GTGTACATTCTCTCCGGCGACGGCGCGGTGTACCGGATTGGGGCGAAGTAGGGCGGAAGATCGCCGCCGGGGTACACGCCGCGGTTGGTGGTCTACTTGTCCGTCTTCTTCAGAATATAATACGTCGCTCGTTTATCGCCCACCTTCATCAGCAGGCGGCGCGCTACCAGGTCGGCCAGGTCGCGGCGCAGGGTTTCGGCGTGTACGTCGGGGCAGAGGTCCTGATACTCGCGGTTGGTGATGCGCTTGCGCTGAAGCAGAAAGGCCACGGCCAACTGCTGGCGTGGGTTGAGGTCGAGGTCTTGATAGGGGCCTAAATCGGTCGGCGGCCATACAGGCGGCGGGGCAGGCGCTGCGCCCGAAGGCAGCCCGGCTTCGAGCGGAGCCAGGGCCGCCTGGCCGGGGAAGGCGCTGTACAGCGTCACCCGGAACGCGCCGGCCAATTCATCGAACACCGGCGGGCGCAGCCCATTCTGGCGCATGACCGTCACCACCCGGTTCAGGCCATAGCCCAGGCGCTCCACAAACCCCAGGTCAGACAGCACCTGCATCGTCACCGGGTTGCGCGAGAAGCGCGCCTCCAGCAGGTTGTCCAGGGTCATTGGGCCGGGCAGCCCGCCCGGAGAGTGGATTTCGATCCGATCGGTGAACAGGTGGATGTGAATGCAGTCGCCCTGGACGTTGTAATCGCGGTGCGCCACGGCGTTGACCAGCACTTCGCGCAGCGCCTCCAGCGGATACTCAGGCGTCTCTGCGTGGGCCAGGCCCACCATGTTCACCAGGCTGCGCAGATGGTCGCGGATAAACGCCTCGGCCTGGAAGAGCTGGTCGGGCAGGGTTCCACCAATCTCCTGTTTGATAAAGCGGTCGGTCAGGGTGGGGCCAGAAAAGCGGGCCGCCAGGATCGTAGCGCCCGGCAGCCAGCGTTGGGGCTGGCGGCCAAACAACAGCAGAGCGGCGTAGGTGGGACGATAGGCGGGCGACGCGCCAGGAGCATCAGCCGGGCGCAGGCAGCCGCGCCGCAGCAGCACTTCTTCGTTGGTTTCGTCGCCAGAGAGTCGCAGAGCGGCCGTGTAGGCGGCCACTTTTTCGGGGTCAAGGTCGTCCAGGCTTGCTCCCGGCGGGGTCTGAGCCTCAAACTGGATCACGCCGCGCTCCATTAAGAGCTGGCGCAGGCGGCGGGCGGGCAGCGGGGCCGTCTGGCGGCCTTCCCGGCCCAGGTAGCTTCCGTCCAGGCTATAGACATTGGGCAGCCCGGCCGGGACGATCACCCGCAGCACCGCTGCTGGCAAATGCACAATCTGCGGCAGCGGCAGCACCAGCGGCGGATCGACCAGCAAAGCGGCCTGGAATACCAGGTCGAGAGCGGCCTCAAGGTCGGGCAGTCCTTGCACCTGGGCAGAGCGGGGGGCAATACCTAACAGCACCACCCCGCCGCGCGTGTTTGCCATCCCGGCCAACACAGCCGCCAGGCGCGAGGCAGGTGTATCGGCCGGGAACCAGTGCAGCTCTGGCCCCATGCCCTGGGCCAGCAGAGATTGGATTTCATCGGCCGCGCTGGAGGATGACGATTCGGTCATCAACGGAACTCCCCTTCGCCTGTGGATGGACACATTCCTGGCTCTTCTGCCCTGCCTTCGGCGGAAGAGCCAAACTATTTTGGAGTTTGCAGATGGCTATGCCATCTGCAAACTCCAAAATATAATTTTTCCCGGCAAAGCTGGAGGAGGGGCAGCTCCCCACTTAACCGGGGTAGAGGTGACTGGCAAGCGAAGCTCGCCTGGGAAGAGGATTAAAAGAGATGGCCTCAGGCCTCGCTCCCCTTTCCCGATTCAGTCTGGCTTTCCACCACCTCGACGGCCGACTTCTCGGCCTCTGCCTCGTGTTTTTCTTTCTTGCGCCGGGTGCGAGGCGGGCGCGTCTCGGCCGGGGTCATCGCCAGATCGATCACTTCGTCCATGTGGTCGATGGGGACGATCTTCAGCTCGGCTTTGGCCCGCTTGGGCAGGTCGATCAGGTCTTTCAGGTTCTTGCGCGGCAGGATGACGGTCTTGATCCCGGCCCGGTAGGCCGCCAGCACCTTTTCGCGCAGCCCGCCCACTGGCAGCACCTTGCCGCGCAGGGTGATCTCGCCGGTCATGCCCACATCTTTGTACACCTCGCGCCCGGTGAAGGCCGAGATCAGAGCGGTGCAGATCGTGATCCCAGCACTGGGGCCATCTTTGGGGATGGCCCCTTCCGGGATGTGCAGGTGAATATCCACCTGTTCGTACACTTCTGGGTCGATCCCTAACTGGCGCGAGCGCGACTTGAGGAACGAGAGGGCTGCCTGGGCCGATTCCTGCATTACCGAGCCAATCTGGCCGGTGATCTGCATGTTGCCCTTACCTTCCATCAGCAGCACTTCCACTGGCATGATCTCGCCGCCGTTTTCGGTCCAGGCCACAGCGGTAGCCACGCCCACTTCGTTCTGGCGCTCGGCTTCCAAATTGAAGAACTGCGGCGGGCCTAAGAAACGCTCGACCGCCTGGACGTTGATGCTGCTGGGGTAACGCTTGCCTTCGGCCTTCAGGCGAGCCACCTTGCGACAGATGCGCCCGATCTCACGTTCCAGGTTGCGCACCCCGGCCTCGTAGGTGTATTCGCGCACCACCCGCAGCACGGCATTGTCGGCCAGGCGCAGCTCGCCTTCCTGCAAGCCGTTCTCGTCAAGCTGGCGCGGGATGAGGAAGCTGCGTGCGATCTCCAGCTTTTCTTCCTCGATGTAGCCGGGGAATTCGATCAGCTCCATCCGGTCGAGCAGGGCCGGGGGGATGGTGCCGGTGGTGTTGGCGGTGGTGATAAACATCACCCGCGACAGGTCGTAGGGCAGCTCCAGATAATGATCTGAAAAAGCGTAATTCTGCTCGGGGTCCAGCACTTCCAGCAGGGCCGAGGCCGGGTCGCCCCGGAAATCCTGGCCCAGCTTGTCGATCTCGTC
>CAYQDU010000300.1:0-4407 GCA_964416275.1 uncultured Anaerolinea sp. | reverse complement strand
CCGAGTCGCAGAAGCTGCTCCACATGGAGGAGCGCCTGCACGAGCGCATCATCGGTCAGGACGAGGCCATCCGGGCCATCTCAGACGCCATCCGCCGGGCCCGCTCCGGGCTCAAGGACCCGCGCCGGCCAATCGGCTCGTTCATCTTCATCGGTCCGTCGGGCGTGGGCAAGACCGAGCTGGCCAAAGCGCTGGCCGAGTTCATGTTCGATGATGAAGACGCCCTGGTGCGCATTGACATGAGCGAATACCGCGAGCAGCACACCGTCTCGCGCCTGTTCGGGGCACCTCCGGGCTACGTCGGGTACGAGGAAGGCGGCCAGCTGACCGAAGCCGTGCGCCGCCGCCCCTACCGGGTGATCCTGTTCGACGAGATCGAAAAGGCCCACCCCGAAGTGTGGAACGCCCTGCTGCAAATCCTGGACGACGGCCAGATGACCGATGGCCAGGGCCGCACGGTGGACTTCCGCAACACGGTGCTGATCATGACCAGCAACCTGGGCACCGAGTACGTGCGCCGTTCCGGCAGCCTGGGCTTCCTGCAGAACCGCGGCGACAGCGAAGAGCGGGCGGAACACGAGAAGATCGAGAAGGCGCTCAAGGGCGCTTTCCGGCCCGAGTTCCTCAACCGCATCGACGAGATCATCACCTTCTCGCCGCTGTCGCTGGAGCAGATGAGCAACATCGTCGATCTGCAGATGAAAGAAGTGGCGGAGCGCCTGCACGAGCGCGGCTTGAACGTAGAGATCACCCCCGGCGCCCGGCAGTGGCTGGCCAAAGAAGGTTTCGATACCGCCTTTGGCGCCCGCCCGCTCAAGCGGGCCTTGCAGAAGCACGTCGAGAGCCCGCTCTCGATCAGCCTGCTGAGCGGGACCTTCTCGGAAGGCGACACCATCATCGTCGACCTGGACGAGACCACCGACAAGCTGGTCTTCCGCCAAGTCAGCCAGGGCATCCCGGCCGAGATGAACGCCATTGACGCGTAAGTCTTTCGATGAATAAAAAAAGAGTGCGGCCTGTTGGCCGCACTCTTTTTTTATTCATCGACGAACTGCCCGCCGCTGATTTCTCGATTGACCAGCTGGTGCTGGCTGTCGAAGGTCAGCTCGACCTCGATGCGTTGGAAGCAGTGCCCCTCACCCATCAGGGTCTTACGGCAGAAGTAGGTGACACCGCCGCCCTGCCCGCCATCGCCGTATTCGGCGCTCAGGTCGTTGCGCAAATCGACGCGCGCCCGGATGATTTCGTTGCAGCGCCGGCAGCGCACGGTGATCCAATGGCAGGAGGCGTCGGTGGCGGCCGGGGATGAGAAGAAGGATAGGACACGTTTGAGCAGATCCATGCGGCTATTGTACCTCTAGGGCGGTCTAAAAAGGAGCGAAGAGGCTGTCCAAAACCTATTCTTTTTGGATAGCTCTGGTCGGGCGTGAGGATAGGTTTCCCACCTGCGCAGCATCAGCGCGTTTTAGCGTGATTATCATGCTACCCATCCAACGGTGTTCCCTACCAATCGCAGCCCGCACCCTACCCCAGTGCAGAGTGAATGGCACGCTCGGCAGATGATACGACTTTGCGTAGACGTGATAGAATTTCTGCCAGCGACTCCTTACCCAATTAATAACCAATCAATTTATTGTCCGCACTCGATATCGGCAATATCTGAAGGTTTACAACCCGACCCAAAATCCATTCCGTTTAGCGGTAGGCTATTCAGCAACAGATTGCTCAAAAGATAAACGCGGATGGGCGCGGACCACAGCAGGGAGGAAATATCAGCCAAACGAAAATTAAATCCGTACCAACCGGCGCTGCTGCTTCCTGGCAGACCTTCCAACGTTCCACCGCTACAGTAAAGTGAAATACAATCTTGAAAGGAGAGCTTCTTGTGTTTATCAGACTTGCACAAAAAATGATCCATTTCGGCATGGCCCTGCTGGTCCTGACCACCCTGTTCCAGCCGCAGCCCGCGTCCACAAAAGCCCAAACCAGCTATTCCGGCATCCGCCTGCCCTATCGGGCCGGAGAAAAATACCGGGTTTACTGCGATGGAAATTGTCATGCTGGAACCAACCGGCACGCTGTCGATTTTTCAATGAAGTATAAAGATGTTTTAGCCATCCACAGTGGCGTGGTTGTTGAGGCCTATTATGAGTACAACGATAAGATGGCCAATCACATTGTGATCGATCACCAGGATGGATACTGTTCCAATTATTTCCATCTACAAACGCGTTACGTGAGTGAGGGGATGGCCGTCAGCCAGGGCAAAGTGATTGCTCAGTCTGGCGACTCCGGCGTTTCAAAGAACCCCCACCTGCATCTCTCCGTCACAAAAAAAGTGAACGGGCAGTGTTCCCTGGCTCACGAAGACGAACAGCCTATGATCTTCGACGAGCACCCCGAAGATGAACTACACGGCAGTCCAACCAGCACTGGCGACACCATCGTCTCCCAGAACACCGAGCCGGCTCCACCGGTGGTCGAATACAAGCGCATCGGTTTCATTGACGCGGCCGGGAAACTGTCTGTAAAAGACGGCGGTCTGTGGGCGCCCTGGGCTAACCTGGGCGGCACCGTGAAAGCCTTTCAATTGGAGGGCGACCGGGTAGGTGTGATCAACGCCGCCAACGAGCTGTACATCAAAGACGGCGCCCTGGATAGCAGCTGGACCAACCTGGGTGGGCCAGTGCGCTCCTTCCAATTGGATGGCAACCGCATTGCCGTCCTGAACAACGCCGGCACCCTGCAGGTCAAAGAAGGCATCCCGACGGCGGAATGGACCGTCGAAGCCGGGCAAATCGCCAGCTTCCAGATCAAGGGCAGCCGTATTGGCGTCCTGGATGTGGGAGGCAACCTCAGCGTCAAAGAGGGCGGCCTGGGGGCTGATTGGGTCCATTTGGGTAGTGGCTTCACCGCTTTCCAGTTGAACGGCGACCGGGTGGGCGCCTTGAACACTGCCAGCGAGCTGCTGGTCAAAGAGGGCAGCCTAGAAACGCCCTGGGCTAACCTGGGCGGCACCGTGAAAGCCTTTCAATTGGAGGGCGACCGGGTAGGTGTGATCAACGCCGCCAACGAGCTGTACATCAAAGACGGCGCCCTGGATAGCAGCTGGACCAACCTGGGTGGGCCAGTGCGCTCCTTCCAATTGGATGGCAACCGCATTGCCGTCCTGAACAACGCCGGCACCCTGCAGGTCAAAGAAGGCATCCCGACGGCGGAATGGACCGTCGAAGCCGGGCAAATCGCCAGCTTCCAGATCAAGGGCAGCCGTATTGGCGTCCTGGATGTGGGAGGCAACCTCAGTGTCAAAGAGGGCGGCCTGGGGGCTGATTGGGTGCTGGAAGCCCCCAGCATCGTCGCCGGCTTCCAACTGGAAGACCGCCAGTTGATGGGCAGCTTTAAGCCCAGCCTCACCGTCAGCCAGGCCCGTGGCGCACCCGGTAGCAGCCTCTCCATCAACTTGAGCGGTTACCTGCCTAACACCACCGCCGAAATCTACGCCAACGGCACTTATCTAGGTGAAGTCACCAGCGACACCAGCGGGAACGCTACCTTTGCGGTAACCACGGTCAACGCCGATGAAGGCATCTACCACGTGACCCTCCAGCAAAATCAGGCCGCCGTCGCCAGCTTCATCCTGGACCATACCGCCGCCACCTACAACGCCAGCGCTGCCCTGGTCTTCCCCGTGCCGAGCGGGATCTCCTTCTGGTATTCCTGCCTCTTACCCATTATTCAGAAATAGTAAATGCATAACCCCTGGATGCGCCATGGGGATGTCTAAAAAATGGGTTTGGGAGTGCATTGCCCCCAAGTGGGGGCAATGCACTCCCAAATTCTCTGTTTAGCACTGGGGCTATCCCAAACGTTACTTTTATGGCAGCCCCAGCGCTCCCCGAAAGTACTACCGATGGTGCCGGGAGTGTCCAAAATGTTCCTTGGGAATCATAAATATTTTGCTTATCACGATCTCACTTTATTTGAACTCGATCACCCCGGTGAACATGCCCATCGAGCACATAAAATCGAGCGTCGTGCCGCTGGCCTGGGCCGGGATGGTGACCACCTTGTCACCGGTCTCCGGCAGGATCTCCTGGATCTTGAGCGCCGGGATGACAAAGGCGCGCGAGCAGGAATGGACGTTGTTGGTCACCAAGTGCAGCTCGATATCCTGGTTGGCGGGCAGCTCCAGCGTCTCCGGGTTATAGCCGCCATTCTCCACGATCAGCTGGGCGACCTTAGCGCCGCCGGCCGGCGCCTGCGGGTCCACCGCGCCACCGGTAGTACCGCCGCCGCTGCCTACCGCCGGCAGCGGGCTGAACGTGCCGGGCGCCGGGGCCGCCTGCACGGCAGTCGAGGTCTCTCCCTGCCAGGCGCGCTGCAATTTGGAGAACGATACCGGCGAGC